>JAHFFX010000142.1 GCA_023247755.1 Candidatus Omnitrophota bacterium | reverse complement strand
CCCGGATAGTTACCCGAGTTGGACGTCGCGAACGTCTCGGAAGACGTCGACAACGACCGCAACGTTCCCTTCGCCAATGCGTCGTTGGCGGAAATCTTCGCCCGAAGCAGGTTCGGGATGGCAATCGCCGCCAACAGCGCGATGATCGCCACAACGATCATGATTTCCACCAGCGTAAAACCTTTCCGATTATGTCTCCTCATCTACCCTCTCCTCTCTGGATCCTTGCCGGCCGTCTTTTCGCCCGAGTCCGGAGATCGAGAGATGATGGAATGAATAAGTACGGTCATTTCCTCAACCCCTCAAGACCCTTAACGATCCGCTCAACCGACCTGATCCCTTGCCTTGTGTGTAATTCTAACACCGAGCCATTCGGTGTCAACGCCAAATAAAAAAACCTATTCCTCTGGATACAACTCCACTCGAAGAATAGGTTCACAATGCTATTCACTGCTTTGGCAACTGGCTACCCTGATACCCCGTGAGGGGCCGAGGGCCCTATAGCTTTGTGTCCCACCCTTTCGAGTGGTTTACCATTATCAGACAGTCCTTCTTAACTGCACTGCAAATATACCATCCTACCTTGCCGTTGTCAATGCCCATACCCATAACCATAATCCCAGCAACAACTTAAGGAGTAAGGATGGAACCCGTAGTAATGGTAAAGGTCGTGGTTCCCGATGTTCCTACGGTTACCGGTGCGGCGATGAATGTGTAACCGATATTGCTGAAGCTACATGTATAAAGGTAGCCAGAAAGCGTCGTTCCGCAAAAGGTCTGCGAAATATAGGGCGGCGAAACCCCGGTCAGCGACGTGATATCCGTAGGATAAGAGCCGCTGTTGATCGACGCAAAGGTCTCCGATGAGGTGGACAAGCTCTTAAGGTGACTCTTGGCCGCCGCATCGTTGGCTTGGATCTTGGCGCGCATGAGGTTCGGGATGGCAATCGCCGCCAACAGCGCGATGATCGCCACAACGATCATGATCTCGACCAAAGTAAAACCCTGCCTTTTTCTCATAAAAGTTCCTCCCTTCCAGGATTCTGAATGGTCGTCGAGGGACTTTCTTTATGGCAGGGAATTGAATAATGAAGGAATGAAGACGATCGATACCTTTAACCCTACCTCAGAAAAGAACACACCCAGCGAACAACCTAACCCTTGCAAACTCAATAAAAAAGCCTACTCTCCAAATCCACATATAGGGCCTCAGAGAATAGACGCCGGCTATCCGTTTGGCAACTGGCTACCCTGATACCCCGTGAGGGGCCGAGGGCCCTATAGCTTTGTGTCCCACCCTTTCGAGTGGTTTACCTTTGTCACTCAGAATTGCTTCGCTTCAAGTATAATACGCCCGATCCACAAAAAGCAAGCGCCGGTTTCTCACAAAGGAAAAATTAAGTCATCTACTCCTTTTTTTCTGGTCCTTAAGGACTTGCCTCTCGCCAAGCCGCAGGGGGTCAAGCTTGCCGGATTGAACGGCGGACAGGGTCGATTTGAGCCTTTCCGCTTCTTGCGCCAGCTGGACGTTCTCTCCTTTAAGCACGTCAATGTTCTCCCGGAACTTCTTCTCATCAATGGCCAGCTGGGTGGCTTCCAACTGACTGGCCCCGAACATGCTCTTGACGGACTCCAACAGCCCGTGAAGCTCTTCCTGCTGGGCCTTGAGGGCGTCCACTTCCAAATTCAATTCATCCAAACGTTTCATCTTCAGATTTCTGGCTTCCTGGTTACGCAAGGGAACGGTACTTTTTTGTTTTTTCACTTCTTCGAATTGGGAGTTCCACTTCTCCACTTCCTTCTCAGAATTGTCCCGTTGCGACTTGAGGCCATCGACCTGCCCGAAAAGTTTCTGTGTGGACGCCTCTTTCAACGCGAGGTCCCGAATAAATTCCCTTTGCCGCTGTCGGCTACCTTCAAGATTACTTTGTCGCTGGCTCCGATAGTGTTCCACCCACGAATCCAGATATTTCCTTTCGAGCGAATCGACCGGCTCACTGAGCGCGGCGAGCTGCTGTTTCCAGGAATCCTTTTCCTGCCGGGTTGCGCTGAGCTCGTCCCGGAGGGCGGTCTGCCTCTCCTGCAGAGCGGAGACCATATCGACCAGCTCCCGCAACGGGTCCTCCTGCACCTCCGGGCTCTTGCCGACGGCGCTTTTTCTTTCCTGCAAAAGCTCCACCAGTTCCTGCAGGCGATCCCTTTTTCCATTCAATTGACCGTTAACGCGCTCAAGATTCGCCAGAATCTCCCGGCGCGTTTGCCGGCGAGCCTCGGGATTCATACCTTTGGGGCCAAAGAGTTCTTTCGCCTCCTGCAGACCGGCCTGGGTGGAAAGCATATCTTCCTTCGCTTCCTCCAATTTTTGGCTGCGACTGACGGCCGAACGCAAATCATTCTCCAATGACTCACGACGCAGGGAACTCAACCGGATATCGTTGCGCAGGCGATCTTCGGGAGTCGCAAGGCGTTGTGGTTCGGCATTAGCCCCGCCGGACCGCTTTTGAATAGCGGCAATTTCTTCCCGCAGCGATTTTTCCTGGCCTTTAAGGTTGTCCCGGTTAAGTCGGCTGTCCGCGATCGCCATCACCAATCGCTGCCGGGTCTCAAACACCTGGGATTTGCGCTCCAGGAGTTCCGGCCTTCGGTCCCCGCCGGCCGGCGCTGCGAGAAAGCTCTGGCGTTCGGCCTGCAATCTCAAGATCTCCGCCTTGAGCTTATCATGGCAGTCCTTGGCAACGCTCAGATCCAACCGGAGAGTTTGCTTTTTCTGTTGCAATGAATTTATGTTGCCCCTCAGGGTCTCCCTTTGCTTTATGGCCGCCTGGGCGGCGACCTTGAGTTCCTGGACCAGGTCTTCGACACTGTCGGAAAGCGAGGGAAGGTCCGAAGCAAAGGCCACAACAGCGGAGAAGACCCCCGCCGCCAGCAAAAGGCAGGAAATCAAGTTCATTCTGCATCGATTCATTACGATTGCCCCCGAAGAACCGTTACTTCAAGATACTGGTGATATTGAGAATGGGCATGAACAGCGCGATAACGATGAACCCCACCACGATCCCCAGAAAACCGATGATCAAAGGCTCAATGATGCTGGTCAACCCCGCCACCGCGGCATCCACTTGATCGTCGTAGAACTCCGCGACCTTGGTCAGCATCTTCTCCATCTGGCCGGATTTCTCACCGACGGAGATCATCCTGGTCACCATCGGCGGGAAAACGCCGCTTTTAGTGAGCGGCGCCGCGAGGCTCTCCCCTTCCCGGACATTGTTCTTTACGGATTCCACCACCTGCTCGATGACCTTGTTGCCGCAGGTCTTTCCGACGATGTCCAGGGATTCGAGGATGGGCACTCCGCTTTGGGTCAAAGTCGATAAGGTCCGCGCAAAGCGGCTGATGGCGACCTTGCGGATCAGCTCCCCGAAGATCGGCATCTTCAGCTTGAAACGGTCGATGGCCATCGACCCTTTCTCCGTTCTTCCCAACCGATTGATCCCAATCCCCATGACCACCAACGCGGCGATGATGTAAAGGAGATAGTGCTTTAATGCGTTGCTGACACCGATCAAGACCTGCGTCATCATCGGCAGTTCCTGGTCAAAGGATTCATAAATGGAGGCGAACGTCGGCACGACCTTGACCAACAGCACGATCGTGATGATGACGGCCATGCTGACGACGACGGAAGGATAGATCATGGCGGACTGGACCTTGTTCTTGAGCTTGATGGTCTTCTCCATGTAATTCGAGATGCGGTCCAGGACCTGGCTGAGGACGCCGCCGGTTTCCCCCACCTTCACCATGTTGACGAACAATTTGTCGAAAACCTTGGGATGTTTGGCGAACGCCGCAGAGAGACTGTTCCCCAGCTGAATGTCCTCCTTTACCGCCCCGATCACGGACTGAAATTGCGGCGCGGACATCTGCTCCTGCAGCGCCTCCAGGCACTGCAGGATGGGGATACCGGCATCGACCATGGTGGCCAACTGCCGGGCGAACACAACGACATCCTCGCCTTTGATCCTTTTGGAACCGAAGGACACCGTGGGTCCGGCCGCGGCTTCCTTCACCTGGACGATCGAAATGATGGTGAGCTTGCGCTTGCGTAATTCCTCCACCACGATCGCCTGGTTATCGGCGGAGATCTTTCCCGTTACGGTGTGCGCATTCTGATCTTTGGCAACATATTTGAACGTCTGCATATCAGGCCCTCTTTGGTTGATACAATCGGTCGATGGCTTCTTTGATCTCCGATTTGGTAGCAATGAAAGTAGCAATACGGCAACCGGTCACGCGCTCCAATTCCTTCTTCATGGCAGTGCTAAGCGGGTTGACCATCACGACACTCAGCACATCTCCTACGCGATCGAGCGGGATCACGAAATTCTTCCGGGCGAAATCTTCCGGGATCGCCTGGGCGAGTTCGGGGGCGAGATCATACTTCGTGATCGCGATATAGGGAAGACTGCATTGCACGATGAGCGCGGCCAGGATATCCTTCTCATCAAGATACCCCAATTGAACCAGGATCTCGCCGAGAAAACCACCATCTTTTTTCTGGACCGCCAGCGCCTCGTCCAACTGCTCGGGCGCAATGATCTTTCGCTGAATCAGGATCGAACCGATGAGCTGTTTCGCCAGCTGCGGGTCATCGTCACCGGGAACCATACGTTATCCTTCCTTGCCATAAAGCATTAATATCATAATGAGTTTTCGGGCTCACGGGAAATCAAATCTCAAAAACCTTAGTCGTGGGTCGCCACGCGCAGCACATCCTCAAGGGTGGTCAGGCCCAGCTTGAGCTTGATGATCGCGTCATCCCATAAAAGCGTCATACCTTTTTCCTTGATCGCATAATTGCGGATCTCATCGGAAGAGACCCCCTTGATCAGCAGATCCCGGATGGTATCATCCACTTCGAGTATCTCGGAGATCACGGAGCGTCCCTTATAACCCGTGTCGCGGCAGGATTTGCAGCCCTTCCCGACAAAGAATTTCTGCCCGGATTTAATGCGAATGCCGTGCTCCTTCAAAACCTTTTCCGGGATCTCCACCTCGTGCTTGCAAGCCGGGCAGATGAGCCGGCACAAGCGCTGGGCCACCACCATCACCAAGCTCGAGGCCACTAAGAACGGTTCGACCCCCATGTCCACCAGACGGGTGAGCGATCCGGCGGCGTCGTTGGTATGCAAGGTCGAGAGCACCAGCTGTCCGGTCAGGGACGCCTTGATCGCGATATCGGCCGTTTCATTGTCGCGAATCTCGCCCACCATGACCACATCCGGACTTTGACGGAGGATGGAACGCAACCCCGAGGCGAAGGTGAGCCCGATCTCGGGCCTTGCCTGAATTTGCGTAAGACCGTCGACCAGATACTCGACGGGATCCTCCACGGTGATGATGTTGCGGTCCACCGAATTCAATTGGTTGATCATGGAATACAGCGTTGTGGATTTCCCGCTTCCCGTCGGCCCCGTAACGAGCAGCATGCCGAAGGGCTTGGCGATGCCCTGTTTGAGCAGTTCCAGGTCTTTCTCCAAGAAACCAAGACCTTCGAGACCGATGCTCAGATTTTTCTTGTCCAGGACGCGCAGGACCACTTTCTGGCCGAACGTGGTGGGCAAGAGAGAGACGCGGAAATCCACTTCCTGGGTGCTGGTGCGCATCTTGAAACGTCCGTCCTGGGGGATCCGGTTCGTGGTGATGTCGATGCGGGACATGATCTTGATGCGGGTCGTCACGGCATTCATGTTCTCCTTGGGGATCATGAGAATGTCCTGCAGGATCCCATCGACCCGGTAACGGACGCGCATGCCTTCGGCGATGGGCTCCATGTGGATATCGGAGGCCCGTTGCTTGAGCGCTTCCTTGATCACGAGGTCCACCATCCGGATGATGGGCGCCTGGTTGCTCTCATCCTGGGAAGCTTCATCCGACCCGCCTTCCTGTTCGGAGATGATCTCCAGGTTCTCGATGTCGATATCCTTGCTGATATCGGTGACGGAAGCGACGCTCCTGATCCCGTAATAGGCATCGATCGCCTTCATGATCTCGGAATCCGTGCTCATGACCACGTCGATGTCCTTGCCGGTGATGCTTTTGAGGTCGTCGATGGCGAATATGTTCAACGGGTCCGATAACGCGACGGTGATGGTGTTCCCCAGC
>JAHFFX010000041.1 GCA_023247755.1 Candidatus Omnitrophota bacterium | reverse complement strand
GAATCGCCGGACCGAACAAATGGGGGAACGTAAGGGCCAAGAAAGACGCTCCGATTCCCAGATCGAGCGCCGGACGGACCGCATGACCGATCGCAAAGGCGAGCGCCGGGATGATCTGCGGGACCCTAAACTTCCTGGCCGGGAGAATGCGACCGACCGGAAGATCGACCGGAGGACCGACCGGATGGGGGACCGCAAAGAGGAACGCCGCGATGGTGTTCGGGGCGATGGGATCACAGATCGCAAGAAGGACGGCGGCGAAGATTCTCCACGAACCGACCGGATCGGGGATCGCAAGAAGGACGGCGGCGAAGGTTCTCCACGAACGGACCGGATCAAGGACCGCAAGAAGGACGGCGGTGAAGATTCCCAAGGAAGCGATCACCCCAAGAATGATCGTCCCGAAGGTTCCCAGGGGAGCGATCAAGGGTCCGCACCCCAGGATAAGCCTCTGGATAAGGAGAAAGAACCGACCGGGGATAAACCGATCATCTCCAAAGAGGACTGGCAGGAGCGCGAGGACATCTTCAAAGAAAATCAGGGCGAGCGCAATGCCACTTATCAGGAGAATTCTGGGCAACGCAAGGAACTGTCCAAGGAGAACAATGCCGAGCGGCAGGCGATCGTCCAGAAATATGACGCGAACGGCAACGGCAAGCTTGATCCTCAGGAATTAAAGAAGGCCGGCCCGGAGGTCAAAACCATGGTTGAAGAAAATACCGGTGAATGGCACGACCTGTATGAGGAAAATTCCGGCGAACGCCAGGACATGTTCAAGGAGAATTCGGGCGAGCGGCAGGATTGGCGCCAGGGCCTGACCAACTCCGAGAAATAGGAATCACTGAGCATTGGTCCCTAAGAACAAAGCGGGCAGGGTTATAAACCCTGCCCGCTTTGTTTGCGCGCCGATCAAGAATACACTTGCACAACTCCGCAGTGAAATGCCGTTCGGCAAGTGTCCCTTGAAAATTTACCCCATCCATCGGCTAACGGCCTACCGGATATTTTTCTGATTTTTTTATCCCAATGCAACATTTATAGTTATAATCAAGCATCCTTACCTGAATGAAAGGAGAGCTTGCTATGCTCCCCAGGGCCCATTACCGTCTCATCCTGCTTTCATTCCTCATTTTGAATTCCAATACACTCGCCGCAGCTGCCCGACCTGACCCGACCGAACTCAGCCTCGAAGATCTGCTGAATATAATGATCACATGAAAAAAAGAATACTGACCATTTTATTTTTACTGACCTGCACTGCCGCCCAAGGCCAAAGCAGTGTCTCGGAAGATGCGGTCAAAGCGGCCTTTATTTTTCATTTCATTGATTTCGTCGAATGGAGCGATGAGCCGTCGGAATTCCATATCTGCATCCCTGATGATGCAAATCTTAGAACGGCCGTTAGCGAATCACTCGAGGGAAAATTAGTCAAGAACAAGAAGATCCTTGTCGTCAACCAATCTGATGTCTGCCACATCCTGGTCTCGGATAACGTGCCGGCGGCGGACCAAACCCTCACGATCGGCCCCCTGGAAAAAGGGGCGCTGCTGGAATTTCGGGTGGTCAACAATAAACTGAGATTCGCCGCCAACCTCGAGACCATCAGGAAATCCAAGCTAAAGATAAGCAGCCAGCTGCTGAAACTGGCCATTCTGGACAAAAATTCCTGAAGATGAAGACCGCACAACCGCCCATCATTAAGAAAATCATGCTGTTCGGCATCTTGAGCGGCGCCATCTCGCTGTTGCTCGCCTGCGTGGGCTTTGGCATCGTTGAGTTCTACAAGATTAAAAGCGAATCACTGGCCAGGGTGAACTCTCAGATCGAAATCCTTATATACAACCTTCAGCCCACGCTCCTGTTCGAGGACAAGGAGGCGGCGGACAAGATCCTGCTTTCTTTGCAGAACGCACCTTCCCTGAACCGGGTCCGGATCTATAAGAACGACGGGCGAGAGTTCACCGCCTACATCCGCATGGATCAGGATGGGGACCTCAAACTGACCAAGAGCATACAGTTCGAGGGAAGACCTCTGGGAAGAATCGAGATCGAAAGCCACTACGTGGGCCTCAGGGAACGCTATCTGACCTATGCGCTTGTGTCGTTGTTGATCACCATCATTTCCATTCCCTGCCTTTTCATCATTTCCGCGCCCTTGCGCGCCCAAGTGGGCAAAAGCGTTGCCCAGCTGGTGGAGACGACCGAGGCCTTGAAACGTTCCAATCAGGACCTGGAGCAGTTCGCATATGTCGCTTCCCACGACCTGAAAGCCCCGCTGCGCGGCATCGCCTCGCTGGTCGATTGGATCTCTTCGGACTATACCGATAAACTGGACGACAACGGCAAGGAACAGTTGGGCCTGCTGGCCAAGCGGGTGCGGAGGATGCATGATCTCATTGACGGGATCCTGCAGTATTCCAAGGTCCAGCGGACCAAGGAAGAAAAGACCAGCGTTAACTTCAATGAGCTCGTCAAGGAGGTCATCGATTCCATGGCGGTACCCGAACACATCGAGGTAAAAATCGAGGGCCCGCTGCCGACCCTGCTGACGCCGCGGATCCAGATGGAACAGCTCTTTCAAAACCTTTTAAGCAATGCCGTCAAGTTCATAGATAAGCCCCGGGGGCTCATCCGGATCAACGGGACGGAGGAAGGGGACCACTGGAGGTTCAGCATCGCCGACAACGGCCCGGGGATCGATTCGAAATATTACGAGAAGATCTTCCAGATATTCCAGACCCTGGCTTCGCGTGAAGAGACCGAAAGCACGGGAGTAGGGCTTGCGATCGTCAAAAAAATCGTGGAGAACAACGGCGGCAAGGTCTGGGTCGAATCCCAGGTCGGGTCAGGAACCACCTTTCTGTTCACGCTGTCCAAATCCACCGCGGTCGTTTAAAAAGGAGGGGCCATGAAAAGCAAGAAACCGCTTCTGCTGGTCGAGGACGACCGCGTCGACGTCATGACCATCCAGCGAGCTCTGAAGGAGATCAAGATCACGAATATCATGAATACGGTAAAAAACGGCGAAGAGGCGCTGGCCTTCCTGCGGGACCCCCAAAACCCGCAGCCCTGCGTGATCCTTCTGGACCTGAACATGCCGCGCATGAACGGCATCGAATTCCTAAGGGTCGCCAAGAAGGACGAAGCCCTCAAGATCGTTCCCGTGGTGGTCCTGACGACCTCCAAGGAGGAACAGGACAAGCTGGAAAGCTTCAAGCTCGGGGTCGCCGGGTACATGCTCAAGCCCGTCGATTACAAGCAATTCGTCGAGGTCATTCGCGCCATCGACCTTTATTGGACCTTAAGCGAGCTGCCCGAATGAACATCCCCCAGGGAAAAAGAATAAAGCTGTTGCTGATCGAGGATGACCTCATTGATCAGCGGGCCTTTACGCGCTTCATCCAGGCGGACAAACATCCTTACGATTACGTTATTGCCGATTCCATCGAAAAGGCCAAGAAGATCCTGGGTGCAGAGCGTTTCGACATAGTGATCTCGGATTATCAGCTTCCGGACGGCGTCAGCATGGAGATCCTCGGTTTAGGAATGGAAACGCCCATCGTCATCACGACCGGGACCGGCAGCGAAGAGATCGCTGTGCAGGCCATGAAGGCCGGGGCTTACGACTATCTGATCAAAGACCCTGACCGTTATTACCTGAAGATCCTCCCGGTGACCATCGAAAAGATCATGCACCGCAAGGAATCGGAGAAGAAGATCCGCATGCTTTCCTCCGCCATCACCGGCACCCATGACAGCGTCTTCATCATCGATGCCGAAGGCAGGGTCATTTTCGTCAACCAGGCCTTCTGCAAAACCTACGGCTATGAAGAAGGTCAGGTCCTCGGCCGGCAAAGCGGGGAACTGTGGGACGCCGCGAGCCTCGGCCTCGCCCCCAACCGAAGCGAAGGCGAGTTCATCCATAAAAAGCGGGACGGCAGCCAGTTCCCGGTGCTGCTTTCAAACTCCATCCTCAAACAGGAGGGCGACCGGGAAATAGCGACGGTCTATATCGCCCGGGACATGACCGAACACAAACAGGCCGAGCAGGCGCTTTTGCAAAGGACCGAAGAGCTGGCCCGTTCCAAGACCGAACTGGAACAGCTGGAACTGTTCGCGTTCGTGGCCTCGCATGATCTGCAGGAACCGTTGCATAAGATCGTCGCCTTCGGCGGGCTCTTGAAAGACCATATGGGATCGAAGCTCGATGCGGAAGCGCAGGACTATCTTCAGCAAATGGAAATTTACGCCAAGCGCATGAGCGAAAAGATTATCCGGACGAGGGATTTTTCCATGGTAGCCAAAGGCGGCCACCAGTTCGAAACGGTCAATCTCAAGGATACGCTGCGCCAAATCATTACGGACCTGGACCTGCGGCTCAAGGAAGCCCGGGGGACCATCGAGCTGAAAGGGGATTTCCCGGCCGTCATGGGAGACCGGATCCAGCTGCAGCAGTTGTTCCAGAACCTGATCGCCAATGCCATTAAATTCCGCAAGACAGCAGAGCCTTTGCGGATCGCCATTTCCACGGAAGGACAAGACCATGAATTCGCCAAGATAGCGGTCGAGGATAACGGGATCGGATTCGATGAAAAATACAGCGAGCTCATCTTCAAGCCTTTTAAGCGCCTTCACACACTTAAGGAGTATGAAGGCAGCGGCATGGGCCTTTCGATCTGCCAGAAGATCGTCGTGCGCCACGGGGGCAAGATCAGCGTAAGAAGCACCCCCGGCAAGGGCTCGACCTTCATCGTTTCGCTGCCCCTGCGACAATCCCGGGGAAATTGAGTTACCGCACGAGAAAGCCGGACCGCATCCTGCCGCTTCAGCGCCTTGCCTAACCCCCGTAAAGCTTGTATAATTCCCTGACCATGCTGCAGATCATGCCAAAAGCAAACCGTGGCGGCTGGAAAACCTGCAGCCGCGGGCACAAGTTCCGGGGCAAAGGAACCTGTCCCATCTGCTGGCCCGGCGGTGCTAAAAAGAAGAAAAGACGGGCATAAAAATCGTTATAAAAAGAGGGCGGGAATTCAAATAGTGGGCGCGGGGCCACTATTAAACATAAGCAACTACACCACCTTGTCTCTGTAACAAGCGATCAATATGTCGACAAGAAGACCTCTCTATAAAATCTGGATTAGTGGAAAACCATTAAATTATAGAAATAAAAGTAAGCTCATTAAAGATGATTATAAAAACAGAATTCAAATTGCAGCAAAAAAAGAAGTTAATAGTCCTTGGCGTTCAAAAAGAATAGATGTCGAAATATGGTTTTCTCAAAATTCTGCAGTACGCCCCGATGTAGACAACGTTACAAAACTAGTTTTGGATGCTCTCCAAGGCATCGTTTACGTAAATGATTCTCAAGTACGTTCGGTTAAAGTAGGATGTATACCTAGAGATGACGCTTTTGAGATTGAAAAGGAGGAGAGCGATGATTTTTTTCGATTACTTGATAACAAAAAAGAGGAGTTTCTGATAAGAATATTTTATGGCATGTCAATCGGGGGAAAAAATACCAGCAATATTATTTGTTATCCGATAAAAAGTCTTAAAAAGAATAACATCATTGCTAAAACTAAATTAATAAAAAATTGGACATATAAAACCGACATCAGAACACAATAATTGATTGCTCCACATTAAGTTAGTGATAATATCGAGATCCCTCCATCACCCATGAAACCCCTCATCTGGCTCATTTCTTCGGTTAATGTTTACTTTGGCGTCAACTGCGCGCTGAACGCGTTGCATATTTTGCAGGAAACGGACTTAAAGTCGATATGAAAAAGGCCGGTTCATTGATCATCTTTTTCTGTCTGCTTCTGGTCGGGCGATCGCAGGCCATGCCGATCGACTACGAAGCCGGCCGATGGTCCGAACCCGTGAATGGTTTGCGTGGACGGTTGCTCATCGAGCCACGCCCCAAGGTCAATGATTCGACGATCATCGGCGTTGCGCTCGAATTAATGAATGTTTCTGACCATCCCATCATGATTCTCAATAGCCCGGAGCTGATCAACACCGAGCTCTTCAATGGAGCGGGAAAACCGATCGAACCGCGTCGGGATCTTCCCATGGACGGCCTCGTGCCCTTTCCGGAATGGAAATCAATTCCATCCGGTCAATCGATCAAATTCGCCATTGAAAGCCACAGTGCCGGCGTGCCTCTCGGGGTAATATTCATAGATCTTTACGCTCATGGTGATGTTGATAGGGTATGGACGCCTGATCCCGCAGTTCAGGGTTCAGAATATTACTTACGCGGCACTTTTCAACAAGGAAAAGATCTCAAGGACAGTCCACCGGCAAGCTGGAACGGAACCATTAATCTTCCGTTTGTTAAAATTGACGGGGAACAACCCGTATCAAAAAACGAGAAATAATTGCCAGTCTATAGAAGAAATTATTCACGTTAACAGGGTTGTGGTTAGGGGTACGAGGCCCGTTTCGGTTTCCGGTTAGGGGAACGGTCATTAAAACCGAACGACGCAACCGAATGACGATACGGGCATCGTCCCCGTAACCGCAAGACAAGGTTTCAACACATGACCCGGAGGAAAAAATGAGCAAAGTACGAGTTTTGGTCGGGACGCGCAAAGGCGCGTTCATCCTGACATCCGATGGCAAACGGACGAAATGGGACATAAGCGGCCCGCACTTCGCGGGCTGGGAGATCTATCATGTCAAGGGTTCGCCGGTCGATCCCAACCGCCTGTACGTCTCGCAAACCAGCAGTTGGTTCGGACAGATCATCCAGCGTTCCGATGACGGCGGGAAAACCTGGTACCAGCCCGGGACACCGCCCGGCGAGCCGACCACCACACCCGACGGCATGCCCAAGGGCGAAAGCAACAAGTTCGTCTACGACACTTCTTCCCCGAGCGGCAAACCCCTCACCACCCACCAGTGGTACGACGGCACGCAGCACCCCTGGGAATTCAAGCGCGTCTGGCATGTCGAGCCGTCATTAAATGATCCGGACACCGTTTACGCCGGCGTTGAGGACGCGGCGCTCTTTCGCACGACCGACGGCGGAAAGACCTGGAAGGAACTTTCCGGTCTGCGCGGCCACGGCACCGGCTCCCAATGGACGCCGGGCGCCGGCGGGATGTGCCTGCATACCATTCTTCTGGACCCGGCCGATGAGAACCGGATCTTCGTCGCCATATCGGCCGCGGGAACGTTCCGCACGGACGACGGCGGCAAAACCTGGAAACCCATCAACCGGGGGCTCAAGTCCCCGTACATTCCCGACCCGAATGCCGAGATCGGTTTTTGCGTTCACCGCATCGCGCTGCACCGCTCACGGCCGAATGTGTTGTTCATGCAATTGCACGGGGGTGTGCTGCGCAGCGACAACGCCGGCGATTCCTGGCAGGAAATTCACGGGAATCTGCCGAGCGACTTCGGCTTTCCCATCGATGTGAACGCCAACGAGCCGAACACCGTCTACGTCATCCCGATCAATCCCGATCTGGGGCGTTATCCGCCCGAGGGAAAACTACGCGTCTATCGCAGCCGCATCGGAGGAAAAGAATGGGAGCCGCTCACCAGGGGGCTGCCGCAGAAGGATTGCTACGTCAACATCCTGCGCGACGCCATGGCGGTCGACGCCCTCGACCCCTGCGGCATCTATTTCGGCACGACCGGGGGACAGGTATACGCCTCCGCCGATGGCGGGGACAGCTGGAACGCGGTCATGCGCGACCTTCCGGCCGTGTTATCCGTGGAGGTCCAGACACTGCCATGATCCGGGTCGCCATTCCGTCACAGCTGCAAAATCTCGCACGCGTGGGCTCCGAGGTGAAACTTAAACCCAAAGGGAAAGTCACCCTGGCTTCAGTCCTCGACGCGCTCGAGGCCCAGTATCCGATGCTGCGCGGCACCATCCGCGACCATGAGACAAAGAAACGCCGCCCGCTCATCCGTTTCTTCGCCTGCGGGGAGGACCTGTCCCATGAGCCGCCGGAGACGCCCCTGCCGGACGCGGTCGTATCGGGGACGGAGCCCTTGCTCATCATCGGGGCGATCGCGGGAGGATAGAATGTTCGGTAATCCTGGAATTTGAAGGGAATATCATGAAAACTCCCCCCAAGGATGTCGGCGCCTATATCTCCGCGGCCCCCAAGGAAGTGCGGGGCAAGCTCAAAGAGCTTCGGGCAGCGATCCGGAGAACGGCTCCCGGGGCCGAGGAGCGCATCAGCTACAGCATGCCTCATTATAGATACAAAGAGCAACTGGCCTATTTTGCGGCCGCCAAAGAACACATCGGGCTCTATGTTCCCCCTCCGGTCATCGCGGAACACAAGAACGACCTGAAGGACTACGAAACCGCTAAAGCGACCGTGCGTTTCCCCATAGGCGAGAAACTTCCGGTGAAGCTCATCAAGAAGCTGATCAAAACGCGGATGAAAATGAACGAGTCGGTGCAAAGGAAATAGTGTATTTTTGTATTTAACCTCCCAGAAATACTCGGACGCCAAGAAATTCGTGAAAAAGATTCTCATAGTGACCGGAAGCATTTTGGCCGTTCTTCGAGTGAGCAGCCTCTGGATCGGGAGTTCCTTCTTGACAAATACGGCAGACTCCCGTCAAGTGGTCGGATATGTGTTGTGCTTGTTCTCTTTACCGGAGGCCCTCGTGGTCAGCGGATTAAGGAATAACGTTGCGGCCTGGAAATGGTCGCTGTCACTTCTGCTGATCCTGGGAAGCTATCTGTGGGCGTACATCGCTCTTTCGATGCTAAAGGGCCGGAAATTTGTTATTAAATAGTCATGCGACCGTAGGCAAACTAAGGAGAGAAACGAATGCGTTTTGAAAAAAGAGGGGAGTTGGACCGCCGCGGGATGGGATTGTTCTCGTTATTGATCGTGCTGGTGATCGTTGGAGTAGCGGCTTTTTTCTATTTAAAGAACAACAAGCAGGCTTCGAATTCCCTCCAAAAGTTCATGAAGGGGGCCAAGCTCGACACCTCTTCCCTGAAAGGGCTGATCGATAACACCAAAAAATCGATCGACTCCGCCTCGTCCACCAGCTTCCGGGATGCCCTGGACAAGGACACCAAGAGCACCTTGGACAAATTGGGGGCACAAGGCCAGAAATCCGGGACCCAAAGCGCCCAGGATCTTATGAAGCAATTCCAGACCCAGCCCCCCAAAAAGTGATGGATCGAAGAATTATGAGAATGCGGGGCTTAGTTAATAGAAATCTTGGGCCATAGAATACAAACGTAGAACAAAAGAGGGAAAGGAGTTCACTGGTGAAACTACGCGTCGTTGTTTTGGGAGCCGGTTTTGGGGGGCTGGAACTGAGCACGGTCCTTTCCGAGGCGATCGGGGACCGATTGGAGCTGACCCTGATCGACAAGAACGACTCTTTCGCCTTTGGTTTTTCGAAGCTGGATGTGATGTTCGGCCATGAGCAACCCGAGAACGTGCGCCTCCATTACCGCCACATCGCCAAACCCGGGGTGAGCTTCCGCCAGGAGGCGGTGACCGCGATCGACCCGGCCGCCAAACGGGTCAAAACCGATAAAGCGACCTACGACGCCGACGTGCTGGTCATCGCCCTCGGCGCTGACTATGATTTTGACGCGACACCGGGGCTCATCGAAGGCGGCAACGAGTTCTATACTTTTGGCGGCGCCAAGCGGCTGGCGCAGGTGCTTGCGAATTTCAAGAAAGGCCGGGTGGTGATCGGCGTCAGCGGCACACCCTTTAAGTGTCCGCCGGCGCCCAGCGAGACGGCACTGATGCTGCACGACTTTCTCACGAAACGCGGCGTGCGCCGGGACTGCGAGATTACCCTCGCCATGCCTTTTGCTGTTCCCATTCCACCGTCCCCGGAAACCTCCAAGGCGATCCTGGCGGCCTTTGCCGAACGGGGGATAACGTTCGTCCCTAAAAAGACCGTGGTGTCCATCGATGCGGGCCAACATATCGTGAAGTTCGATGATAACAGCACGCTGCCTTACGATCTATATATGGGCGTTCCCAAACACTGCGTTCCGGCCGTCGTGGCCGCAAGCGGTCTGACCGAGGAAGGTTGGGTCGTGCCCAGCACCAAGAACCTGAAGACCAAATTTCCCGGCGTATACGCGGTGGGCGATGTGACAAGGATCGGACCGCCCAAGGCGGGGTTTTTCGCGGAAGGGGCCGCCAAGGTGGCCGCGGCCTCGATCTTGGCGGACTTGCAGGGCGGCAAAGCGCCCGCGCCCTTTGACGGGGCGGGGACCTGTTACATTGAATTCGGCGGCGGCCGGGTCGGACGAGTGGACGTCAACTTTCTCTCCGGGCCGACCCCCACGGGCCGCTACTTCGAACCCTCCACGGCCCTGGTCGCCGAAAAGAAGCATTTCGGCTCGAGCCGCCGGGCCCGCTGGTTCGGGTTGAAATAGGGGAGACGGGCATGGGCGTATACATTTATTGCATAGAAGAAGATTATTCCTACAGATCGCCCATCCAAGGCCGCGAATTTGACAATGAATGGTTCAAACTGGAAAAGGACGGCACGGTAACTGTAAAAGGTTCCAATAAGAAGGGCTATGCCTGGGACGGCTGCAGCCCAAAGCTAAAGTTCAAGGACATCTGCCTGTTGGGAACGCCGGATGCCGTGCTCAACTGGGAAACCAGGAAACCCAAAACGTATTACGCATCCTTGGTCCATGACATATTTTACCAGTTCAGCTACGAGCTGAGATCATCCGTTAAGCGCGAAGAGGTCGATCGGCTGTTTTACAGCATCCTGAAAGAAAATCATTTAAGATTTGCCGAAGTATATTACCGGGCCGTTCGCTTGTTGGGATGGATGTTCTGGGGCAAAAAAAGATGAGCCCCTGGAACAGGGGAGAAGCACCAACTTGAAGAAAGGAAAATACCATGTCGACCAATACGGTCCGTCTGCATCGTATTCTACGCACCACCCCGGAGAAACTCTACCGGGCTTTCCTGGAACCGGACGCCATGGCCAAATGGCTCCCCCCGCACGGATTCACCTGCAAGGTCAATCACATGGAGGCCAAGGTCGGAGGCACATATAAAATGTCCTTCACCAATTTCACCACCGGCCAAGGCCATTCCTTCGGCGGCAAATACATCGAACTGGTCCCCGGGCAGCGCATCCGCTATAAGGACAAATTCGATGAGCCCAACCTCCCTGAAGAAACGATGGCAACGATAGAATTCAAAAAGGTATCGTGCGGGACGGAATTGACGATCCTTCAGGAAGGCCTGCCCGCGGCCATTCCGGTCGAAATGTGCTATTTAGGCTGGCAGGAATCGCTCATCCAACTTGCCCAGCTTGTGGAGCCGGACATAAAGGGGTAAGCTAGTACACTGGGCACCTTCCAACCTTCCCGTATTAAGAAAGAAATAAATGGACAAGAATTTCTGGCTGCAGAGATGGAAAAACAACGAGATCGGTTTTCACGAGAGCGAAACCAATCCGGCGCTGATCCAATACTTCAAGGAAATTTCGCTGGCCCAAGGCCGCCGGGTCTTTCTGCCGTTGTGCGGGAAGACCCTCGATATTTCCTGGCTGCTGGCCAATGGTTACCGGGTGGCCGGGGCCGAATTGAGCAAGCTGGCCATTGAACAGTTATTCCTCGGCCTGAAGCTGAAGCCCGGAATCACGGAGGCCGGCAAGTTCAAGCATTACAGCGCCGCCAACATCGACATCTTTGTCGGCGATATCTTTGATCTGACGAGACGGACGCTCGGAGCGGTCGATGCCGCCTACGACCGTGCGGCGCTGGTGGCCCTGCCCGCGGCCATGCGTAAGCGCTATACCGCGCACCTCAGGGAGATCACCGATACGGCGCCGCAGCTTTTGATAAGCTATGAGTATGACCAAACCATGCTGGAGGGCCCGCCGTTCTCAGTAAGCAACGAAGAAGTGAAGCGGCATTATAGCGCGCAGTACAGCCTGAAACTCCTGGCCAGCACCGATGTCCAGGGGGGATTAAAAGGAAAATGCACAGCCCAAGAGAACGTTTGGCTGCTGCAAAAATAAGCACTTAAGGACCACTGACCCGGTATCTACCAATGAAGAGGATGAACCCCAAGATCGATAAATTTCTTGAAGACGGCGCCAGGCAGGCACCCCAAAGTGCCTGGCGCAGAGGTTCGCAGAAACCGAACGATAAGGGACATCTGGTCATCTCACACCGAAAGGGAACCATCATGACAACGCAGAGCGCTCAGATCAAGGGGGAAAATTCACCCGTCGCATTTGGCCGGGGACGAGGGTCCCTCGAACAGTCGGTCTGGTACAGCGGCGGGTTGTTGACCTTCCTCGCCACCGGTGAAGACACGCAGGGGCAGTTCGCCCTGATGGAGCTGATCAACCGAAAAGGCAACGTTCCGCCGCCGCACATCCACCATCGGGAAGACGAAACGTTCTATGTGATCGAAGGAGAGATGACTTTTACGATTGGCGAGCGGACGATCAAGGCAACAGCAGGAACAATGGTCTTTGCGCCGCGCGACATTGCGCACTCCTTTACGATCGACACCGATCAAGCGCGGATGCTCGCACAGATTTCTCCCGCAGGCTTGGAAGGATTCTTCAAAGAATGCAGCGTGCCGGCGCCATCGATGACGCTGCCCCCGCCGACCGAAACACCATACAGCGAGAAACAGAAGATGATGTCCCTCGCGCCGAAGTACGGTTTTGAGTTTGTATTGCCCAAACCGCCCCAGAAATGAAACAGTTCCAGACCCCGGGAGAAAGGGACAGGGCGATGAGGGAAAAGAAATGAATACCGGTGTCAGAAAACGATAGATCCTTCACTGCTGTTGGAGGAATGGATATGAAGACGTCGAATAATAAGACATTGTTATCGGGACAACGCGAAGAACTGCTCAGAGCATTGAAAACCCGTTTTGAGAAGAACCTGAACCGCCATAAAGGCCTTGAATGGGCCAAGGCCCAAGCCAGACTGGAAGCCAATACTAAGAAACTGTGGTCGCTCAATGAAATGGAAAGGACCGGCGGCGAACCGGATGTGGTGAGTCTGGATAAAAAGACGGGCGAATACATTTTTTATGATTGTTCGGAGGAAAGCCCCAAAGGCCGCAGAAGTGTTTGTTACGACCGCGCAGCCCTGGAGGCAAGGAAAGAATTCAAACCCAAAGATAGCGCGATGAACATGGCGGCCGCCATGGGCATTGAGCTTTTAACGGAAGAACAATATCGACAGCTGCAGGAACTGGGGGAGTTCGACACCAAAACCTCAAGCTGGGTAAAAACCCATGCTGATATCAGAGAACTCGGCGGCGCGCTCTTTTGCGATCGCCGCTACGGCAAGGTTTTCACCTATCACAACGGTGCGGAGTCTTACTACGCCGCCCGGGGGTTCCGCGGCGCGCTAAGGGCCTGAACTTGGACTTTGATTCTTAAAATCCGTAGACGCTTTACGAAAACCGCTAAAGGCAATAGACTAACGAAAGAAATCCGGGCAGGTCGGAATTGTTCTGTAACCATATCGGGGGGAGGCGCTTCAATAAAGCGTCTACGATTTACGATTCTTACGATTCTTTGTTGAATTTTAAAGTGTTCTGACACCATTTTTGTAAAATAATACAACCATAGAGGACTCATGAGAAAAAATTCTTCATATGCCATTTTGATCCTTTGCGCCGCCGCGCTTCTGGGCGATCTTATGCCTGTATTCGCGCAGCCGGTCCCGGTCGCCAGTCAACCGGTCAGCTTCCAACAGGCGATTGCTAACGCCAAAAAGGAGCGATGGGAACGATGGCTGGCTCTAAGGAAAACTTTGCTGGAAGAGCGCCAAATGCTCCTCGATAACGTCAAGGAGAAATATTACGCCGATGTTAAAACCGCCACCACAACCGACCAAGCCAAGGCCTTGAGGGCGCAAGCCGTTGTGGATTCAAAAAAGATTGTCGCGGCCGTCCAGGAGGAATTAGACAAGACCCTCATCGCCGTCAATGACGCGTTCTATTACAATGTTGAGCAGATCTGTAAACAGTACGAAGAGCCCCTGCCCAGGTGGGTGGCAAGATATAAAACCAGATAAGAAAAATAGGGCGCTGTCCTGGATTTTATTAACCGAAAAAGGAGAAGGGGAGAGCATGAAAATTTTTCGCAAACTATTTGTTCCGCTCGTTGTATTATGCCTAACCTGGGGGATGATGTCGCTCGACAAAGACGGCAAGCTCATTGAACCAGCTGATGCAGCCAAAGAAGAAGTTCCATTCTATTCGGCATCCTACGTCAAACAGAACATTGTTCCCCCTGGCATCTTTGAGACCGAAGGATATATTACCTTCGTCTATATAACCCCTGCAGGTATAAACAATCTTATTATTATTCACGAACAAAAGAACGGGCCAGTGGATACAGCCATCCGGGTGGGGATCGACAAAGGCACTGAAGGACTCAGAAAAGGGGATAAGCACAGATTCACGATCAAGGCCGAACCAGGGAAAGTCGCTGCGCAGGGCAAAGGACAAGCCTTGAAACTTTTGAAGTTTACTCCAATAAAATAGCGACTCCGGGGCAAGTCCAGTGTCCCCGGAACTTCCCGGAACTTTAATGGAATTTAAATAAAGGTTTTTGTTGAAACTTACGGCTGACCGTACATCTCTCTATGGTACGATGCTTTTGAAACTGGTTAATGCTATAACCTATGAAGCAGCATAGGGCATATACAAGTGCCAAGCACTTATAATGAAAATCAGGCAAATGCTAAATAAGGTTCCAGAAGTCACAATTTATTTCTGGATCATTAAAATTCTCTGCACGACGGTTGGAGAGACTGCGGCCGATTATCTTAATATGGTGCTTAATTTTGGCCTAACAGGAACGTCACTCGTTATGAGTGCTTTGCTCGCCGTTGTTATGTTTTTCCAGTTTAAGGCGGACAAATACGTTCCTTCTATTTACTGGTTTGTGGTTGTTTTAATCAGCATCGTCGGCACGTTGATCACCGATAATCTGACGGACAATCTTAATGTCCCTCTTGAAACGACTACCATTGTGTTCTCGATCCTACTCGCGCTGGCTTTTATGATCTGGCATGCCCTAGAGAAGACCTTGTCCATCTATGCGATAGACACACCCCGGCGCGAAACTTTCTATTGGCTGGTTGTCCTTTTTACCTTTGCCTTAGGGACGGCCGCCGGAGATCTCGTCGCTGAAAAGTTTGAAATTGGGTATTTAAAATCAATTTTTATATTCGGTAGTATCGCTCTGGCCGCTATTGTCTACTATAAAATGAAAGGGACTGAGGAACACAAGCATGAATCTGTGCATGCGATTCTTATTTTTTGGATCGCCTATATTTTTACCCGACCGTTAGGAGCTTCTATTGGCGACTATCTTTCCCAAGCACGCATAGATGGCGGCCTTGGGTTCGGAGCAACAACAACAAGCCTATTCTTTTTGGTCACGATTTTAGGCCTTGTAGTTTATCTGACAATGGCAAGGAAGATAGGCCGTGTCCGTCCCAATCGATTGGTTGTGGTTACTGTTATAGTTTTTGTATTAATCGCTGGATTCTTTTGGTCAGTTTTAAAAGATTCGCCTATGAGAACGAAAACATCGGCCGTTGTTCAGGAACAAACAACAGCTTCGCCGCTAGGTGATCTCACCCCCTTTATAAAAATTGCCGAAGATAGCCTCAAGCTCGTAGAAACTAACGACCTTTTAAATGCTAAAAGTCGCATAAAAGATCTTGAGATCGCGTGGGATAACGCCGAAGACAGGCTTCGACCGATGAGTCCTGATGCCTGGGCGTCTATTGATGTATCCATCGACCGCGTGCTTTTGAAACTGCGCGCCAGTAAACCTGATACAGGTGCTTGTATTAATGCTTTAAAGACCTTCATTGCTAAATCCGAAAGTTTTTCCAAATAATCGCATGATCAATCAAATAAAACAAAATAAAGTCTTCATTGAAAGTTATGGATGCCAAATGAACGAGTACGACTCCGAGCTCATTCGCGCCATCCTGGCGAGAGGAAAGATTGAATGGGGGCGAACAAGTGAACGCTAACCATCCCAATGTTTATATCATTGCGGGGCCGA
>JAHFFX010000141.1 GCA_023247755.1 Candidatus Omnitrophota bacterium | reverse complement strand
TCCAATCGCGGTAATCGGCAAAATCGGTGACGACGCGCAGGACCGCGCTTTCCTTAAGACGGCTGTTGAGAAGGCGGAGAAAATCCCGGGAAAAAAGCCGGTGCCGCCAATGGACCCGCTTCGGCCAGGGGCAGGGAAAGAGGCAATAGGCGTGATCGACGCTGCGGGGCGGCAGGAACCTTTCCAGGGCCACCCAGATGTCCGATTGCAAGATGCGGACATTGCGGATCCCAAAGCGGGCGATCTTCTTTAACGTCTTGTGGATCCGCTCCCCATGGACCTCGACCCCCAGAAAATTCCCCGTCGGTGACTCCGCGGCCTTGCGCAGCAGGATCTCACCCAGCCCGAATCCGATCTCAAGGGCCAGCGGCCCTTCCTGGAAGAAACAGCGGGGCACATCAAGCGGCCGGGAAGTTTGTGTGGGAAGAATGAGCGGAGCGAATAAATTGGGTGGGGAATCAGGCATCCGGTGGTCGCGTTAAGGGCTATTTCATCCCGGCGGGCGGGGGGCTTTCTTGAGATCCCGCAGGAAGGGCCAGCCGCGGCCCATCAGGCGGCCGTCCCGGAAAAGGAACGGTTCAAGTTCATCATCGGTAATCTGTCCGTCCGGCTGTTTGACCCGGATGAAATAATAGTAGACCTCCCAATCTTCCCCGTCCACGCTGACGCTTTCCGTCCGATAGGGTTGATTGATGGTGATGGGTTCGAAATCACCGGAGGGGCCCCGCTTCTTGTAACCTACGGTCAGCTTTGTCCCCATCTTCTGCTCGACCTCCGCTTTGGTGAGCCCGACGCTCACCAGCGGGAAGCTCATCGGGGACGGAGCCGGGGATTCCGAAAGCGCGGCGCAGCCGGTCAATAGCAGGAGCAATAAACCGCAAAAATAGGGGTAAGCGATTTTCATGATAAACATTGTAGTTTGAAGGCTATTTTCAAACAAGCGCAAATAACATATTAAATCACCGATTACGTAGGACGTGGGACGTGCGTTCGCTTCGCTCACTGGGACGTAGGACGTGGATTTTGGAATGTCACTACATTCAATTCTCACGTCCAACGTCCGAGCGAGACTCGCCGCAGGCGGGGCGAGCGGACATCCAACGTCCTACGTTCCGATGATTTCAACTCTTACTTAAAGATCTCCGCAAAGAACTTTTTCATCTCCTCCCAGGATTCCTGATTGGCCTTCGCGTTATACGCCATACCTTTGGAGGGGTCGTCCCCGGCCTGGGGATTGGTGAAGCTATGCACCGCGCCCGGATAGCGGACGATCCGATAATCGACCTTTCCGCCCTTCATCTCTTCCTCAAAGGCCGCCACTTCTTCGGGCTTGACGAACGGGTCGTCCGCCCCATGCAGGACCAGGACCCGGGCCTTGATGTCCTTGGCATCGGCGGGGTTCGGGGTGTTCAACCCGCCGTGAAAACTGACGACGCCCTTGATGTCCGCGCCGCTGCGGGCGAGCTCAAGGACCGTCGTTCCGCCGAAACAATAGCCGTTGGCCGCCAGCTTGGAGCGGTCCACGTTCGGCTGGGCCGCAAGAACGTCCAGGCCCGCCTTGATGCGCTGCCGCATGAGGGGCCGGTCGTTCTTGTATTTTCCGGCCTCCTTGCCGGCTTCCTCATTGGTCTGCGGCCGGATCCCTTCGCCGTACATATCGACCGCCAGGGCGACATACCCTTCCTGCGCCAGTTTTTCAGCGCTGTGCTTGGCATGTTCGCCCAGGCCTTTCCACTCGTGCACCACAAGGATCCCCGGTCTTTGGGCAATGCGCTTTGCGTCGGCCCCTAAAAAAGCGTCATCGTAAGCCAAATATCCTTCCAACGTGGTATCGCCGTCCTTATATTCCAATGTTCTTCCGATGACCGTGGCTTGTGCCGGCACGGCCGTAGCCATGATCAAAATCATTATTCCTATCCAACGCATAGTTCGACTCCTTTCTTTCCGGGTCCCCTTGGGCAAGAACAACCGCGCCGCCGACCTCATTCGGCGGCGGGGCCCTGCCGCTTAAAACCAATGGTGCCGGTCAAAGAATTCCGACAATCGCACGGATTTCTCGACGGATACCGGATCATTTCCGATGGATCTCCAGCACGACGAGATGATCGACACCCTCGATGCGCAATACCCGATAACGCGGGAAGTAACGGAACAACTCGGGCTTAAGGGAGTCCCAGAAATTCCGATGCAACATGATCGTCAGATCGCTTCGATTGGAGAATTCCGTCGACAGACCGGTGGCCGTTTTTTTCAGAAGGGCCCGGAACTGGCCCAAATCATAATTCAACAGGGTCTGATTTTCGGTAATCAGCGAACGCAGCCAGTACTCCCCTCCCCAGCGGAAAAAAGGATGTGTATGGTCCGTAACCATCACATAAGCCCGATTGACATCGTTCCTATGCAGGTCCGCATACCGGAACGTCCAGGTGAACTCATCGAAGCCGGTTTTGGCAAAATCCTTTTCGTGAAGGAAGTAAAGACCTTGATTGATCCCCGTCAGCCATAGGACCGTCAGCACAAAAACCCATCGCCCGACGACCGCACCCTGGCGGCGGTCCTTCCAGGGTTCTCCTCGGCAGCAGATACGGACCAGGGTCCGGATCCCACGCGCCACAAAGAACGCCGCCCACGGAAGGATCAGAAGCATCCGGTTGTAATTTGGGTTCTTGCTGGAAATGAAACCAAAGATGAGATAAAGCAGGATAAACACGGTCGGCATAAACAATTGCCGCCAGCTGCGCTTTCTTTTCCATAGGACCACCAGAAGCCCCAACCACAGAAATAGCCCGCTGACCGTGTCAAAGAACCCGACCCGCGGATTGATATAATGATAGGCCTTGTCCGTCGTGCGGCTGTTGAAGACCGTCAATCCCTGCCATACGTTCTTCCGATAAGCCTCCCCGATGGTCCTTGAATACACCCAACCCTTCTGAAACTCTCTTCCCTTTTGAAAGAGCAGAATCTGTTTGGCGGCATAATCGGTCAGGCCCACTGGATCCTTGAGCGTCGTGAGCACCATCGGCATAATGGTGAGGCCAAAGGCGAACAGTGTCACCGCCGCGCTTTTTAACAAGTATCGCCATTCAATGCGTCGGGCACACAACAAAACCAACACAAAAGCCAACCAAATAAAAATGATCAAGCGCGCCGGATAATACTGGTAAAAACCCAACCCCGCCAAAACGCCGCCGCCGAAAGACAGCAGCAGACTTCGGTTGCGCAGGCCGATCAAGAACACCAGATAAGCCGCCACCGGATTAAGAATGATGAGCACATCCTCCATCGCCAAACGGCAGACAGCCGTGTACACATGCCCCGTCGCTAAAACGATCGCGGCATAGAACGAAAAACCCGGCGAGGCAAACAGTCGAAAAAGCAGGTAACACGCCCCCACGCTCACCGACGCCAATACGGCATGAACCAGGCGCATGTTAAATAGCGTAATCCCGCCCATGAGATCCGCCGCCCAGCGATACAGCTTGAAGGGAGGAGCGGGATTATGCCCGTACAGCTCGAACCAATTCTTCACTTGAGCATCTCTCACGTAGGAAATCAGGACGACCTCATCGGTATTGACCTCGAGGGGCACCCAGCGCAGGGACGATACCAACAGCGGCATGACCAGAAGCGTCACCGTCAACGCCCTCAACCAGTCGCGGAAGCGAAAATAAAAATGCGCCCCCGATGCCCTGCCAGAGATCTGGCCGAAGGCGAACGCCCCGCACAGGATAGATAAAGCCCAGAACAGAAGGACCTTGGTGGAATAACCGTGATCATGATACAAAACGCCGCACAAGACCGAAAGGCCGACCGAAAGAAGAAAGAAAAAAACGTGATAGAGCGGGGCGGGAACGAACAAGACTCCGGGCGCTTGGCGGACCAAGAAGAACCTCCTCCTGCAGGAATTGATTAAACCGCGATGAGATAAAAGATATTATAATCGATGAAAATAGTGACGCAGACTAAAAGATAGGAATTTCTTGGGACAGGGTGTCGCACTGGCCGCCACGAGGCTTGCGGAAAATCGCGGCTCTTCGACCGTAAGCAGTTCTTCTTCGCCCTTGGCCTTTCGGCCAGGGCTTCGAAGGAACTATTCTGCTTCGTCAAAATCGGTAAGAGTTGAGTTTTATTCGAATAAGGGGAAATATTTCTGCGAAGCCAAAAGCGAAAGCACGCTGGCGAAGCAGAATAGCCCCAGGGGGATTTGAACCCCCGTTTAATGGCTGAGAACCATTTGTCCTGGACCAGGCTAGACGATGGGGCCGCAATGGTTTTTGGCATTCAGCAGGTCATTTGCCAACAACTACGAGCTAAAATATATCACAACCCCTCTCGTATTCAACAAAAATAATTGACACTCAAGACCTTAGCCGATAGAATAAAAATCAAAATTGCATTTAATATCGTCGGAAAGTTGCTTTCCCCCCCATTCCCAACTTTCCGATGCAGGAGTTCTGCCACCGTGGCCACCCATATCGGAATCGGTTTCAGCTCGGAAGCCAACGCCTCGACGGCCGCCGGCCAGGCCGCCACCCAAGCGCTGGAACAGATCCAGCAGGACAAGATCGATCTGGTGATCGTCCTCAACACCATCCACTATAGCCCCCTGGAGACCCTCATCACGGTGCGCAAGTCCATCAACGCCGTCCGCGTGATCGGCAGCTCCACCGCCGGCATCATCTTGTCGGAGATGATCTCCCTGCGTGGGGTGGCGGTGCTGGCGATCACTTCGGATGAGATGAATTTTGGCATCGCCGCCATGGCCAATATCGACACCCAGGACCGCCGGGAGGCCGGAGCGGCGTTCGCCCGCAACGTCATCGCGGACTACGGACAACACCGCCGGCAGGCGTTCGTCTTCTTCATCGACGGTCTTATTCAGAACAACTCGCCCTTCACCAAAGGCATCCAGGAGATCTTCGGGAACATCTTTCCGGTGGTGGGGGCCGGCAGCACGGACGATTTCCATTTCCGGAAAACCTATCAATACTGCCAGGACAAGAGTCTGGAAGGTGCGGCCACCGGCGTCCTCATCGGAGGGGCCAACATCCGCGTGGGACTGGGAAATAAACACGGCTGGAAACCGCTCGGGAAACCGCGTTATATCACTCAGGTCGAAGGGAACGTCATCAAGACCATCGACCAAAAACGGGCCCTGACCATCTATGAGGAATTCTTTGGAGATGAGGCCAAGAATTTGAAATCCCAGCAATTGACGCAATTGGCCATCCTTTACCCCTTGGGAGCGAGTCTCCCGGAAGAAAAAGAGTACCTGATCCGCAACCCCATCGGCATTACCGGCGATGGAAGCATCATCTGCCAAGGGGAAGTTCCGGAGGACGCGGAGATCCATATCATGATCGGAAATAAGGATGCCTGCCGGCAGGCGGCGGTGGCGGCCGCCCAGGAAGCCAAAGAAGCGCTCGGTGAAAAATCCCCCCAGTTGGCTTTTGTCTTTGAATGCATGGGCCGGCAGAAGCTCCTGGGGCGGGACGCCCATCGGGAGATCCAGCTCATCCGCCAGACCTTGGGGCAGGAGGTCCCTATCTTCGGGATGTATTGCTGGGGGGAGATCTCGCCGTTTAAGACGGCCGAGACGACCCGCCGCAGCCATTTACAGAACGAAAGCATCACCGTCATGGCCATTGCTTGAATTGAAGAAGATGAATACGGAAGACAAATATAAAATTTACGATGGACGATGGACGATAGACCGTGGACCGGAAGCCTGGGCATCCATCCTTCCTTCCGTCCCTCGTCCCGCATCCCTCGTCTATCGAATCAAAAGATAATAAATATGGACAATCTCGCTCAAGCCTTCCAGAAGTTCGACATTTACAGCATCTCCAGCGTCCTGGGGGTCGCGCTGTTCTTGACCATCGGCATCCTGATCTTCCTTTTGATCTTCCGGACCGAACAGGTCAATACGCTGCGCGAGTCCCTCGCCAAGATGCAGCGTTCGTTCAACGACCTGGACGAGCAGGCCAAGCTCATCGTCAAAACGGACCTCGAGCTCAACAAGGCCCAGGAGGAGCTCGACCGCCGTCTCAACGGCCTCAACGCCCTGCAAAAGACCTCGCGCCTTATTTCCACCACGCTCGATGAGGACGAGATCTTCCGCCGGCTCGATCAACCCCTCATGAACGAATTGGGGTTCGAGAAGAACCTGATCCTCATGTACGATGCGGACAAAAAATTGCACTG
>JAHFFX010000040.1:11938-16226 GCA_023247755.1 Candidatus Omnitrophota bacterium | reverse complement strand
TTTGCGCCAGTACTCAATGAATCCATAATCAAGCGCGCCCAGGCGAAGCAGAAGGTCGCCATCAACGTGCACAACCTGCGCGATTTCACCGCCGACAAATACCGCCAGGTGGACGATCGGCCGTACGGCGGCGGCCCGGGGATGGTGCTCATGTGCGAGCCGATCTTCGCCGCGGTCAGAAAGATCAAGGGCCGCCGCAAGGCGAAGGTCATCCTCACGTGTCCCACGGGCAGGCCCCTGACCCAGGAGCTGGCCAAGAAGTTCGCGAAAGAAAAACACCTCATCCTCATCTGCGGCCATTACGAAGGGGTGGACGAACGCGTGCGGGAAAAGCTGGTGGACGAGAGCATTTCGATCGGCGATTATGTGCTGACCGGCGGGGAACTTCCCGCGATGGTGCTGGTGGACTGCGTCACCCGCCTCGTTCCGGGGGTTTTGGGCAAGCAGGAAAGCCTTCATTCCGAATCATTTGAAGAGGGACTGCTCGAATACCCCCAGTACACGCGTCCCGCAAATTTTTGTGGCATGAAAGTACCAAATGTGTTACTATCTGGGCACCATAAAAACGTAGAAATCTGGCAAAAAGAGCAATCCCTCGTCAAGACGAAGCGATCGCGGCCGGACCTACTGAAGTAATTTGATTTGGAAGAGAGGAATTCAGCAATGGTCGCCAGCGCGCACGAAAGAATCAAACATTTAGAAAAGAAACTCCACCGCAAGGACCTACCCGATTTCAAGGTGGGCGACACCGTCCAGATGAAGGTCAGGGTCTTGGAAGCCGACAAGGTGCGGTTGCATCCTTTTGAAGGCACGGTCATCAGCAAAACGAACCGCGGCCTTAAGAGCACCTTCACCGTCCGCAAGATCTCCTTCGGCGAAGGGGTGGAGCGGGTCTTCCCGGTCCATTCGCCGGTCATCGAAAGTCTCAAGGTCATCTCGAAGGGCAAGGTAAGCCGCTCGAAACTGTATTATCTTCGCCGCATGGTCGGGAAACAGACCAAGGTCAAGCAGGACCGGTCTCAGACCCAGTCCGCGCCGCCGGAATCCCCGGCTTCGGACACTCCCGTAGCCCAACCCGCTTCCGCCGCAGCGTAAGGTTCTCCCATGGGGAGATCGCAGAAAAGTTCTTCCCCTACCCAAGGAAAAAGTAAAAGTAAAAGAAGGATCCGGAACTCAGCTACCGGGGTTGGCCGCATTCCAGCCCCGGGAGTTGAATTCGAATTGCAGGCCCGCGCCGAAGGTTTTCGTCTGGTCATCGGCATCGATGAGGCCGGCCGCGGCCCGCTGGCGGGGCCGGTCGTGGCCGCGGCCGTCGCTTTCTCAGATGAGCCGTTCTCCTTCTCCGAACGCATCGCCGATTCGAAGCAGATCTCCGCGGCCCAGCGCGAGCGCGCGTTCCATGAGATCCTTAAGAAGGCGCGCGTGGGCGTGGGCGTGATCTCCGAGGCCGTGGTCGATTCGCTCAACATCCTTAACGCGACGCATCACGCGATGACGGTCGCGGTGGAGGACCTGCTGGGACGATTGCCGGGGAAGGTCCGGGCGGACAAGAATTTCTCCGGCTCGGTGCAGCTTTTGATCGACGGGAACTCCTTCCGCTCGGAGCTGCCGTTCGCGCGGCGGCTGATCGTCAAGGGGGACCAGCGCTGTCTTTCGATCGCCTGCGCGTCCATCGTCGCCAAGGTCGTCCGCGATGGGATCCTCAAGACGTACGACCGGATCTATCCGCAGTGGGGGTTCGGCCGGCACAAGGGATATCCCACGGCCGCGCACAAGAAAGCCATCGCCCAGTTCGGCCTGACGCCCATTCACCGCCGGACATTCAACCACGTTTAGAAATGATCAATGTCCAAATTCCAATGACCAAGCAATGTCTAATCATCCAATGCTCAATGTTCAAAACACAGGGCCTGTTTTGATCATTGGGACATTAAAGATTGAAAATTGTTTGGTCATTGGTGCTTTGGTGATTGGTCATTGATCTTCACCTATGCCATCATCGAGATCGATTCTGGGGAACGAAGGGGAGGCGCTGGCCGCGTCCTTCCTGGAAAGGTCCGGTTACCGGATCCTGCAGCGGAATTTTCGCACGCCGCTGGGCGAGATCGACCTGGTCGCCCGCGAAGGCGACTGCCTGTGCTTTGTTGAGGTCAAGACGCGGCAGAGCCTTAAGGCGGGAAGCCCGGCCGAAAGCGTCCATTTCGCCAAGCGCCGCAAGCTGGTGAAGCTCGCGTACTGGTATATGAAGGCCCGCGGATTGGCGGATGTCCGCGCGCGGTTCGACGTGGTCGGACTGACCCGGGAGGAAGGCGGCGGGCTCAGATTCTCTTTGTTGAAAAATGCCTTTGATTTAAACGACGCGGGTTATTAAAATATAACGAGCTTGAAGGCCGTTGATCAAAAACAAAGGAGAGGGATATGCGCAGAGTTCATTTCATTCGAATGTTGTCGGTCGTGCTGGTGGGGGTCTTGTTCTGGGTTGGACCGGCCCACGCCAAGGGAAGCGGCGAGGAAAGTTTCCGCAACGGCAACAAACTTTTACGGGAGGGAAAGCTGGACCAGGCCCTCGCGGAGTTCAACAAGGTCATCGCCGCCAATTCCAGGGACGCCAAGGCCTTCAACAACCGCGGGCTCATTTATCAGAAGCAGGGCAAGCTCGAGCTCGCCATCAAGGATTATTCCAAATCGATCACGCTCAACTCCAAGGATTCCTTCACGTACAATAACCGCGGGTACGCTTATGTCCAGAACGGGGACCTGAAGAAGGCCAGGGCCGATTTCAAGAAGGCCATCGAGCTCAATCCAAAACTTTCCAAGGCCTATTACAACCTTGCCGGGGTCGCGCGCCGGGAGGAGAAGAAGGACGAAGCCCTGGCCAATCTTAACAAGGCCATCGAGCTCAATCCTAAATATGCGGCGGCCTATCAGGACCGGGGCATCACCAACCAGCTTTTGGGAAAGACCGAGGCGGCCATCGCGGATTATTCCAAGGCCATCGAGATCGAGCCCAAGTATTCCGCGGCGTACAACGGCCGGGCCGTCGTCTATTTCCTGACCAATCAATTTGACAAGAGCTGGGAGGACGTCCGGCAGGCCCAGCAGCTCGGATACAAGGTCCATACCGATTTCCTGGCCAAGCTCAAGGCGGCTTCCGGGAAAGAGCAATAACGTAGGACGTTGGACGTTCGCTCCCCCGCCGTTGGCGGGGTCGCTGGGACGTAGGACGTAAGAAATTGAATGTAACTTCATTCCAAGATTCACGTCCAACGCCCCACGTCCAAGTGAGCGAAGCGAACGGACGTCCAACGTATCAAGAAATACCGGGAGACAGTTGAAAATTCCCGCCTCGTAGGATAAGATAAACCATCTTCCCAAAAGCACTTTGGCCTCTTCACGGATGAACCCTTACCCTGGACAGGAATCGACTTCCCTTACGCATTGAACAAACTCAAGCAACTGACGCTTAAAGCCTATCTTGAGGAGTTGTCAAAAAAGACCCCGGCGCCCGGCGGGGGTTCGGCTGCGGCATTGACGGCGGCCCTGGGGGCCGCGCTCATTTCCATGGTGGTCAACTATTCGCTGGGCAAAGGGCGTCCGCCCGCGGTCGAACGGAAACTCCGGCAGACCCTCCGGGAGAGCGAACGATTGCGCCGGCGGCTGCTGGAACTGGTCGACCTGGACGCGCAGGCGTATCTGGGGCTCGTTGCGGCCCGCAAAGGCACCGCCGCGCAGCAAGCCCGCGCCAGAAAGCGGGCCCGCGAAGTCCCTTTGGAGATCTGCCGACGGTGTTATGAGTCGGTGGGGCTTACCCCGTTGCTCGTCCGGGAAGGGAACCGTTATCTGCTCAGCGACGTTCGGGTGGCGGTGGAACTGCTGCTGGCCGCCTTTTATTCCGCCAGGATCAACGTGGACATCAACCAATGAACGCATCCTTATCTTCTTCGCCGGAAGCCAACCGCGCGCCGCAGGAAGGCCAGGCCCGATTGCTCGACGGCAAACTTCTGGCAGCGCAGCTTAAGGAACAACTGAAGCGCGAGCTGATGGAGATCAAGGAGCGGACCGGGCGCGTCCCGGCGCTGGTCAACGTCATGATCGGCAACCACGCCGCCTCCTGCGCCTACGCCAATTCGCAGAAAAAGGCCGCGGCGGACATCGGCATCGAATACCGTCTGGACACGCTTCCGGAAAAGATCTCTCAGCGGGACCTTGTGCAGCACATCGAAAAGCTCAACAAGGACGCCGCGGTCAACGGCATCATGCTCCACAAGCCCGTCCCGGAACAAATTGA
>JAHFFX010000040.1:0-11928 GCA_023247755.1 Candidatus Omnitrophota bacterium | reverse complement strand
TTTCGTGGCGAATCTCCTGGACCCGGCCAAGGACCTGGAAGGCATCAACGTCGCCAACATCGGCAAGATGATCCTGGGGGAAACGAAGATCATCCCCTGTACGCCGGCGGCGGTCATGGAACACGTCAAGGCCAGCGGCCTCAACATCCGCGGCAAGGAGGCCGTGGTGGTGGGCGCCAGCGAGATCGTCGGAAAACCCCTGAGTCTCTTGCTCCTTGAGGAATACGCGACCGTGACCATCTGCCACGTGGCCACCCATGAGGCGGGAAAGCTGCGCGAGCACGTGGGGGCGGCGGACGTTCTGATCGTGGCCGTCGGGAAACCCGCCCTCATCAAGGGCGAATGGATCAAAAAGGGCGCGGTCGTCATCGACGTCGGCATCAACAAGGTGGGGGATCACGTCGAAGGGGACGTGGAGTTCGCCGAAGCCGTCAAACGCGCTTCCTCGATCACGCCGGTCCCCGGCGGCGTGGGACCGGTCACCGTGGTCATGCTCATGCGCAACGGGATCGAGGCGTTCAAACTGCAAACAAAAGGTAAATGACGACCGCGCTTGCGTCACCCGTTTTAGGGTGACGCAAGCGCCAGTCGGAATTTACCCCACACCCAGAATAGGATTGGAAGCTGGGTGTGGGGTTGCAGTTCGGCTCGCCACTTATGTTCACTGGCGTTCCATAAGTGGCGGCCTCATTGAAGAAAGGTCAGTGTAATGCAAAAACGCATCGTCGCTTTGGGCGCTTCGGTCGCCGCCATCAAGGCCATGGAAACCATCAAGGCCGCCGATCCGGAGTGTTCGCTCACGGTCTTCGCGACCGAAAAGTTCTACCCCTACCGTCCGGAGCTGCTGGGGGATTTCCTCGCCAAACGCGTGACCGAGGACAAGCTCTATTATCGTCCGCAATCCTTCTACAAGAACCTTGGGATGGAGTTCCTTTTCGACAAGAACCTCGAGCGGATCAACCTGCGCAAGAACGTCCTGATCACCGAAGGCAAGGAATCCATCCCTTTCGATGTGCTGATCCTGTCCGACGCGCCCGTCTGGAAATTCCCCGATGTCAAAGGGGCCAACAAGTCCGGGGTGTTCGCGCCGTACCGGTTGCGGGATTATCGGGACATCCTGGAGGTTCTGCCGATTACGGAGACCGTGGTGATCGAGGCCGCGAGCGTGGAAAGCATCCAGTTGGGATGCGCCTTGAAAGAGCGCGGCAAGGACGTTGTTCTGGTCTTTGAATCGGCCTATTTAATCCCGGAGATCCTGGACCATGGTTCTTCCGAACTCTTGATGCAATACCTGGAAGAGTTCGGCCTGCGGCTGTTCAAAGAGAACGCCGTTGTGGAGGTTCTGGGGGAAGGCGAGGTCAAGGCCGCGCGCCTGCGCTCCAAGAAGGTCATCGCCTGCGAGTTCCTGGTCTTCAGCCAGGTCCGCCCGGACCTGCGGTTTTTGTCGGACGTCGTGGAGAGCGGCGGCCTTAACGTGCGAGAAGGGTTCCAGACCCCGCTCGCCTCGGTCTGGGCGCTGGGACCGCTGGCGGTCGTCGGGGAGGACCCGAAGGAGAATCCGGCGACGTGCATCTGGAACCGCACCGCGATCCTGGAACAACAGGGGCAGGTCGCCGCCGCGGCCATCCTGGGGCAGGACCTGCCCGTCTCCGCGGTGATCGCGGAAACGACGCTTCGTCTGCCGCAGCACACGATATCGCTTTTGGGAGAAACGCTCCGGCGCGAGGAGAACAAGGAGTTCCTGCGGTTCGAGGCGCGCTCTCAAGGGCCGGTTTACCAGAAGATCTTTGTGGAGAACGGTGTCCTCAACGGGGCCGTTCTCATCAACGCCGACAACGAGAAGGAGAAATTCCTTCGCTTGATGAAGGACGGGACTTCGGTAGGTGAGGACCCTGGGTTGTTGTTGAAATCGGACCTTGTTCTGGAAGAGAGCGCCGGGGCCGCGCCGAACGTTTCGGAATCGGGTCCCTGATTTTCCGGGGGCCGGCCAGAGGCCGGCCCGCCAACCCCGCCGGTTAATTTCAAGAAATTCCTTGCTAAAAGAAATTTTATGTATTATTCTATCTCGCAGAACATCCTCGAGAACATCCGGCGAGTCTTCGTTTTCTTTCTGCTCCTTCTTTTCTTATCTTTTCAGGCCGATCAATCAGAAGCCTCAAAGAATGCCCGAAATCCCCCATTTGAAGAGTTGCGGATGCTGGGATATTCCAGACAGCAGGATGGCGATCTGGATGGGGCGCTTGCTTTGTACCTGAGAGCCGCCGCCCTCGATCCGCAACCCAACGTTCTTAACGATCTGGGTGTCATTTACGAACAGCTGGGTTTCCCGGACCGGGCCCAAGCGATGTATGAGGAGGCGCTCGCGACCGACCTGAAGTATCTTCCGGCCATCATGAACCTGGCGTATCTTTCCGAGAAAAAAGGGGACATCGCGCGGTTCATCGAACTGCTGCGCCGCCGGATCGCGGCCGGGGACCCCGATGACGAATGGACGCAGAAGGCCCGCGAGGAACTGGTCGGCGTTTACGAGCGGTTCCCGGAGTTCAAACAGAAACTGGTCGATGAGCAGCGCGCGGAACTGGAGAACACCCTCAACGAACAGGCCCGCATCAACCGGGAGAACGAGCTCAAATCCCGAATGAGCGAAGCCGAGAAATACTTCGAAAGAGGCGTGAAGCTCTTCAAGACCAGAAAGTATCCGGAAGCCATCCAGCAGTTCGACCAGGCCATCGACATCGTTCCCAGCAATGAGAAATACGCCCGGGCCCGGGACACGGCGGTCAAGGAATACCGGCGCCAGCAGGTCCAGAACGATTTTAGCGAGGCCATGCAGCACTTCGACATGGGCGATGAGGCCTCCGCCCAAGAGAAGATCCGTAGCATGCTTACCCATTTCCCTGAAGAACCCGTTCCCGTTGGCGAATAATCCACCAAGAATCGCATGAGCGTTCAACGTCGCAACCGCGAGCCGGCATCTCCGAGAAGGCTCCCCAATCCATGCCCGAGAAGAAGCTCTTTTTGATTGACGCGCACGCGTTGTGCTATCGGTCGTATTTCGCCATCCGAAACCTTTCGACGTCCCGCGGGCAGGCCACCAACGCCGTTTTCGGATTTCTTTCGACCTTAAAGAAGATCCTGCGGGACCATCATCCCGAATATTTGGGCGTGTGTTTCGATTCGCCCAAGAAGACAAGGCGCCAGGAGAAGTTCGCGCAATACAAGATCCAGCGTCCGGCCATGCCGGAGGACCTGGTCAGCCAGATCCCGATCATCAAGGAAGTGGTCGCGGCCTACCGGCTGCCGGTGTTCGAATGCGAAGGATTTGAGGCGGATGACATCATCGCGACCCTCACCAAGAAGCTCGAAAGCGACGTCGAGGTCGTCATCGTCAGCGACGACAAGGACATGCTGCAGCTGTTGAACGAAAGGGTCAAGGTCTACAGCGCCCGCAAGGACGAGATGCTGGGGCCCGGCGAAGCGAAAGAACAGTGGGGGGTCGACCCCCGTTTCATCACGGATTTCATCGCGCTGGCCGGCGACCAGTCGGACAACATTCCGGGCGTGGTGGGCGTGGGCGAGGTCACCGCCCGCCAGCTCATCAATGAATTCGGTCCGCTCGAGAACATTCTGGCGAACCTGGACAGGATCAAGAAGGACAAATTGCGCGAAATGCTCAGCGAACAGAAGAAGATGGCCGTCTTCAGCAAGGAACTGGCGGTGCTCGACACCCGGGTCCCGCTCAATGATGATCTCGAGACCTTCCGGGTGGGAAATCCCGACGAAGAGCGGCTACGCGCGCTTTTTCACGAGCTCGAGTTCAAGAAGTTCGTCGAAGAGCTTCCCAAGTCCACCGCGCCCGCCAAGAAAATTCCCGTCCGATCCGTTTCCACCAAAGAGGACGCGCAAAAGCTCATTTCCCGGATCGGGAAAACGGGAAAAGTCGCGTTGCTGATCGACTTTCAGCAAGAGCCGACCCTGGCGGCCGAGTCCCCGGTGCTGTCCCTGGGTGAGGAAGGGTTGTTCTCGCTTTCCGAGGACGCCCTGAAGGAACTGGCCCCCGTCTTTAGCGACGGGAAGATCGAAAAGATAACCTTCGAGGTCAAGGAGGTTTTTCGGTTCCTGGGGGAGCGGGGCATCGGGCTTCGCGGAAAGCTCTTCGATGTGCGGCTCGCCGGATATCTCCTGTCCCCGGCGCAGGCGTCGTTCTCGTTCACCGACCTGGCCTGGAACCATTTGAAGGAATCCATCGATGAGAGCGAGCCGCTCGCCCGGAAGGCCGACCTGCTTTGGCGGCTGTATCCGCTGCTGGCGGCGGAACTCGCGGCCAAGGAACTGGAAAAACTTTTTACCGATATCGAGATCCCGCTCGCCGAAGTGATCTACAAGATGGAACGCGAAGGCGTTGCGCTCGACCTCAAACTTCTCTTGGAACTTTCCAAGGAAACGGACGTCAAGCTCAAAAAGCTCATGGAGAGCCTCTATAAATCGGCGGGGCACGAGTTCAACCTCAATTCGCCCAAACAATTGAGCCAGGTGCTCTTTGAGGAATTGAAACTGCCGGTCGTCAAGAAGACCAAGACCGGATTTTCCACCGACGAAGAAGTGCTCTCGCGGCTCGCCGCGTCCCATGAACTGCCGGCGCAGATTCTGGAATACCGGCAGTTGACCAAATTGAAGAACACCTATATCGATGCGCTTCCGAAGTTGGTCGATTCGGCGACGGGCCGCCTGCACGCGCGGTTCCACCAGACCGGCGCGGAGACGGGGCGCCTGAGCTCCAGCGACCCTAACCTGCAGAACATTCCGGTCCGCACCGAACTGGGGCGGCAGATCCGCCGGGCGTTCATCCCTTTCGCGAAGGATCACCTGCTTTTATCGGCGGATTATTCGCAGATCGAACTGCGGATCCTGGCGCATCTTTCCGGCGATCAGGGACTGAAGAAGGCCTTCGAGAAGGACCAGGACATTCATGCCTATACCGCGGCCCAGGTCTTTGAGGTGAATGAGCAGGACGTCACTTCGCACATGCGCAACACCGCCAAACGCGTCAACTTCGGCATCATTTACGGGATGAGCGCCTTCGGCCTTGCCAAGGACCTGGGCATCCCGCAGGGGGAAGCGCAGGCCTTCATCGACCGCTATTTCTTGCGTTATCCCGATGTCAAGAAGTTCATGGAGAACACCATCAAGAAGGCGGAGGAGCGGGGATTCGTGGTGACGCTCCTCAACCGCCGGCGCTATCTGCCCGACATCAAAAGCCCCAATATGTCGCTGCGGCAGTTCGCGCAGCGCCAGGCGATCAATACGCCGGTGCAGGGAACGGCCGCCGACCTCATCAAGCTCGCCATGATCAATATCCAGAACGAACTTGAGCAACGCAAATTGGCCTCGAAAATGATCATCACCGTGCACGATGAGCTCGTGTTCGACGTGCCGCAGAAGGAGCAAGCGGCGGCGGTCGAGCTGGTGCGCGGGCGCATGGAAGACGCCATCAAGCTTTCCGTCCCGGTCAAGGTGGCCGTCAAGGCGGGGCCGAACTGGCTCGATATGAAAGAACTATAAATATGCATGTCGTTTTCGTCTCATCGGAAGTGTTCCCGTACGCCAAGACCGGCGGTCTGGGGGACGTCTGCGGAACACTGCCGCTGGCTTTGGAAAAACAGGGGCTGCGGGTCTCGATCGTGCTGCCGCGCTACAAGATCGTGGACCCCGGGAAGTTCCGTCTCGAGCGGATCCACCGGCTGGCCTGGCACACGACGCTGGGCAAAAAGATCGACGTGTATCTCATCGAGAGCGAGCGGTTCTTCAGCCGCGAAGGGCTTTACGGATATTCGGGCGGCGACTACCAGGACAACCTGGAACGGTTCCACTATTTTTGTCTGAAGACCCTCGAACTCTTCAAGATCCTTAAGAAGCGCGTGGACATCTTTCACGCCCACGACTGGCAGGCGGCGCTCGTCCCTATTTTGCTGCGTTCCGTGTTCAAGAACGATTCGTTCTACCGGGAGACCCGCTCGGCGCAGACGGTTCATAACCTCGCCTATCAAGGGGTGTTCCCGAAATCGCAGTTCTCCTCGCTGGGCCTGGCCAAGAACGTGTATTCGATCTACGGGCTGGAATATTTTGAACAGATCAATCTGCTCAAGGGCGGCATCATCTACAGCGACCGGGTCACGACCGTCAGCCCCCAGTACGCCAAGGAGATCCAGACCCCGCGGTTCGGCTGCGGGCTGGAAGGCGTTCTGCGTTCCCGCAAGGAGGGGGTGCTGGGGATCCTCAACGGCCTCGATACGGAGATCTGGAACCCCGAGACCGACGGGTTCATCGATGCCGTTTATTCCCGCAAGAATCTTCAAGACAAGGTCCTGGATAAGACGGCGCTGCAGAAGGAGCTCGGTTTTACGGTCAATCCCAGTGTTCCCTTGATGGGATTCGTGGGAAGGCTCACTCCGCAGAAAGGGCTCGAGCTCATCCGCTCGGCGTTCGATAAGATCCTGAAATGGGAGATCCAGCTCGTATTCCTCGGCATCGGGGAAGAGAAGTACCAGCGGCTGCTTAAGCAAACGGCGGCGCGCCATCCGAAGAAGGTCGCCGCCCGGCTGAGATTTTCCGAGGAAGCGGCCCATCGGGTCTACGCGGGCTGCGATCTGTTCCTGATGCCTTCGACGTATGAACCTTGCGGGCTGAGCCAGATGATCAGCTTGCGTTATGGCACGATCCCGCTCGTGTTCAAGACCGGAGGACTGGCGGACACGGTGACCCCGTTCGATGCCCGCAGCGGGACCGGGTTCGTTTTTGACCGGTACAACGAGACATCGTTCATCAAGGCCTTCCACGATGCGCTGACGGCGTTCAAGAACAAAAAGGTCTTCCGGGAAGCGATGTTGCGGGGGATGAGCTGCGATTTTTCCTGGCAGCGGTCCGCCAAGGAATATATGAAACTCTACGATGCGCTGATGCGTTGAAAATGATCACCGTGGGCCTGACTGGTTCTTTGGGGGCGGGAAAATCGACCGTCGCCGCGCTCTTTAAGAAATTGGGGGCCGAGGTCCTGGACGCGGATCTCCTGGTGCATGCGCTCCTGCGCCGGGACCCCGGCGTGATCCGCAGGGTCCGCAAGGCGTTCGGTCCGGGGATCTTTTCCGCCGGACGCATCGACCGCGCGAAGCTGGCCGCAGAGGTCTTTGGGCAACCGCGGCAGCTTAAGAAGCTCACCGACATCGTTCATCCGGCGGTGGTCCGCGATATCCGCCGCCGCATCGGGACGATCGGCCGCCGCAGGAGGAAGGCCGTTGTGATCGTCGATGCGGCCCTGCTGGTCGAATCGGGTCTGCACCGGCATCTGGATTATTGCGCGGTCATCAAGCTTTCCGCGCGCGCCCAGCGCGCGCGGATCAAGCAGAAAGGCGTCCTTTCCTGGGAGGAGGCGCGCCGCAGGATCAGCTCGCAGTTGAGCACAAAAGAAAAATTGAACCATGCCGATATCGTCATCGATAACAACGGCAGTCTTGCCACCACCAAGAAACAAGTGGGGACCATCTGGCGGCGTTTGCGCGCCAAAATATAAAACTTAGCCTCTGCCGCCCTGCTTCGTTTCGCCAAGCAGGGCGAACCAGCCGGGGCGTAACCACCAACAGTGAGGGAACCAATGACCACAAGAGTCAAGAATGGAACCGTGAAAGAGACCAACAAAGAGATCAAAAAACCGGCCGAAGAGGAGGAAATGATGGAAAAGGCTCCCAGCCGGACCTCTGAAAAAGGAGGAGAAGGGCAGGCCCAGCTCGATATCACCAAGCTCAAGGACATGAAGATGTCGGACCTCAACAAGATGGCCCGTGAGCGCAACATCGAGGGGCTTTCCGGCATCAAGAAGCAGGACCTGATCTTCAAGATCCTGCAGGCCCAGGCCGAAAAAGAGGGGATGATGTTCGGGGAGGGGACGCTCGAGATCCTTCCGGAAGGGTTCGGTTTCCTGCGCAGCGCCAAATACAATTACTTGCCGTGCCCCGACGACATTTACATATCGCCGTCGCAGATCCGCAAGTTCGATCTCAAGACCGGGGATTCGGTGAGCGGACACATCCGTCCCCCCAAGGAAGGCGAGAAATATTTCGCCCTGCTTAAGGTGGAAGCGGTCAATTATGAGAACCCCGAGAAGTGCAAGGAGAAGATCCTTTTCGATAACCTGACGCCGCTATATCCGAACCAGCGGATCAAGCTCGAAACGAAGCCCGAGGAGGTCTCCACCCGCATCATGGACTTCATCACGCCGCTCGGCAAAGGGCAACGCGCCCTGATCGTTGCACCCCCTTACAGCGGCAAAACGGTGCTCCTGCAGAAGATCGCCAACTCCATCACCGACAACCATCCGGATGTTTATCTCATTGTCCTGCTGATCGACGAGCGCCCGGAGGAGGTCACCGACATGCAGCGCACCGTCAAGGGCGAGGTCATCGCTTCGACCTTCGATGAACCGCCGGAGCGGCATGTGCAGATCGCCGAAATGGTCCTGGAAAAAGCAAAACGGCTCGTGGAGCACAAACGGGATGTCGTCATCCTGCTTGATTCCATCACCCGCCTCGCCCGCGCCTACAATACCGTGGTGCCGCATTCCGGGAAGATCCTTTCGGGTGGTGTCGATTCGAACGCGCTTCACAAGCCCAAGCGGTTCTTCGGGGCCGCCCGCGGGGTGGAGGAAGGCGGAAGCCTCACCATCATCGCCACTGCCCTGGTCGATACCGGCAGCCGTATGGACGAGGTCATTTTCGAAGAGTTCAAAGGCACCGGCAACATGGAGTTGCAGCTGGATCGCAACCTCTTTCAGCGCCGCATCTACCCGGCCATCGACATCAAGCGTTCCAACACGCGTCACGAGGAACTTTTGGTCGATAAGGACGATCTGCAGCGGATCTGGCTGTTGCGCAAGGCCATCAATGACCTCAATTCCGCGGAGGCCATGGAGCTGTTGATCGACCGGATCAGTAAATCCAAGACCAACAAAGAGTTCTTGCAAAATATGAATAAATAAAGTGACGGCACAACTTGCGGAACACGGCATTAGCCACATGAACGTAAGTTGTTGCCGGAACTTTACCCAGCACTAATTTCCCATGCATTATGTTTATATCCTAAGAAATACGAAGGATGGAGACATTTACTACGGTTATACCAGCGATTTGAAGCGCCGGGTCCAAGAACATAATGCTGGAAATAAAAACTGGAAATTGATATACTACAAGGCCTATCTGGCGGAAAAAGATGCTATCACCAGAGAGCTCAATCTAAAACATTATGGACAAGCAAGGACCCACCTAAAGAACCGTTTGATTGAATCAATCAAGATGGGAAATTAGTGCTGGGTTCGATAACGTCTCTGACTTACGTCGCTGGCGCTTCCGTAAGTCAGGACGTTCTAAGGAGAAACAACATGAAATCGAATATTCACCCCGCATACGAGGCCACGACCATTACCTGCGCCTGCGGTAACGTGATCCACACGCGTTCGACCAAGAAGAACGTCCGCGTTGAGATCTGTTCCGCGTGCCATCCGTTCTTTACCGGATCGAAGAAGCTCGTGGACACGGCCGGTCGGATCGAACGCTTCACCAAACGTTACAAGAAGTAATCCGGATGATCGACAGGTACCTGAAGTACGAGCGCCGCCAGGAGGAGCTCGAACGCCTTCTGGCCGACCCCGTGGTCAGCGCCGACCAGAGCCAATGCCAGAAATTAGGCAAGGAACTTGCCGACCTGGCCCCCATCGTCAACCTCATCCGCGCCCACCGCGAGAACGAACGGCAGGTTGCGGATCTCCAAAAGATCCTTTCCGAGAAACACGATAAGGAGTTCGCCGAGCTGGCCCGCCTTGAGCTGACCGCGCTGTCGGCTTCCCAGGCAGCCGTGCTCAAGCAGCTTGATGAGCTGACCAACCCGGTCCATCAGCAAAAGGACCAGGACCTCATCATCGAGGTCCGGGCCGGGACGGGCGGGGAAGAGGCTTCCCTGTTCGCGGCGGATCTGTACCGCATGTACACCCGGTATGCCGAGGCGAAGGGCTGGAAGGTCGACCCGATCAGCACTTCGCCGTCCGAATCGGGTGGTCTCAAGGAAGCCGTTTTCGGGATCAGCGGGCGAGGCGCCTCCAAACTTTTAAAATGGGAAAGCGGCGTGCACCGGGTACAGCGCGTTCCCTCGACCGAGGCCTCGGGCCGAATCCATACGTCGGCCGCGACCGTCGCCGTTCTATTTGAACCGGAGGAAGTGGAGATCCATCTCGACCCCAAGGATATCAAGATCGATGTTTTCCGGTCTTCCGGCCCCGGCGGGCAGAGCGTCAATACCACGGATTCCGCGGTGCGTCTGACGCATTTCCCTACCGGCACCGTCGTCGTTTGCCAGGACGAGCGTTCGCAGTTAAAGAACAAGGCAAAGGCCTTCCGCGTCCTGCGGGCCAGAATTCTCGACAAGATCAATCTGGAGAACCAGGCGAAAGCCACCGCCGAACGGCGTTCCAAGATCGGTTCGGGCGACCGCAGCGAGAAGATCCGCACCTACAATTACCCCGATCACCGGGTGACCGACCACCGCATCGGGTTCACGACCCACCAGCTTCCCAAAGTGATGGACGGGGACCTGGAAGAGATTACCCAGGCGCTTCTGAAGGCGGAGATCGATTCGCAGACGACAAAGGGATGAAGCGTCAAAAGGTGGTTCAATAAAATGACCGAGACGGAAATACTGCTCACGCATATCCGCAAGTGCCGGCGCGTCGATCTTTACGTGGACGCCCCGCCGTTATCCGACGTGGAGAGGAACCTCCTGCACGCCATGAAAGAACGCCGCCGGGGGGGAGTGCCGCTGCAGTATATCGTGGGGCAGTGCGAATTCCTGGGGCTGACGATCTTTGTCGATGAGCGTGCCCTGATCCCGCGGCCGGAGACCGAATTGCTGGCCGATAAGGCCATCGAAAGGTGCGGTCGTTCGGGATGGGAGAACCCGCGCATCCTCGACATCGGGACCGGTTCGGGCAACCTGGCCGTGGCGCTGGCGAAGCATCTGCCGCGCAGTTTCGTCACCGCGCTGGACATATCGCAGGCGGCGCTTGATTTGGCCGCCGAGAATGCTAAAATCAACTCGGTCGACGAGCGGATCATTTTCATCCGCAGCGATGTGTTCTCGACGTTGCGTTCCCTGGCCGGGTTCCCGGCCCGTTTCGATCTGATTGTCGCCAACCCTCCCTATATCCCTTCCGGCGAGCTGCCGAACCTGCCGGTCGATGTGCGAAAAGAGCCGGTCCAGGCGCTCGATGGCGGGACGGACGGCCTGCAGTTTTATCGGAGGATCATCGCCGAGGCACCGGAACATCTGGAGGATAGCGGTGCCTTGATGATGGAGTTCGGGGACGGCCAGGCGACGGCCATCAAGAAGCTGTTCGAAGGTTCGGGAAAATATTCGGGCGTCAGGTTCTACAAGGATTTGAACGGCAAACACCGGTTCCTTGTTGCGGAGTCGAAAAACCCATGGAAAAGTTAGTCATTGAAGGCGGACACCCCTTAAAAGGGGAGATCCGGGTGAGCGGTTCGAAGAATTCAGCACTGCCGATCCTTGCCGCGACATTGCTCACGGACGATGTGTGCGTGCTGCGCAACGTGCCAAGGCTGCGGGACACGCTCACAATGGTCAAGCTCCTGCGTTCGCTCGGAAAGATCGTCGATGTCGGCAAGGACACGATCACGGTTTCCGGGCCCACCGCCAGCGACACCGCGGAATACAAGCTCGTTTCCACCATGCGCGGCTCCTTCTGCGTCCTGGGGCCGCTTCTGGCAAAACTGGGAAAGGCGAAAGTTTCCTTGCCCGGCGGCTGCGTCATCGGCATCCGTCCCGTCGATCTGCATTTGAAAGGGAAAGGCGCTGGGCGCGAACATCAGC
>JAHFFX010000140.1 GCA_023247755.1 Candidatus Omnitrophota bacterium | reverse complement strand
AGGCTGATGGCATCGTTGTCAAAGGACTGCAAAAGATCGACGACCCGCGAGGAGAATTCCTGTTGCGAAACCAGGACGAAATTCTCGAGCGACCGCCCGATCTCTTTCTTGAAATCCTCGCTCAACTTCGCAAAAGAAACATCAACGGCCTTCAGGCGCCGTTCATAAACGAATTTCAACCAGTAACGGAACAGCCGGTCCTCCAAGTGATAGAAGTGGCCGTTCTTGACAACGTGCCCTGCCTCCGCGAGCCGGTTCAACTTCTGGATCAGCAGTGTTTGCGAGATCCCGACCCGGGCCGTCAATTCCTTGATACGATGGTGTCCGCCGGCGATCGCAATGAGGATGAGCGCCAGGACCCGGTTGCCCTTTCCTTGGGACAAATGCTCCACCGACAATTCAAAATGCCGGCTCAGCGGCCCCCACGGATCGCAGATCGTGTTCTCGATCGCCAAAGATAAGAGTGGCAGAAAAACCTCCTCTTGCCAATGGACGGCCGCGAGAGCCAGGGTTTCCCGGCAGATGAGCTGCAGGTACAGCGGCTGCCCACCCGTGAAATCCACCAGGAAATTGCGCAACCCGGGACTCATCTTTATTCCCCCAAGCGCCGCGTCGACGAATTCCTGGCCGGTCTTGAATTCAAAAGCGGTCAGGGGCAGCACCTCAAAATTCCCGAAGAGGAGCGAAAGTTTTTCCGAAAGGATCTTCTTGGCGTGCGCGGGCTGGGAGCTGGCCATGAAATACAGACACTTCCTCTGGGTCATGATCTTCTTTCCCAGCTCGAGGAAAACACCGGGCAGGTCCATGTCCTCCAGGCACTGGAATTCATCGAGCACGATGACGCAGAATTTCCCGGTTTCGACCGTAAAGATCTCCGGCAGCGTCAAAAGTTCCCGGTAGGATTCGACGAACTTCCGCTTGGCGACATTGGCCTGGATCTTCTTCATGTGCTCAACGGTGAGCGGGACCCATCCCTGCAGGCTTTGCATCAGCAGATTAAGGTCCTCGTGAAGCGGCAGGTCCTTAAAGCGGGCGAAGCTGGACAGCAGGGACCCCATGAACTTCGAAAAAAGATAGTGGACATCCTTGCTGTCGAGGTCGAGATAGATCGAAACGACGTCCGTATCGTCCAGGTCGGTGAGAAATTTCTGCAGGAGGCTCGATTTGCCGATATAGCGCGGCCCCAGGAGCGCTACGTTCTGCCGGTACCCTTCCTTGAGACCCAGTACCCGGCGGTTGAACAGTTCCAAGAGGTTGCGGCGCCCAAAAAAATTCTGTTTTATATCCAGTTTATTCATGGCAAATAATACAAGGGATTGTCGGCATTGGCGTTCTTTCGGATCTCAAAATGGAGATAGGCCAGGTCCCCGGTCCTTCCCACTTGCGCCAACGGATCGTTCTGCTGGACCTGGTCGCCGGTCTTCACCAGCAATTTCGCGTTCTCCCCGTAAACGGAAAAGAAATTATCCTCATGATCCAGGATCACCGTAAAGGCGTAACCCGGAAGGTAATCGGCAAAGACCACTTTCCCGGAGCGCGCGGCATGCACGGTCTCCCCTTCCTGGGCCGCAATGGAGATGCCGCGGTTGACGCGGGAGCCGGTACGCTGATTGAAGTATGCGATCACCTTTCCTTTGACCGGCCAGATGAACTCTCCGGTGTCCGGCGAAGGCTTGTCCTTCTCCGTCGGAAGGACGACCTCCCGTGCGGCAGCGGCTCCCGGGATCATGAGCAGCTGGTCCTTTTCGATCAAGGCCACGTTGGGGATGTTATTGCTTTTGACGATCGCTTCGACCTCCACCCCGTAGGTTTTGGCGATCCTCCAGATGGTCTCTCCCGGCTTGACCTTGTGATAGACCCCTTTGCCGGCGGCAACGGCGGCTGGCGCGGTTATCGGCAGTTCGGCCTTTTTTACCGGCTTCTCGACCGTGGCGCATCCCGCCACCGCGACAAGCGCGGTCAAAAGCAAGACATTGACCGATCGGGACGTTTTAAAGCGAGGGACGGGAATTGAACCCGCGACGTTCAGCTTGGGAAGCTGACATTCTACCACTGAATTACCCTCGCAAAGTATTCTCATGAAATTTTCCGGTGCCTCAAGCATCCGGACTCAACAAAACCTTCCATTCCGCGACCGCCCGCTGCACATCCCGGGCCAGGCAAATATCGCGGCAGACGGCCATACGGTAAATTCCCGCTTCCTGCACCCGCCCGGCACTGGAACGGGTAATACCGCCGATGGCGAACACCGGGATCCGGATGTGCTTCGCCACTTTCTTTAAAGCGGACAAGTCCTGCGGCCGGCGGCGGGGTTTGGTGAGCGTCTTAAAGACCGAACCAAATCCGATGTAGTCCGCTCCCTGGGTCTGCGCTTGGCGCGCGGCGTGCAGGGTCTGGCAAGAGACGCCGATGATGGCCGACGAACCCAAAATTTTCTTCGCGGCAACGATCGGGACATCCTCTTGCCCGAGGTGCACGCCGTCCGCGGCAAGCCGCGCCAGATCCACGCGGTCGTTGATGATGTAGGGGATCCTTCCCCGGATGATCTTGCGCGCCAGCCGGCTGAAGGCCAGGATGTCCCGCGCCGTTCCTTTCTTATCCCGCAACTGAACGATGTCGACCCCTCGCCCCGCCGACTGCCGAAGGATATCCAAAAGCTTCCGGTAGGGATTGACCCCGGCGTCAAGGACGAGATACAGTCTTGAACTTCGCAGCAACCGTTTTTTCGAGGTCGTAGGCTTCATACCGCAATTTTCTCAGACTTCCCGCCCAGCGGACATTCTTGATCTTCAAGAACTCTTCCAGCACCCGCAGCGATTCCTTCACCCGCTGGGAATTGGCGAAAAAGATCTCTTCCGTTCCCCGGCGGCGCATCGATCGAGGGAGATCGACGCGTCCCACGTCCCCTTCGATGTCGCGGGACTTGAGCAGCTCTTTGAGCTTCAGCGAACCCAGAACATCCGTCAAACGGTGCCGCAACGATTTATAGCCCGCCGTGGACCGCGGCTGATTGAGAAAGAACCGGCAAACGTCTTCACAGACCCGCAAACCTTCTTTGGCCCGGTTGAAATTCGCGTCCAGGACCCGATCCAGATTTTTTTCTATGCGCCGCACTGCTTCAATATCTTTGCGATCGTCCCCGTCGTCGAGAAACGATCCACGTATTTGACGAATTCCACCCGGCCGCCGCGCGCGCGAACGACGTCGCTGCCTGCGACCGCCTTGCCTTTCCAATCGGCCCCTTTGATGAGCACATCCGGCTGCAGGGCCCGGATCAATTTGATCGGCGTCGGTTCATTGAAAATGGTCACATAATCGACGCAGGAAAGCGCGGCCAGAACTTGCGCCCGCGCTCCCTGAGGATTGACCGGCCGGCCCGGGCCTTTGCCAGCCCGGACGGACGCATCCGAATTAAGTCCCACGATGAGCACCCGATTTCCCTGTTTCGCGGTCTGCAAATAACTCACGTGTCCGTAATGCAAAATGTCAAAGCAGCCGTTGGTGAAGGCGATGGTCCGGCCGGTCCTCCGCAGCCGCTGCACGGTCATTCTGAGCGTTGCGAGGCCGGTGATCTTGGGATTCTTTTTCACGAACATTCCCTTTCCCTTAATTTACCGGCTCATTTCCTGCTCGACCAGCTCACAGATCGTATGATAAAGAACGATGTGCGATTCCTGGATACGCGCGGTCACATTGGACGCCGCGATCAGATTGATATCGCACAACAGGGCCATTTTTCCGCCGCCGCAGCCCAACAGGGAGATCACGGTCAATCCCATCTTCTTGGCCTGTTTGACCCCTTCGATAACATTTTTCGAATTACCGCTGGTGGAGATCCCCACCGCCACATCCCCCGACTTTCCCAAGCCTTCGATCTGGCGGGCAAAAATGATGTCGAATCCATAGTCGTTGCCCAGCGCCGTCAGGATGGAAGAATCCGTGGTCAGCGCGATCGCCGGCAGCGAGCGGCGTTCCTTCTGGAACCGCCCGATGAACTCCGCGGCGACATGCTGGCTGTCCGCGGCGGAACCGCCGTTGCCGAAGAAAAGGAGCTTCCCTCCCTGGCGAAGACAGTGCACGATGGCGCCCACGGCCTTCTGGATCCCGTCAAGATTGTCCTTGAGCGTCTGTTCCTTGACGGCGATCGATTCTTTGAAGATGGACTGGATGCGGTCTTTCATGGGATGATCTTTAAGCGAAGAAAACCTTAGCCATTTCGTAGAGTTCCATATCGACCTTCTTGCGTTCGCGCACCGCTTCTTCGATGTCCACATAATGGAGCTTGTTGTCGCGCAGGCTCACCATCTTCCCCAGCTTTCCATCGCGGATGAGCTCCACCGCCTTGACGCCGAAACGCGTGCCGATGATGCGATCGAACGCCGTGGGGCTGCCCCCGCGCTGGATATATCCTAGGACGCTCACCCGGGTCTCGTAGCCGGTCTGCTGCTCGATGATCTTGGCAACGATCTCCCCGATGCCGGCCCGGCGGACCAGGCCGAAATCGTCGACCTCTTCGCGGTTATGCGGATATCCTTTGACCTCGGTGCCTTCCGAAATAACGATGATGCTGAAGTTCTTTCCCCGCTTGTGACGGGTCTTGAGCGCGTCGCAGACCTCATCCATATTGACCGGGATCTCGGGGATGAGGATCATATCCGCCCCGCCCGCGATGCCGGCCTCCAGCGCGATCCACCCCGTATAAAGCCCCATGACCTCGATGACCATGATGCGGTGGTGGGATTCCGCCGTGGTGTGGAGGCGATCGATGCATTCCGTCGCGATGTTGACCGCCGTATCGAACCCGAAGGCGTAATCGGTGCCCGACAGGGCGTTGTCGATGGATTTGGGAACGGCCACAGCCTTGATGATCCCTTCCTTGTGAAGTTCCAAGGTGATCTTCAGCGTTTCCTCACCGCCGATGCAGATGAGGGCGTCAATGCCGCTGCGCTTATAATTCTCCCGGATCTTTCTGACCTGCTCTTTGGTGGGATCTTTGAAAGGGTTGATGCGGCTGGTCCCCAGGATGGTCCCGCCGCGGTCGAGGATGCCGGAGATCGAGCGCAGATCAAGGATGCGCATGTCATTCTCGATAAGCCCGGTCCAGCCGTTTTTGACACCGGTGACCACCATGCCTTCCAGCATGGCCTTGCGTACCACGGCCCGGATGACCGAGTTCAACCCGGGACAATCCGCGCCGCCCGTCAGAATACCGATCTTTTTCATCAGCGTGACTTTCTATTGCAATTTAGGCCCGATATCCCTGAAAGGGCACGGTCGGGGTGGGACGCTCTTCCGGCTCGGGCTGATTCTTCTTGGATTTGAATTCATCCGTGGAGATCTTGGTCACGTGAATGCGGACCACGACGTCCTCTTCGATGCCGATGGAATCCTGGATCTTGCCTTTGATCATTTCCTGCAGTTGCGCGGTCATCTCGGGAATGTTCATGTCGGACTTGAGGACCAATCGGATCTCCACTTCCAGCGCTTTTTTGGTCGCGAGGATGCCGGTCCGAACCTCCTTGATGTCCGGAGTGCGCAGGATCACCCGGCGCACCATGTCTTCCAGGGCGGACAGCGAGACCGTCACCCGGCCGGTCGGGTTGTCGAAGGCGATCGTCCGTTCCTGATGATAACTTCCGTAGATCAGACGCGTGATCAGAAAACTGAGAAAGACGAGGATCCCGCTGATCAGGCCGATCACCAGCCGGTAATCGTGGTCGTGATACATGACCTCGAGCAGATCATACAGCTGGGAAAGCTGCAGCACATTGGTCACGAACAAGACGGCCGTGGCCCCCAGCAACCACACCATCAGCATGTAAAAAAGCAACGCGATGCGGGTAAATAGCCTCATTGCCCTCCCCCTCTTTCTAAACCCTTTTCGATGCCCTGGACGTTGACGTTGATGTCCTTGAGGCTGATGTCGATGGTCCGCTCGACCGCCGTTCGCACCAATTCCTGGATCTGCCGGGCGATGTCGGGGATGTTGATCCCATAGCGGACCAGCACCCGCAGCTCGATGCTGACCTGATTGCCCTTATCCACGGTCACGATGATGCCGGGGATCGAACGATAACCCAGAATTTCCCTTGCTTTGTTCAGGAGGTTCGGCACCGGCAAGCTCACGCCGTCGATCTCGGCGAGGGCCGAGGCGGCGATGTCGGCGATGGCCTTTTTATGAACTTGGATGGATCCGAGATCCACGCGGCTGGAATCGATCATTGGTGCCCTTCTCCTGCGCCTTTCATCATCTTT
>JAHFFX010000039.1 GCA_023247755.1 Candidatus Omnitrophota bacterium | reverse complement strand
AGCTCGTCGATAAGCGATGGAGATAATTATTCTTGAAATAGATCTCCAGAAAGAAAAGGCCGCAGACCATGACCAGGATGGTCACGGTCAACGCGCCGAGCTTGAGGACCTCGTGCCCCTGGGCCTGGATGGAGCGCTGCAGCTTGGTCTCTTCCGGCACCAGGTCCACCTGGGCCTCGCTGAAAGATACCGCCGCGCCCACCACATCCAGGAACGAATCTTCTTCCTCCTGGATGCTTTTTTGAACGGAAGCCGGAACGCGGACATAATCAAGATAGGACAGGATCTTGGTCTCGGATCTGAGCTCCGGAGCGCACAGATTCTGCAGGACCGCCGATTTGCCTTTTTGCGAGGTGAAGAAGAACGCTTCCGGATATTTATCGATGTCCTCGCTCTGATAGGATTCCAGCGATCGCTTGATCTCCTCAAGGAACCGCTTCTGGTATTCGATCGGTTCCTGCTCCAGAAGGGTCACTCCGATCGGGATGCTGCGGCAAGCGATCACGACCCCGTGCAGGACGACACAGAACGTGGAAAAACCCGACGCGATATCGATCAAGCCCACCGGCAGCTCCCGCTTCTTCAGGTTCAGGCCTTTGGCGTAAAAACAACCCATCCCTTCCGGGGCGAAAATGACCTTTTCCGGTTTGATCCCCGCCAGCTCCATGGCCCGCACCTGCCTTTTGACCAATTGGCGGTTGACGATGACGAGGAGGACCTTCGTGTAATTGACCTGGTAAACGCCGATGTTGATGTAGCCGATGAGGATTTCCTCGCGCGAGTAAGGCGTGTGGCGGCCGGCCTGAAGGTTGATGATCGATTTGATCTCCTGGGGATCGCGGGAAGGGATCTCGATGTTCTTGGTGGTCACCGCGACCGCGGGAACGACCCCCACGGCCCTCATCTTGCGGTAATTGAAACCCGCCAAAGCGCCCTGCAGGACCTTGGGCATTTCCTCGTCGGGAAGCCCCCTGACGTCGCGCCGGCTCAAATGCAGGACCTCCGGCTGCCCCCCTCCCACCCGGACGCAGGCCAGTTTCAGTTCATCCTGACTTAAAGCGACGCTGATGTAATCCATGGTTTTGAATGTTGGACGCGGGACTGTCCCACGTATTCACCGTTGCTATTCCGAGACCAGTTCTTCCTTCCAGTACCTGATCTTTTTCTGAAGCGCGTCGTAAACACAAAGTACGCGCGCCTTCTGGGTCGAGGCGACCAGGCTGGCCACGGCGGCGATGCGGTAATGCGCCGATTCAGTGCCGAGGATGCCCCGGGCATTCAACTCTTCGAGGTGCCCGATCTCCTCGGGTTTCACCGTGCCGCTCGCCACCAGGTCGCCGGCGATATCGTAGGCCCGCGCAAAAATGAAATCATCGGAAGTGCCTTCCAGGCCGTCCGCGCCGCGCCGAAGACTGATCAATTCGTCAACCAGAACGGCCTCCAGCCCCAGGGCCAGCAGCACCGGCCGGCTCGCGGTGTTGACATTGATCTTTCCGTCCCCAACGAACGTAACGTAATTCTTAAGGACCGCGAAGATCTCGGGCGTCATGCCCCGCACCAGCAGCAGTTCATCCAAGGTCTCGTAATCAGAGTCCTTGACCGGATAGGGGTCCCGGAGATTCGCATAATATTCGTCGCTGTAAAAGCCGGAGAGCTCGCTCGACCCCTTCTTTCGCCAATCGACGATGCTCACCGCCAGGCGGTCGATTTCCTGCGGGTCCCCGCCCAGCACTTCCTTAAGCAGCGCGCGCAAAAAAGTTTCATCGGCCTTGTTGAGGTTCAACCGGCCTTCTTCATCCATCATACCATACGACTTTTGCGAATCAACAGCTCCGTCGGAAAATTGGTAGCTCACGGAGAAACTTCCGTCCCCCAGGGGGACGTTCGCCCAGCGCGCGGGGTCGTTGAGCCGGTTCTGCTTGGTCGCCGGGGTCCAGTCGCGTCCGTTGCTCTCCAGATCCTGGTTGAGGACCGCGATCGCTTTAAGAACGCCGGCCCGCGCGAGGGTCCGGGCCTCTTCCCGCTTCTCGAGGCGTCCCACCAGAATGATCTTCTGACGGATCTGTTTGCCCAGGGTCAGGGTGAACACCGCCAGCAGCCCCAAGATCCATAAGGCATAGATCAAAATGACGCCGCTGTGGTTTCTTTTGCCCATGGGGGACATCTACGCACGAACCGGTATCCAGATGGTCCGCCGCATGCTCTCTATGCCGTTAACGCTTTTGAACTCGAGGTCGACCGTCACCGCCGCGGGGATGTAACCGACCGACTGTTTTTCCTGCCAGCCGCCGCCGTCGTTGTAAAGATAGGTGAACTTGAGCGACACGACGTCGGAAAGCAAGGCCCGCGCCTCGCCCGAGAGGTGTTTGACCGAACGGCCGTAATTGATCTGGCTGCGGACGATGCTGCGCGTCCCCTCATCGAAGCGGTATTCGACGGTCCCCGGCTGGGAGACGTTCATTTCGGTCTTCATATGGCTTACGGGATCGGGGGGTGTTTCGATGACCGTCGGGATCTGCACTCGCGAGGACTTCCCGTCGAACGGCAGGAACGCGTAGTCGAGCGTGTTGTGCAGGTCCTGGGTCAGCCGGTCCAAAAACAGCATCGCGTCCTCCGAAAGCAGCACGTCCTGGCTGCGTTCCCACAGCCGGATGCCGTTATCCACCGTCTGATAAAGCGCGAGGCCGGTCATCGCGATGAGGCCCGCAACGAGCAGGGTCTCCATCAGCGTGAAGCCATGGCGACGCCTTAATGTGAGCAAACGAGAAAATCCGAAATGATGCGCCTTTTTCATAAATGCCTGGTCAAGGTTAAGAAAGTTACGGATGTTATAAAGGTTACAAACGTTACCTTTCGAAAGGTTTCTTGAGGCTTCAGACAGGTTTCAAGCGATCTCAAACAACCTTAGGCAACATCTTCAAAAGCAACATTTACAACTTCTATAACCTGATTAACCTCTGTAACCTCAAATTAATTCGTCAAATAAAAACTCCGGCTCAGGTGGATGGTCCGCGCATTCTCCACCCACCACAGGACCAGGGTGACATCGTAGAAGTTCTGCAGGTCCTCGACGCCGCGGATGGCCGTGTCGAAATGGAAATCGACCGGACGGCTCTGGATCGTCGCGGTCGCCACGTCCTCGGTCGAGCCGAACGGGATCTCCCCCCGCTCCTTGAGGCTCCGCTCGATGGCGACGACGCGTTCATTAAGCAGGTTGATGGCCGCGAGCCGGCAATTCACGTGGGAAAGCGTGTCGAGCGTCAGGAAATACGTGCGGAAGATCGAAACGATCCCGATGGAAAGCACGGCAAGGGCGACCAGCACCTCGATGAGAGTGAACCCGCGTCGTGCGTCTGGGGTCGTGCGTCCTGCGAGAAACGAAAAGCGGAATACGCACGGCGAACGACGATGGACGATCCTATTTCCAGTTAACAATATCGTCATCCTCTTTGGACTCGTCCTTGCCTTTGGAGAACAGATCATAATCCGAACGATGTTCCCCCGGAGAGGTGTAGACATAGGGGTGGCCCCAGGGATCGATGGCGGGATGTTCAATGTAGGGGCCCTGCCAGTTTTTCGGAACAGGCGGGGCCGTGGGCCTCTCCGCAAGGGCCGCGAGCCCCTGGGTCGTCGTCGGGAAATTACCGTTGTCCAATTCGAAAAGCTTGAGCGCCGTGGCCAGGTTCGTCTCGATGTCCGATTGGGCCACGGTCTTCTTGGCGGATTCGGAACGTCCGGCGAAACGGGGCACGACCATCGCCGCCAGGGCCCCGATGATGATGACGACGAGCAGTATCTCGATGAGCGTGAAACCTCTGTATGAATGGAATTTCATGTCAAACTCCTGGGCTAAAATCCTATGTTAGGTAAATGACGTTAATGACCTTTATCAATAACCTCACCGAGCGAGCACATCCATCTGAAACACCGGCAAGAGCATCGCCAGCACCAAGAATCCGATCACCACACCAATGGCCAGGATCATGAGCGGCTCGAGCAAGGTCGTTGCGACCTTGACACTCTCCTCCGTCTGCTGCTCGTAACTATCGGCAATGTCCCCCAGAGCGTCCGAAAGCGTCCCGGATTCCTCCCCCACCGCCACGAGGTGCGACACCATGACCGGCACAAAACGAAGATTCTTCATGCTGTTCGCCAGGGAGTTCCCGGAAGTGATCTCAGTCTGGCATTTGCTGAACTCATCGCGCAGGAGCCGGTTATTGAGGACCGGCGTCGCCACTTGCCAGGCCCGAATGAGCGAAATACCGCTTTTAAGAAGCAGTTCGAGCGTGCGGGTAAAGCGGGCGATATCGGCCTTCAAGAGGAACGGCCCCACCACCGGCAGATGCATCACTATATGGCTCAACCAGGTCTTGCCGGCATTGGTCTTGAACGTTTGCTCGAGCAACAAACCGCCGACCGCGATAACCGCCAGCACACCCAGCCAGGAATTCTGCAGCGTCGAAGTGAGTTTCAAAAGGACCTGTGTGGGCCAGGGAAGCTGCTGGCCCATGTTCGATATTAGCCCGGCGATGCGCGGCATGACGAACGTCAAAATAAAAACCACCGTAGCCGCCCCGACCAGGGCCATGAGCGCCGGATAGACCAGCGCTCCTTTGACCTTTGAGGCGAGCTCCTGCTGGGCGCGCTGATGCTGGGCGACCGCCTTGAGGACCTCTTTGAGATTCCCGCTTTCCTCCCCCACTTTCACCATCGCGATGTACAGCGGATCGAAGATCCTCGGGTAGGCGGTGAGGGCGTCCGAAAAAGTACTGCCGTCCCGCACGAGCGACGCGATCCGTAACACGACATCCTTAAGCTGCGGGTCCTGGGTCTGCTCCTGGATGATATCCAGCGCCCGCAGCAGGGAGACCCCTCCTTTAAGCAGGCTCACCAATTGGTGGCTGAAAAGATAAAGCGACCGGGGGCGGACCTTTTCCGGGCTCGATGACATCAGCGCCTGGCCGCTGCCACGCCTCTCCTCGACGGAGAAAGGCACCAGGCCCTGGCGGATCACCATTTCCACCGCTTCTTCGTGGTTCGGGGCCGCGATCTGGCCGGTGACGGTCTCGGCGTTGGGTTTCTTGGCTTTGTAGGTGTAATTGGGCATATCTTTAACCTGATTTAGGTAGGACGTTGGACGTTCGCTCACTGCGTTCGCTGGGACGTTGGACGTGGATGTTGAATGCAGTGACATTCCACTACTTACGTCCCACGTCCCACGTCCCACGGCTTAATCTTCATACCACTTCAACTCGAATACGGCTCCATCTTCAGCTTCGGGTCGGCCTGAAGGCGGCCGGTCACGAAATTGTTGATCTTCACCCGGTCGGCGCTCGTCATGTCCAGATAATAAACGACGACGCTGTAAGTGTTCCGCTGGTTGTCCTGCTCGACGCGGCAGACCTTGGCGAAACAATTGCTGCTGCGGGTCTCCCCCGCCAACTGGATATTTAATTCAAGCAGCGTTCCCAGCGGGATCAGATAGCGCGATTGGAAACACAGCCCCCCGGCGCTGAGGTCCTTGGTCACCGTGGCCTGCTCCACCCCCAAGGGGAACGCCGCATCGCGGGCCTTGTTCTCCTGGCCGGCAAATTTGAAACGGATGGGAACTTCGGCCGTCACCCGGGGATAGACGCGCGAAAGGTATTCGTTCTTCAATGGCGGGGCCTCCGGAAAAACGGCGCGGGAAGGCACCTCGGTCGATTTGTCGCGGGGAACAGGTTCTCCGGAAGAGGCCTTCTTCTCATAGAGCGACTCGTCTTCCTTGACGGTCACGTTCATCACCTCCGCCGGGGTCGTGAGACCTTCCATGACCTTGTTCCAGCCGGCCTGGCGCAGGGTCACCATGCCCTCCTTCGCGGCGATCTGCTTGATGTTCTCCGCCCGGTGATTTTCCAGGATCGCCGAACGGATCGCTTCATCGACGATGAGGATCTCGTAGATGGCGGTCCGCCCCAGATACCCGGTCTTGTTACACTGTCCGCAACCCGCCCCATGGAAGACCCGAACCTTGCTTAAGTCGGGTACTTTCAGGGCACCGGCGAGCTCTTCCTTCAATTCCTTAGGAACGTTCTTGTCCTCCTGTTTGCAATGCGGACAGATGAGGCGCACGAGGCGCTGAGCGATGAAGGCCTCGACGCTTGACGCGACCAGGAACGGTTCCACCCCCATGTCCACCAGGCGCGTGATGCCGCTGGCCGCGTCATTGGTGTGCAGCGTCGAAAAAACAAGGTGTCCGGTGAGGGCCGTGCGGATGGCGATCTCCGCGGTCTCAAGGTCCCGGACCTCACCCACCATGATGATGTTGGGGTCATGGCGCAGGATGCTGCGCAACCCGGTCGCGAAATCCAATTTTACTTTGGGGTTCACCTGGATCTGGGTGATGCCCTCCATCTCATACTCGATGGGGTCCTCGATCGTGATGATCTTCCGCTCCTGGCCATTGAGCTCGTTGAGGCAGGCGTAAAGGGTCGTGGTCTTTCCCGAACCCGTCGGCCCCGTGACGAAAATGATCCCGTGAGGCCGTACGAGAAGCGATCGAATGATGCGCAGGTTGTGCGGATCGATCCCGAGCTTTTCCAGGCTGAACAGCATGACCTTGGTCGGCAGGATGCGGATGACCATGCTTTCCCCCCAGTGGGTCGGGATCGTGGAGACCCGCAGGTCCAGGTTCTGGTCCTTGGCCTTGACCACGGCGCTGCCGTCCTGGGGAAGCCGTTTTTCAACGATGGAAAGGTTCGCCATGATCTTGATGCGGGAGATCATCGGCAACAAGAGATGCCGAACGTCCGCCGGCAGATTGGCATCGATAAGGATCCCGTCGATGCGGTAGCGGATCCGGACCTTGTTGCGATAGGGTTCGATGTGGATGTCGGTCGCGCGCTTTTGATAGGCCTCGAGGATCACCTGGTTGACGATCTTGGAGACCGAGGCGTCCTCTGACTTCTGTTCCAGGTCCTCTATCTTGGAGAGCACGGGGTTATCGGACGGGGTCTTTCTGCCCGGTTCCTTGGCCAGGACCTTGTCGATGGTGTCGGAGGCGAGGCCGTAATGCTTCTTGAGGGCTTCGATGAGGTCGGTGGAGGTCGTCAGGACGCACCGGGGCTCAAGCCCCAGGTACACCCTAAGTTCGTCCTGGATCCGGACCTCCATGGGCGTCGCAACGGCCACCGTGATCATCCGGCCTTCGATCTTCACCGGCATGAACTTGTAATACCAGGTGAGCTTCACCGGCACCCGATCAAGGACGGCTTTATCGATGGCGGTCTCTTTCAAATTGACCGTTTCCAGCTCCAGTTCAGTAGCGAGCGCCGCGAGGATCTGCGGCTCGGTCACGAGTTTTTCCCGGACCAAAGACTGGTAAAGGTCCTCGTTGGACGTCTGGGCCTTGGCCATGGCCCGGTTCATGTCCTGGGCGGTGGCCAGGCCGTTCTTCGCCAGGCATTCATAAAGGATCTTATCGGAGTATTTGAGCATTCTGTTAACGTCCAACGGCCTGCAGATTCAAAACCTTTCCGATCATCAAAGCTTCGGGACCTTCCCGATCATGTAAAAATCCTCGGCGTTCATATGGTCGAAATCGCCGTTGAGCACCCGGGCGCAACCCTCCACGTTGTCGAGGATCGGGACATACTCGCCCTTCTTGCCGGTAAAGACCTCGGTCACGTGGAACGGCTGCGTCATGAAGTTGAGGAGCTTTTCCGCGCGCTTGAAGATCAACTGGTCCTCTTTGTTCAATTCCTCGACGCCGATGACCGCGACGATCCGCTTGAGGCCATTGTGCTTGTTGAAATGCTGGATGACCTGCATGGCCACCTGGTAATGCCTTTTGCCGACAACGGTGGGGTCGAGGTTGGCGCAGGAGCTCTGCAAGGGGTCGATGGCCGGATACATCCCCCGCTGCACGAGGTCGCGCGAGAGCACGATGCAGCCGTCCAGATAACTGAAAATGGCGACGACCGCCGGGTCGGTCATGTCGTCCGCCGGGACATAAACGGCCTGCATGGCGGTGACCGAGCCGCCGCCTTCGATGGAACGGATGCGTTCCTGGACCGCGCTCACCTCCGAGGCCAGCGTCGGCTGATAGCCGGTCTCCGCCGGGATGCGCCCCAAGAGGGTCGAGATCTCCTGCCCTCCCTGCACGAAACGGTAAAGGTTGTCCATGAACAGGAGCACGTCCTTGTTCTTGGACTGAAGGTATTCCGCGAGCGTGATGCCGGTGTTGACCACTTCCGCGCGGGTCCCCGGCGGCTGGTCCATCTGCCCGAAGGCCAGCATGACCTTGCTTAGAAGATTGTTGAACTCCAGCTCATAGAAAAGTTCATTCCCTTCGCGAATGCGCTCACCGATGCCGGCGAACACGCACGCCCCGCCATGGGCCTTGACGATATTATGGATGAGCTCGAGGATAACGACGGTCTTCCCGCAGCCGGCGCCGCCCAGGATCCCGGTCTTGCTGCCTTTGACCAATGGGAACAGGAGGTCGAAATATTTCATGCCCGTTTCCAGGACCTCCGGCCGTTCGCCCTTCTTCTTTTTCAGATCGAAGCCGACCTGTTTGGTGATCCGCCGGATGGGGACCCGGTGGGGAGCGTTGATGGGCCCGCGATTATCGAGCGGACGCCCCGTCGTGTCCATGACCCGACCGAAACACTCGTCGCCGATCGGGACCGCGATCGGCTGGAAGGTGTTGTAGCAGGGCGCGTTGAGCTGGACGTTCAACGTGTCCTGCAGGGCGACACAGCGGACGATCTTGCTCGAAAGGTGTTCCGCGCATTGCATGATGACCTGCCGCTTGTCATAGGCCACCACTTCCACCACGTCATAGATACCGGGGATGTCCTGCAAATTCTCAAAGATGATGTCCACCACGGGCCCCTGCACCGAAAGCACGTGCCCCAAACCCCGACGGGATTCGGGAGAGGCCGGCGTCTCGAGTTTGGAAGCAGTATCGCTCATATCATCTATTCCTTAACGTGGGACGTTGGATGTCCGCTCGTCCGCCAAAAACATCGGCCTCGCTGGGACGTTGGACGTGAATGTTGAATGCAGCGACTTTCCACTACTCACGTCCTACGTCCCAGTGAGACCCGCCGCAGGCGGGGCGAACGGACGTCCAACGTCCTACAACTCATACTTACGCCTTCTTCTCCAGCATCATCTTTGCCGTAAATACTTCCCGGAGGCTTTTGTCGATATCGCCTTTTTTAGCCTTGCGGTACTTTAGCTTCACCACCAGTTTCTCCTTGTTCATTTTCTTGAGGCTGTTCTCCAACTGTTGCGATTGCGCCGCGGCGGCGGCGATCGAAGTATCGAACAGCATTTCATAGATCTTTGTGGAGACCCACAGATGGGCCAGCGAGCCGATGATCTCCGAGGGCTCCGATTCGAGGATGATCCGCTCCATGGCGGAGACCATTTCGTGCTGTTTGCCGATCAGCTCATCGCAGGGAAGGAGCTTCACGGTCCGCGGCTTTATGATGTTGAGGTTCTTGGGCCAGGGGAAGATGGCGATGACTCTCCCCAGGCGACGGGACATGATCTGTTCCACCAGGTAATCCTTGATCAGCAACGACATTTTGTAAAGGCCGGTGGATTCGATGTCCTCGAACACCTTGACGACCTCCGGGGAACGCCCGAGCTTCGCCGCCCCTCTTTTGCCGACCACGATGAGCACCGAGTTGGGGTATTTCCCTTTCTCGGTGAGGGCCGCGCGGATCACTTTCGAGTTCAGGTCTCCTAGAAAGCTCGCCTCCCAGGTGATGATGAGGATCCCTACGGTGGGCACGTCGCTCGAGAACAGGAGGTGCTTGGCGGAGGTGAAACTGATGAGCCGGAAGAAATCGGCGAAGGATTCCCCGAAGCGGGCAAAGCGGTCCTTCTGGTTGATGAGCGTGAAGAACTTGTTGTCCGCGACGTCCTTGAGGACCTGCACAAGCGTCACGAGCTCTCCGACCTCGGTCAGTTCAGTTTTGACGCGGCTGGCCTTGCCCATGGGTTTTTCCTCTTAGCGTATAGCGTACAGCGAATAGCGTTTAGTGGGAATCAGCGAACAGGGATCAGTTTTTCTGACGACTAACAGATGATCCATACTATTCGCTATACGCTATACCCTAACCGCTGCCTACGACCCCTCCACCTTCTGTTTGTACTTCGCGCCTTCTTCCTTGATCAGGTAGCGAAGGCTCCCGTCCAGGCCCAGCGTTCCCAGCTTCAGAACGACCCCGCCCATGATCTCCGTGTCGATCTTGTTGTTCACCAAGATGTCCCGCTTGACCTTGGTTTTGACGATCTGGCGAATGCGGTCCTTGACATCCTGGGCGACCGGCGCGATGGAGATCAGGTCCACGGAACTGACGTCCACGTTGAGCTGCGACATGTCGACCTTCTCCAGGCCTTCCAGGAATTCCTTAACGAGCTGTTCGTTGAGCGCGCCCTTGGCCTTATCACCACAGATCTTGTTCAGGATGCTGACGGAATAATTGATGGCCTTCAATTCCATCTCCACTTCGATCTCCTTGCGGATCTTGTCGCGGGTGAGCTGCGCCTTGGTGATGATCTCCTCCCCTTCCTGGCGGGCGCGCTGGATGATCTTCTCGCGCTCCTCCTTCACCTTTTCCTCGGCGTCGGAGACCATTTTCTTGGCGAGGGCATCGGATTCGGCGCGCCGACGCGCGAGCTCATCGTCGGCCTCCTTGAGCTTGCGGTTGAGCTCCGCCTGTTTCTGGCGGGCCGCTTCCGCCTGTTCATCGAGCTGGCTCTTGGCGTTCTCGATGTCCTTATAGAACAATTTCCGCATGAGAAAGATAAGCGGCACCACCACCACGAACATGAGCACTAAGAACTGCACCAGGAACATGACGTTCATCAAAGCCTCCTAATTAAGATTGGCTTTCGGGAAGATATGATAAAAAACAATAAGCAAAAGGAACGAAAGGATCTCCAAAGGCACCAATTTCCAGAAAATGCTCATCTGGATGAACGGAGTCTTGCTGGGATAACGCCCCATCTCTTCAATGGTCTTGTAGCCCATGACCGCCACGGCGAAACACGGCCCCATGATGATGAAGAAGAACAATCCGATGAGAATGAACGTCGAATGCCAGTCCTCTATCGTGAACATTGTTCCTACCTCCCGAACAGCTGAAAGATGACCAGAATGGCCACGATGGAGATCGCTTCCACGAAGATCAGAAGCACCCCCATCCCCATGAAGATCTTGGAGGCCGCCGAAGGGTTGCGACTGAGGGCCTTGATGACCGCGTATCCCAGGACCGCGATGACGACCGACGGCCCCATGACCGCGATGAACATGATGGCGATGATGATGAGCGTTTCCGCAAGGAGCAGATCGCCCCGGCGTCCTCGGGCCCCTCCCAGCAGCGTCATCATTTGGAAATCCCGCTTCCTCATCCCACTTCCTTGTTGACGAATTCCGTGGGTTTCACGGAGATATCTTTTTTATCCTCTTCCTCGATAAGAATCACGCATTCGTTCGCCATGAATCGGACGGTCCCTGACCTGACGGGGATGCTGTCCTTCCAATCAACGATGATGTTGCTGCGCACGAGGACCCCGATGACCGGATAATGATACGCCAGCAGCTCATATTCACCCTGGTCTCCAGTGAGAAAAACGCTGTGTACCTCATTCTCATAGATCAGGGACTTGGAACTCATGACGATGAGCTTGAAGATGCCCTTGTAAAGCGCCATAATCTCCCCCGGGAATCACGCCGGTCCTCATCAATAGCGGGCCCGCTAAAAGGCTTTATTTCGCCGCCGCTGTCTGCGGCCGCTTATTGGTCGCCTTGTCCAGCACGTCGGAAGCCACCTCGTCCTTGGGTTTACCCGCGGCCTCTTCCGGGGGCCGGTTCGCCTTCAATTCCTTGAAATAGCCATCGAGCACGCCGGTGAGACCGCGCTCGATGGCTTCATCCAGGGACTTTTTCTCCCTCAGGGTGACCAAAAGCTGCGGGTCTTTCTTTTGCGCGAATTCGAAGATGTTCGCCTGGAACTGATTAATCTCCGGCATCGTAAGGTCGTGGAGCATTTTCTTATTGTAAGCGTAGAAGATCATGACCTGCGCCTCCTCCGACACGGGAGCATCCTTGTCCTGCCGCAGGAGCTCCGTGAGGATGCCGCCGCTTTTCATCTTCTGCATTGTCTCTTCGCTTTGACCGGTGGTCTTGAGCTTTGAGATCCTCAGAATCTCGCGATACTGGAGATATTCCAGGCGCAGCGGCGCGCACAGTTTCTTGATGGCCGGCCACTGCACCTTGGTCCCGACCCGGGAAACGGACAAACCCAGATCGACCGCCGGCCGCTGCCCTTCGCCGAACATGGTCGTGCTCAGGTACAACTGTCCGTCCGTCATGGACACAAGGTTCGAAGGCACAAAACCGGTGAGGTCCCCTTCCAGGATCTCGACGATCGGCAAGAAAGTGATCGACCCGCTTCCATGGGCCTTGTCCATGAACGCGGCCCGTTCGATCATCTTGGAATGGAGATAAAAGATGTCCCCGGGATAAGAGTCCCGCCCCGGGGCGCGCCCCAGCAGAAGCGAGATCTCCCGGTAACACCAGGCGTGCTTGGTGAAATCATCGAATCCCACAAAGACATCCTTGCCCTGATGCATGAAGTATTCGGCGAGCGAACAGGCCACGTACGGCGCCAGATACTGCTGGCCAGGCAAGGAGGAAGCCGTCGCCGAGACGATGATCGAGTACTTGAAACAATCGTGGTCCTGAAAAAGCTGCACCACCCGCGCCAGGGCCGAACGGGCCTTGCCGATGGCGACATAGATGCAGATGACCCCGGTGTGCTTTTGATTGAGGATGGTATCGGTGACGATGGTGGTCTTCCCCGTCATCTTATCCCCCAAGATGAGCTCCCGCTGCCCCAGCCCCACGGGGATCATGCCGTCGATGACCTTGATGCCGGTCTCGAGGGTCTTGCACAGCTGCGCCCGGGAGAGGATGGACGGCGCTTCGATGAAAATGGGATACATCTTGCTGGATTCGATGGGTCCCAGACTGTCCATGGGTTCGCCCAGGGAATTGACGATGCGCCCGACGAAATTCTCCCCGACAGGGGTCAGGAACGGCTCAAGGGTCGCGATGGCCTGATCGCCCGTTTTGATGCGTTCGGATTCCTTGATGATGAGGACATGGGCCTCTTCCGGGGTGAATCCCACGATCATCCCCATCGTCCCATAACCGAACTTGATGAGCTGGCCGTTGATGCAGTTCTTGAATCCCGTCACGATGACGATGCATCCCCGGATGCAGCGGACGATCCCCACTTCGAAGTATTGCAGTTCGACCACGGATTTCCTCCACAGAATTATTCTAAGTGATTATATCACGGGCGTTTGGCAATTCACCGCAGAAATTGAGAAAATTACGGCAAGAAGGGCGCTTTTTAGGCGGTCTGTGGCTTCGCGGCGACAGTCTTTCTGCGGGCATCGCGAGAACGCTTGTGCCAGACGAAGAAATGAATGGCGGTGAAGAAAGCGACGAAGATCAAAGTACCAACGATGATCTTCCAGGTCCGGTTAACGGAAAGTTTTTGCTTGAAAACGGCTTGGGCGACGGCGGCCAGGCCGTCCAGGGACTGGATCTTCTTGAGGATGTTCTTCACCCGGCTTTTTTCCAGCTCCTCCAGCTTCTTTTGGCGGACCAGCGCCAGGATCCGCTCGAGCTTCAGGACATCCTCTTCGGTGGCGGCCATCGTCTTTTTGTTGATCCGATATACGCCGATGTGCTCTTTCATGTTGGCGGACTGCTCCTGCAGACGTTTGACCTCATCAAGATTCTTGACGATCCCGTCGTGAAGATACTGTGCAGAACTCATATAGTCGGAGCCAGCTAATTCTTTCAGGGCGTATTTGGCGCGTTCCCGATAGCCCTTCATCTTGTCATCGGTGAAATGCCAGATGTCCTGGATCAGCACTTCGTAACGCTTCTTCTCCCCGGCCTGGAATTCCTCTTCTTTGTAAAGATACGCCTGCTGTTTGGTCTCATCAAAGCGGACCTCGAAACCCTGAGAGTCCACGATGTTCTCGGATTTGACCTCGCTGGGGAGGTAATGCTGCTGTTTGAGGGTCTTGGCCTGGTCCTTCTTGGGATTTTCCACTTCCAGGACGAATTTGACCGTCTTGCCGTCATAATCCGACGGGGTTTGGGGAAGCTTTGCCTGCTGGGATTCCCAGTATTCGATCGAGAACGTGGTGGTGCGGATCTCGTTCATGACATCGATGTGGGCCCGGTATTCTTCGATGCGGCGTTCCACGTTGCCCGAGAACTCTTCCTGCTGCTGGATGATGTAATCGAGCTTGCGCAACATCTCATCGCGCAGGGCCACCCCCCGCTGGTAATAATCGGTATCCGCGATGCGCTTGAGATTCCCATCGATCTCCCGCTTGATGACCTCGATCTCCTCTTCGGTCACCCTCCAGACGTCGCGCACCTCAAGGCGCAAGGTCCGCGACTCCTTGGGCGCCATGGTCAGCGTCCCATAGACAAAATACTGGCCTTTATCGATGTCATAATCGATTTGCAAACCGACCGGATCCAGAACATCTTCGGGTTTCAGTTCTTGGGGAAGATAATACTTGAGGGGAAGTTCGCGGGTCTTGTCGCTGGAAGCGTTGACCGCCACCAGGTTGATGTACATGGAGGCGGACGCCGTCCCGCAGCAGACCAGAAGAAAAAAGAAGAAGAGAATTACGATCAGCCGTCTAGGTCGGTCAATCGTAGAACGCATTAGGAAATCCTCATTGATACCATATCGCTCGGGGGACCTTGCTTACAGCTCAATAAGAACCATGAGCCATCAGGGATCGGCTACGAGCTAATTAAGAACCCATTACTCCCCGTTTTCGAACCAGCTCTTGACGACCACCTGGTCCGCTTCGACGGATTCCTTCAATACCGCCACCTTGGCCTTGATCTCATCGAGCTTGTCATTGACGTGGCTCATATCCTCTTCCTCACCTTTTTTCAAAGGCTCGATCTTGAGGCCTTCCCCTCCCAGGCCCAGGGCCTTGGCGCTCTGCTCGACCAAGTTGGTGAGCATCTGCAGGATCTCCGTCGTGAGCCCTCCCGAAGATACATGGCTCTTGGCGATGGTCTCGGAGATCTCCTTGAGGTCCTTCATCAGCCCTTCGAGGTTCTTGACCCGCTGGTAGAGGGCCGGCGTTTCTCCCTTGGCCCCGATCTCCTTGCGGATCTCCTGCGCTTCACCGAGGGCCGCGTTGGCTCCGCTCTTGGCCTTGCTGAGCTGATCCTGGATATCGGGAAGAACGGATAGATTGCCGAAGATCGTCTCGGTGCCGGTGTCGCCTGCCACACCCACCGAAGTTTCCAGCGTATCGACATAGTCCTGGATGGCCTGCAGGTCGCCGAAGACGGTCCCCGCACTCGACTCGTCGGTGGTGGCCCCCACCGCGGTCTCCATATTCGTCACTTTCTCAAGGATGGTCGTGATGTCCGCGGAACCGCTGATCCCCTGGACCGCCGAATATACCTGCGCCACCTTGCCGAAGAGCGAATCGGTCGAAGAAGTATCCGTGATATCGCCGATCTTGGTGTTGAGCGTGGTCACGGTCGTCAAGATGGTGTTGACGTTCGTGACGAGGGCCTGCGCGTTGTCGGCGAGATACGCGATATCGTTCCAGTTGATATTGGCATGGCTCATGGCGGAGATATCGCTCCAGTTGACCCCGGCGGTGGAAGAAACGCCCATGTTGTCCCAGTTGATCCCGGTGCCGGTCATGTAGGCGAGGTCGTCCCAATTGATGCCGGTGGCGGCCATCGTGCCGATCTCCAGCCAGTTGATGCCGGCGCCGCTCAGATCACCGACGTTAAGCCAATTGATCCCGGAAGAGGTCATATCGCCAATATTGTTCCAGTTAATGCCGGCATTGGCCACATCATAGAAAGCGTTCCAGTTGACCCCGGCCCCGGCCATTTCGGCGATGCTGGCCCAATTGATGCCGGAAGCGTCCGCAAAATTGGCCCAATTGACGCCGGCCGCGGTCAAGGCCCCAAGATCGGTCCAGTTGATGCCCCGGGTGGCCATTTCGCCGATGTTATCCCAATTGATCCCCGCCACCGTCAGAGAATTGATATTGTCCCAGTTTATTCCTAAGGAAGAAAGCGCCCCTATATCCGTCCAATTGATGCCCGTCTTGCTTAAAACATCCACATCCAGCCAGTTGATCCCGGTGGAGGACATGTCCCCGATGCTTGTCCAGTTGATGCCGTTGGCGCTCATTTCTCCGATGTTAAGCCAGTTGACGCCGGAGGCCGCCAGTTCTCCCAACCCGAGCCAGTTGACCCCCTGCCCCGTCATCACACTGATATCCGACC
>JAHFFX010000139.1 GCA_023247755.1 Candidatus Omnitrophota bacterium | reverse complement strand
GATCGAATACCAGAACAAACAGTATCACGCGCAGATCATTTTTGATGTCTGAGGGGACCTGGGTGACTGGGTCACCGGGTCCCTGGGTTCCCCAGTGCTCCAGCGACCCAGTCACCCAGCCGACCCAAGGCAAGCGACCGATCACCCCAAGTAACCGTGCCCGATATAGAACTTACGCCCATCCGAACTTCTTCCGAAGAAACCGATCTCCGCATTAAAGAAAGGTACTTAAAGAGCCTGCGCATCGAATGCGCGCTCGATTCTATCCCGTCGCCCCAGCATCCCGGGGCGCGGCATTTCACGCTCTTCGTCGCCACCGACCGTCTCAAGGATGCCGAAGAATATTTAAGCAAATTGGAGAACCCTTAACGTGCCCCCCGCCACCGACGCGCCCAGCGCGGTCCCGCTCAAGAAGCTCGACGCGGTCCGTTATCAAGTGCCTTCCTCTTATAAGCCGGGCATGCGCGTGCCCGGCCTCATCTACGCGAACGAAAAACTCCTGGGCGATATCCTCAAGGACAAGGCCGTGCAGCAGGTGGTGAACGTGGCCCACTTGCCCGGCATCGTCGGGAATTCCATGGCCATGCCCGATATGCACTGGGGATATGGTTTTCCGATCGGCGGTGTCGCCGCCACCGACATCAAGGAAGGCGGCGTCATTTCTCCCGGGGGCGTCGGCTTCGACATCAACTGCGGCGTGCGGCTGGTGCGGACCAATTTCAAGGAAGCGGAGGTCCGTCCGCATCTGCGGGAACTTATGAAAGCTTTGTTCCAGCACGTTCCGGCCGGCGTGGGTTCGCAAAGCGGGCTTCGCTTGAACCAGCAAGAATTGAAACAGGTCCTGTCCCGCGGCGCGCGCTGGGCCGTCGAACAAGGGTATGGAACGGAAGGGGACCTCGAGGCCATGGAGGACCACGGCTGCATCAAGGGGGCCGACCCCGCGTGCGTTTCCGAACGGGCCATCGAACGCGGCCGCAAGCAGTGCGGGACGCTCGGCAGCGGCAACCATTTTCTGGAAGTACAGGTCATCGATAAAATATACGAACCCGACATTGCCCGCCAACTGGATCTTTTTGAGGGGGAGGTCGTCTTCATGGTCCACTGCGGCTCCCGCGGGCTCGGTTATCAGGTGTGCGACGATTTCTGCCGGACGTTCTCCCAGTGCCTCGAGAAATACCATATCAGCGTTCCGGACCGGCAGCTCGCGTGCGCGCCGGTGGAATCCCCCGAAGGCCGGGAGTATTTCGCCGCGATGCGTTCGGCGGCGAACTTTGCGTTCACCAACCGCCAATATATCCTGCATCAGGCGCGCCAGGCGTTCCAAAAAGTGTTCCACAAAAAATGGGAAGAGCTGGGCATCCGGCTCATCTACGACGTCGCCCATAACATCGCCAAGATCGAAAACTACGAGTTTGCGGGACGCGAGCATCAATTGTGCGTCCACCGCAAAGGCGCCACCCGCGCCTTCCCTCCGGGGCATCCGGAGCTGGCCGGGCGTTACCGCAAGATCGGCCAGCCGGTCATCATTCCCGGGGACATGGGCCGGAACTCTTTTCTTTTAATAGGAGTGGAAAGCGCGCGGGAAACGTTCTATTCTTGTTGTCATGGGGCGGGCCGCGTGATGTCCCGTTCCCGGGCCCAGAAGCAGTTCAACGCCCGGACCATCCTCAAGGAATTGGAAGATAGGGGCATCATCGTGCAGGCGGAATCGCTCGATACGATCACGGAAGAAGCACCGCTGGTTTATAAGGACGTGTCCGAAGTGGTCGAGGTGGTCCAGCAGGCGGGACTGTCGAAGAAGGTCTGCCGGATGCGGCCGATGGGAGTGGTCAAAGGGTAGTTATAAATAGTGACTTGTGGCACGTGACTCGTGAATCGTCGACGAACCCCGGGCCACGGGCGACGAGTCACTTAACAGAACTTACGAAATGCACGACATCAAATTCATTCGCGAGAATCCGGAAAAATTCAAACAGGGGCTGGACGCCAAGCGCGCCAAGTTCGACCTGGAAGGCGTCCTTAAGATCGACCGGGAACGCCGGGAACTGATCATCAAGATCGACGAACTGCGCGCCAAGCAGAACGCCGCCAACGACGAGATCACCGCGCTCATCAAGAGCAAACAGGACCCCAAGGAAAAGATCGCGGCGATGAAAGGGATCGCCGCCGAGATCGGCCGGCTCGATCCCGGTCTCAAGGCGCACGAGCAGCAGATCAGCGACCTGCTGCTGGGAGTTCCCAACATCCCGCACGCGTCGGTGCCCGTGGGCGGCCCCGACCTCAACCAGGTCGTCCGCACCTGGGGCGAACCTAGGAAATTCGACTTCAAACCCAAGACCCACATCGAGCTCGCCGAATCGCTCGACATCATCGACTTCAAGCGTGCCACCAAGATCACCGGCTCGAACTTCATTCTTTTCAAGAAGGACGGGGCGAGGCTCGAGCGCGCGCTGTTCAATTTCATGCTGGACCTGCACACCCGCGAGCACGGCTATACCGAGGTCTTCCCGCCGATCCTGGTCAACCGCGCTTCCATGACCGGAACGGGCCAGCTTCCCAAGATGGAAGAGGACATGTACCGGCTCAAGGATGAGGACCTGTTCCTCATCCCCACGGCGGAGGTGCCGGTCACCAATATCCACCGCGACGACATGCTGGAGGAGGCGAGCCTGCCCGTTTATTACACGGCCTACACGCCGTGTTTCCGCCGGGAGGCCGGCTCCTACGGCAAGGACACTCGGGGGCTCATCCGCGTGCATGAGTTCGACAAGGTGGAGCTGGTGAAGTTCGTGAGACCCGAGACCTCTTATGATGAATTGGAGAAGCTCGTGGGGAACGCCGAAAAGGTCTTTCAACTGCTGGGATTGCCGTACCGGGTCCTGTTGCTGGCCAGCGGGGACCTGAGCTTTGCCGCGGCCAAATGTTATGACATCGAGATCTTCGCCGCCGGCGTCGATAAATGGCTGGAATGTTCCAGCTGTTCCAACTTCGAGGATTTCCAGGCGCGGCGGGCCAACATCCGATTCAAGGGCAAGGACGGCAAGAAGCCGGCGTTCGTCCACACGCTCAACGGCTCGGGGGTGGCGCTGGCGCGCGCGGTGGTGGCGATCCTGGAGAACTATCAGACCAAAGAAGGGGACGTGATTATTCCCGAGGTCTTGCGGCCTTACATGGGAGGCAAGGAGCGGATCACCCGTTGATCCGCGAACCGATTTGACCGATGATCAACGGAATCTTCAGTCTTCTCAAGTTCGCGCTCTTCGTGGTTCTGATCCCGGTCGTGGTGACGGTCACCGCCGCCTTCACCGATTCGTTAAAAGGGCTCCCGGGCGGGCTCGAGCACAATTTCCTGTGGGGCGCGGCGGCGTTCCTCGTCGTGCACCTGTTCATCGTGGAGATCGCGGCCGTGCACCGCTTCGGCCAGAAGCTGGTGGGGGACGTGTTCCGGTTCTGGACGCCGCTTTCGGAAGCGGCCCCGCTTTTGGTCCCGGTCTTCGCATTCCTGACGCTGTTGTTCTTCGTGGTAACGGACCTGATCTGGTCAGTGAAAGACCTGGGCCGGTATTTCATGTTTTTTACCGGTTTCTTCCTCGCTATGCATTTTGTGTTCACCGCGCGCGGCCTGCGGGAAGGGGAAAAAGGGGGGAACCTCGCCAACTATTACTTTTATCTGTGCCTGATCTATATCGTGAACCTGCTTCTGCTGGCGCTGGTGTTCGATGGGATGTTCCCGGGATTTTCCTTCCCGGATATGGTGGAAAGGATCAATGCCGAATCGCTGCAGATCTACGGGCTGATCTTCAAGCAATTGTTCGTGCCGCGGTAGAAAGCGCGTGCGCCGGAAGGCGGATCGGGGGGAGAAACGGAGCCCTTTGAGCCTGTTGGACTCAAAGGGCAACCGCCATTCTTTTCCAAAACAGGCGGACCCGCCAAGCCGCCCAAGGCGGCTTGGCGAGGTCGAACCATTTTGAAAGCCAGGGGCTTTAAGAACTGGCGGACCGCCGGCCTTGCTAAATCATGGTAGCCGGCGAGTCTCGCCATTTTTCGCAAAGCGAAAAATGGCGGAGAGGTAGAGATTCGAACTCTAGAGGGACCTTACGATCCCTAACGGTTTTCAAGACCGTCCCTTTCAACCACTCAGGCACCTCTCCAAGAAATTCCTGCAGAATTTCTTGGAGAAGCCTCGCCACCTACCTTCTAACAGAAAAGGTGGCGGGCTCTCCTTAAATAAAATAATGAAGAAATTTTCAAGAACGATAAGTTTGTTGAGATAATACCATCATTGAATAGACGTGTCAATCGACCTTAAGCTGGAAATATGCCGATAAAACCCAAGATCTCTTCTCTCGAGAATTCCTCGGTCCTGCGGAAGTTCACCATCCTCTTCATCCTCATCTCCATTCTGCCGCTGGTGGTGCTGTTCTATTTTTATGTTCAGATACAGGAGCACGGCCGCATCGAGATCGCCCCGGCCACCTTGAACCTCACGCTCACTTTCGTGGTCCTCGGTATCTTGCTGGGCTACGGCACGTTGCGCTCGATCCTCAAGAGCATCGTCGACATCAGCCGGACCAGCACCGAGACGCTTCGGGAGGTCCTCGGTGAGGACAAGATCCGGGAGATCGCCAATAACAACAACGAGGTGGCGGTCCTTGCCCGTTCCTTCAGCGAGATCACCAACCGCCTTGAGGACAATATCCGCAATCTTGAAACGACCAAGAAGACGCTGCAGTCGGTGATCACCAAGGTCGGTCACGGCATCTCCTCCATGCAGGATATCAACAGTTTCCTGGAGCTGATCCTGGAGACCATCGCGGAGGCGCTTTCCGCCAAGGGCGGGGTCCTGATGGCCAAAGATCCGGCGAACAAGGACTTTTTCGTCAGGACCATTTTCGGGATCCCTTACGAGGTCGGCAAGAAGCCCATCCGGCTCGAGGACGGCGCTTTCTCGCCGGTCATCCTCACGGGGAAACCCATGATGATCCCCAAGATGTACGAAGGGGAGGCGGTGGCCAAGGAATACGGCATCATGTTCGAAACCCCGGTGTTGTGCGCGCCGCTCCTTTTGCACGACAAGATCCTCGGGATCATTTGTGTTTCGGGTCGCACGACCGGCGGCAAGAGCGGGAACTTCAGCGAAGAGGAAATGAACCTGCTGTTCAATATCGGTATCCAGACCGCCATCGCCCTCGAGAACGCCAAGCTCAATTCGGACGCCGAGAAGACCTATTTTGAGACCATCTCGGCGCTCGCCATGGCGGTCGAGGCCAAGGACCAGTACTCCCGCGGGCACCTGGACCGGGTGGCGGACTATTGCGAAAAGATCGCCCGAAAGCTCAACCTGAGCGATGCGGACATTAAAGTCCTCAAGGACGGCGCGCGCCTGCATGACCTGGGCAAGATCGGGATCCTCGATGATGTGCTCAAGAAACCGACCTCGCTCAACGCGCAGGAATGGGAGATGATGAAGAAACATACCGAGATCGGGGAGGGCATCATCAAGCCCGTGCAAAGTCTTGCCAAACTTTCCGACGTCATCCGACACCATCACGAAAAGCTCGACGGCACGGGTTACCCGGACGGGCTCAAGGGGACCGAGATCAGTCTGCTCACCCGGATCCTTTCGGTCGCGGACGTTTTTGACGCGTTGACGACCGACCGCCCGTATCGAAAGGCTTTTTCGTTCGAAGAAGCCAAAAAGGAACTCAGCAAGATGAAAGGCCAGCTCGATCCCGCCATTGTCGACCTCCTCCTGGAAATCGTGAGCTCTCCGGGATAGAAATGAAGCGCCGACGGGCCGTTCTTACAACCTGCTTGGTGTTCAATATGATCCTTCACGCTGGGATGTCCTGGGGGGCGACCATCTACGATTTTACGGCAACGACCATCGATGGGCGGGAAGAGGGTCTTGTGAAATTCCGAGGGAAAACCCTGCTGATCGTCAATACCGCCTCGCTGTGCGGATACACGCCGCAGTATAAGGGGCTTGAGGAGCTTTATCAGAAATACCGGGACCGAGGGTTCTTGGTGCTCGCCTTCCCCGCCAATAATTTCAAGGAACAGGAACCCGGCGGGAACGACGACATCAAGAAGTTTTGCGAATTGAAGTACCAGATCACGTTCCCGCTTTTTGCCAAGATCAGCGTCAAGGGCGACGACATTCATCCCCTGTACCGCTATTTAACGACGGGATCGAGATTCCCCGGCGAGATCAGCTGGAATTTCAATAAGTTCCTGGTGGATCCCGCTGGGACGGTGGTCGCGCGTTTCGACTCCGCGACCGAGCCGCAGGGCCCGGAGATCACCAAGGCCATGGAAGAGATCCTTGCCTTGC
>JAHFFX010000138.1 GCA_023247755.1 Candidatus Omnitrophota bacterium | reverse complement strand
CATCAAAGGTCAGAACCACCGCCTTAGGATTCGGCAACTGGACGTCCTCGATCCGCACGACCTCAAAAGAGTTGCGTTTGAGGAATTCCATTTGCTCCCGGAACGACTTGCTGGGCAGGTCATACAGATCCGCCCCCGCCTCTCTATCCCCGGGCGCTTGCGAGGAGTCAGCAATTACCGCATGATACATGAGAATGGTCATAATGGAATCAACTTTTGATCAATTTTTTCCCGCCGGAATTGTCAACGATTTGATCTTCATAGAGCCGGTGTAATAGTTCTCATGGGGGTCCCCGATGACAAAATATTCAGGGTGGGATTCTCCATGCCAGACATCTTTGATCGGTATCTCGGACCGAGCCAGCAACCGCCCCCCCTCTTCGGAAATGGAGAAAATATAAGTCTGAGCCGTCTTTTCCAGTTCCAGCCGATAATATTTGTCAGGTTGATAGGTCACTGCCTTACGCCAATCCCGGTTCCACGCCCCAGCTTGCCCGTCCCAGGAAACCAGGGAATTGTCCTTGTCAAAATAAACGACGAAGAGCGGATTGGGCGCTCCGTGCCCCCAAACGTTATTGTCGACATCCATCACCAATTTGCGATGCTGATGCCACCATAAATTGATGTAATGCCCGGTGGGCGCTTCATCAACGATGGATATAAGATAGCACCCGTTCTCGTTCTTGGGGCCTTCGGGATACTGCGGATCAAGCTCCAGCCCCTCGATCTTTTCCAGCCCGTAATCGATCACCCCGGCGACCACGGAGATCTTGTAAGTTCTAGGCAACGCTTTCGTGGAACGGATGATGGCCGAATCGCCGTAATGGCCGGATTTCTGCCAGGCGAGGCCCGAGACCCCGTCGATCACGAACTGCCCGCCGCGAAAAAGCTCAAAGGTCAGTTGGTTCTCTTTCCCGAACGATTTTCCGTCCTGCGCCGTCAAGGGCGCGGTAAATTCCTCCATCACGCTGCGTCCGGGGAAAAGCCGGACCTGCGGCAAGCGGGATTGGACCTTTTCCCACAATACCTCCGGAGAGCCGTATCGGCGTAGGATCTTATATGCGACCCACCCGCCTCCCGCGGCAAACGCGCTTCCCAGAAAGAACCCCAAAATAAAGGTCAGGATCTTTTTCATTGACCGGGACCGGTGTCCAAGATTTTCTGTTTCGGGCTTAGCAATTTCTTTAGCATCTGGTCCGTTTCTTCGATCTTTTCCGCGATGGCGTTGCGCCGGCGCAACAAGACCTCCTGGTCGCGCGTATAGTCGGACATCGAGCGGATCAGGGATTCGTCCATGGTCAGCACCAACTTGATCTCCCGGATCAGCCCCTGATACCCGGTCTCGGGGGCCAATTTTTCAAACGCCCACAGGTTGGCCAGAAGCGTCTGGGTGTATTCATAGTCCTCCATGCCATCGCGCCAAACCTCGGCCCGCAATGAAGCGACCGGACCGTCCTGCCCCGGATAGAACAAAAGACCGTTGGCATTCTGCTCCCATTTCGTGTTGGCCGCACTTGAGAACGGGTCCACCTTTTCCCACCAGTTGACGCACCAGTAAAGGAATCCACGGATGTCGTATTTCCAGCACAGCCAGGGGATGATCCGGTAATCCATGGATTCGAAATCCATGGCCAGGTTGGGTGTCGTGCCACCGCTGGGCCCGGAAACGTACATCCAGATCTCCTTGCCTATCTCCTGGAGCTTGCGCATCTTGCTTTCCACGAATTCATCGACGTTGAAACACCAGATGTCGATATCCTTGCCCCATTCCGGCATTTCCTGCGGATCCCAGAATCCGTGATAGCAGACCATGTTCTTGAGCCCGGAATGCGCCCGGTGGACCATCGAGCACACTTTCGGGACCTTGGGATTCCCGATATCGCCTTCGTCCCAGGTGTAAAGGTAAGTGAAATCAAGAAGATTGTTGAGGGTCAGGATCTCTCCGTAGGCGCAATAAAGCCCCTCCAGGCTTTCCAGCTGGTCTTCATCCTCGGGCCAGTTGTTCTGGAAGGTGCCCCCCTTTCTCCCGACGGAGAAATTGTTCAGGCCGAACCAGCGGTAACGATCGACCCGGGCCAGCTCTTCGGGTTTCGTCGGGTCGATGTTCAAGATCGGGTTCATCCGATACTGCAGCATCATCACGGTGAACTGCTCATTGAGATCCTCCATCCTGGCCTGATAAGCGATCTCGTTCTCATGCTCCCGGTGCGGATAACGCGATGGCGTAACATGCCGATAAAGGTCAAATGCCGTTTTCAGGCTGCTTTCCTTGGGCAAGGTGAAATCAAAGACCCGCAGGTCCAGCTCGATCTCGCGGGGAGATTTCCCTTCGGTTCGCAACCATACCGTCCCGCGATAACGGCCGGCCGGGGTCTCTTTAGGCACATAAACGGTCACCCAGACCGGTTGCGTGGTTTGAGCGGGAACATCGAAGTCCTTCAGCGGAAGCAACGGGTCCGGCCATTCCCCCACGAATTTGACCGGATAATATGGCTTGACCGTCGGCACGTATCCCTCAACGCGCCAGGTGATGTTGCCTTTGTCGATGCGGGCGCCGGTCGTCGGATCCAGCAGGTCCGAAAAATCCAGCGCCACCTGACGAAGCGATGCATCCTGGGTCTGAATGACCAGTTGAAAGGACTCATATTCGTTGCGCGCGGCGGAAATATTGGCGACATTCGAGAACAACGGCTTTACCAGCGTTTTTCCATCCTTGAAGATCCGATCGAGGCTTGAGGCCGTGAAAAGCTTGAAACCCTCCCTGGGTTCCACCGGAGATACAGCGTCAAACCGCTTCGGCGCCAGCATAGCCCGGTAGGAATGATAGGCCTTATACGCCACGATCCCAGCCATCGAGGTGGCCAGAATTCCCACCAGCATGCCCCAAAATAAAATCCTTAGATAGGAAGTCTTTTTACGCACGGACCAGCTCCCGGTAAGTGGATTCCAGCTTCTTGCCCACGAAATGCCAGTCGTAACGTTCACAGACCAGCTTGCGGGCTTCCTGGCCGATCTGGTCCCGCCGTTCGTCGTTCGCAAACAAGGCGACGACCGCAGCGGCAAAACCGGCCGGTTCGTCCGCGATGATGATATCATGGCCGTCGGTGGAGGCGATGCCCTCCGCCCCCAGGGTCGTGGAGACAACGGGCTTCCCCATGGACATCGCTTCCAGGATCTTTAACCGCGTCCCTCCCCCGACCCGGATGGGAACGACAAAGACCTTCGCCTTATCCATCAGCGGCCGGACATCGTCCACGCGTCCGGTGACGATGATGCGATTCTCCCGGACCGCGAGTTCCTTGACGGCGGCGGTCGGCGATTTTCCGACGATAAAAAACTTCATCCCGGAATTATCTTTCCAGATGAGCGGCAGAATTTCCCGAGCGAAGTATACGACCGCGTCGTCGTTCGGCCACCAGTCCATGGACCCCGTGAACACGACACAGTCCTCCTTGGAGCCGCTCTCGCCGATGACCGAGGCCCGGAAGAAATCGGTGTCCACCCCGTTAGGGACGACCGCGCAGCGGACATTGCCGCCGCTGATCGTCTCCAAGACCTTCTTGTCGTCCTCGGAAACGGCCAAGCAGCGATCGAAGCCCTGCACCTTGCCGGCCTCGAATTCCTTTAATTTGCGGGCCTGGTCGGCATAGACCTTTTTCTTGATGGGATTCTTTTCCACTTCCGCGCAGCGCTGGGTGATCAGGTATTCGACATTGTGTTCGTCCAGGACGCATGGTGTCCCCGAAAAAATTTCCCGATAATGCGCCATGTGCAGGTGGTCCACGTGAACGGCGTCGAACTTCTCGGCTGTTGCAAGTTTTTGGAGAAGTTCCCGCATCGATCCCGAAAGATATTTGGCCATCGTATAAGGGATCTGGTCGAAGAGGACTCCCGTTAATTTCTCATTGAACTTCGGTTCCTTCAGCTTGACCAGCGAAACAGGGATCCCGGCGGACGTTAATTTCTGCGACCAGGCTCCGTCATCCGCCTCGAACGAAAAGCAGGCCAGGTGGACCCTGGCGAACTTCGTCAGCTGCTTGAGGATGTTGATGGTCCGGATCTTGCCGCCGGTATCGGCGGGAAGCGGCAAACGCGGAGCCAGGAATAATATCTTCATCGTTCTTCGAGGACCTCTTCGTAAATCCGCTGATAGCGTTCGGCCATTGTTGCCTCGGAAAAGGATTCGGCCACATAATGCTGGGCGGCCTCGGCCAGTCCCCTGGCCAACCCGCGATCATTGGCAACTTTTTCGAGGGCTTGCAGGAGGGCCGCCGCATCATTGCTGGGAACAAGGATCCCGGTCCTTCCGTCTTCGATCATGCCGGGGATGCCCCCGACCCTTGTCGCGATCACCGGCACCCGGGATGCCATGGCCTCCAGGATCGTCATTGGAACTCCTTCGGTGAGCGAACAAAGAACAAAGATATCCATGGCCTGGTAAACCGCCGCCATCTCGGTCAGAAGCCCGGTGAAAACGACCCGGTCTTGCAGATGAAGCGCCTTGGCCAATTCCTTCAGTTCCGTTTCCTGCGGCCCGGACCCCACCAGCAGTAGCTTGACGTCCCGGCGCCGGGTCAGCAGGGTTTTAAAGGCTTTCAGCAGCAAGGCCTGATTCTTCTCCGTGCTCAGGCGCCCGACGGTCCCGATGAGGACCTCATGCTCGGCGATACCATAATGATCGCGGAATATCGTTCGCTGCCTGAGGTTCGGGGAAAACCGCTCCGGGGAAAGTCCATTGGGAATGATCCGGCGTTTCCCTGGGGACATGTCCGGCAGGATCGCTTCGGTTACGACAACCACCCGGTTGAAAAAATTCCTCAAAAGATATCGATCCAACTTTTCATAAAGGCCCACCTTGCGGTCCATCTCCGTAAAACCGTGGGCGGTCGCCACCACCGGCACTCCCGCCAGCCGGGCGGCCCAGCAGCCCATCGCATCCGATTTGTAATTATGGGTGTGGAGGATATCAAATCCATTATCTTTAAGATACTTTGCCAAGACCTGGACCGCAGGCAGGTCCATTTTGCCACGGGTGGTGAACTCGACGGTCGCAAGGCCGTCCCGTTTCGCCTGCTCGATGATCTCCGTGTGCGGGTCCCGCAGATCCTTGAGGGCCGCCACCGTCACCGCATGCCCCCGGCGGCTCAGCTGCCGGGACAACGTGAGGATCACGTTCTCCGCCCCGAAAAAACCGCCGCTGCTGACCAAATGCAGGATCTTCCGGGAAACAGGAAAGAAGGACCGGTACAGGTCCTCATAATTCTTGAGCATCGCGCTCATCGAGAAATCCCTGCGGACTTTTTCTCGGGCATTGGCCCCCAGAGAATGCCGCAGGCCTTCATCACGCAGCAAACGCAGGATGGCGTCCCGGAGGCGGGCAGTGTCCGCCGCGGGAACCAGGACCCCGGTCTTCCCGTCCTCGATCAATTCGGGATTTCCGCCAACGGCGGTCGCAACGACGGCCTTTCCCGCCGCCATATATTCGAGAATGGCATTGGACATGCCCTCGCTCAAGGACGGCATCACGCAAACGTCGGCCTGCGGCAGTAACGCCCGGACGTCCCTTCTTTTTCCCAGGAACAGCACTTCCCCTTTCAGATCCATTTCCTCCACCCACCGGTGCACGGCGCCCGCGGATTCGTCCCCGCCGATAAGCAACAACTTGGCGCGCGGGAATTCCTGCTTGACCACTTTCATTGCCGCGAGAAGATACTGGTGTCCTTTGACCGGCGCGAGGTTGGCCACATGCATGATCACGGGATCATGGGCGGACATTGACCACTGGGACCTTAACCCTGCAGGGGCCGCGACGGCACCCCCCCCTTGGGCAAATTCGATCCCGTTATGGATCACCGCCACCTTCCCGGCAGGGACCTGTTCCGTCGCCCGGACCATTGCTCCGACGGAATCGGAAACGGCGATGATCCGGCTGACCCAGGGATTCACCAGGCGGTAGGCAAAAAGATGGGGCTTTTTTCTCCAGAACCCCATGTCCCTTCGGTTGGAAAAAACGGTCTTCACTCCGGCGAGGCGGGCGAAAACGGTCCCCCAGACATCGGAGCTGAAATGGTAGGTCTGCAGGACATCGGTCTTGCGGCGCTTCAAGAACCTGACGAATCTGATCCCCTGGATCAATCCCGAAAGGCCGTAGATCCTTTTGACCGGAAAGATCTCCAATCGACAGCCGGCCGCTTCGATCCTCTCCCGGGGAGCGTTCCCGAGGCTTTCCAGGCTCGCGATAACGACGTCATAGCGGTCGCGGTCCAACCCCTTGGCCAGCTCGAATATCTGCTTTTCCGCCCCGCCCTCCAAATCGGCCAGGCAGTCCGTCAATAGGACAAGATTTACTTTTTTCTGTGGGTTCATGGGAACG
>JAHFFX010000137.1 GCA_023247755.1 Candidatus Omnitrophota bacterium | reverse complement strand
AGCGAAGCAAGATTTAGCGATGGTTGTTAGAACGGCCACAAAGGCCTGGACAATGGAACTTGCGCTCAAGACGCTGAAGGCCCTCCATGCGGATGAAGAATTGACGCTGCTTGCCAAAGAAAAGGCCGTGGCTCAAAAGGCGGTCGCTATTGTTAACAACCCTGTGAATTTGCAAAGCGTGGAAGGTCGTTTAGAAATTGTGCTGGCGGGCCGGATGCTGTGGGAGCTTGGAGCCAGAGAAGATTTACTTAAAATTCATGAGAATAGAGAAGAAATAGATATTTGGGCCGACCGGCCAGTCGGAGCAAAGGGTCTATTAATTCTCTTTGAAGAGGATGCGAAGAATGAACACGCTGATGATGTCCGATTAATGGCTGAGAGGTTAAAGTCTTTCAGCATTGATGTTTTAGTCGTAGATAAGTGGAAGGATCTTGTCAGGGCCGTTCAATTAAATCAGGATCGGATGATTCTGGTCAATGTATCGGGTGGAGAGGAACCTTTGCAGTCTCCCAATCGGTTAAACGGTATCTGGACGATGGAACAGGTGGAATATCTTGGCAAGGCGGGTATTCCGATTGTGGTTTCCACCGGGAACGAAGGCGCTTACCGGTTGTTCGTGCATCCGAGATTCACCCATGTCTTCGCGGTGTCCGCCGTTCACAAAATCGATAAAAATATTTATAAAGAAGATTACGCTTCGTTTGATTACGATGTAAGCTTCTCAACTGATCTTGATAGTGATGACCCCGAGGGCACATCATTTACCACACCATTGATTTCCGGTTTGGCTCTGCGCATGGCTTTGGAACGACAGATCGTCCTTAAGCAAGTGTTTAAATCCCTGGAATCTACCCCGAGCGATGTTCGAGAAGAAGCAGAATATGAAAATCTCCTCGGAGTATACGTTGACTACCGGAAGATCCTTGGGTTGGCGAAAGAGACGAGCCGTTCCCGCCACGGCGAGGAAGGAGAGTTCTATAATCTCATGCTGACCCCGATGCTCTTTGTCGGTGCGGTGGTGGTGGCGATGCTGCCGGTGCTGATGGCCACGTCTGATAAAAATCAGGCTGGCAAAGTTTGGACTTTTGATTACAAGAATTGGGGTTTCTTTCCGGTTAACGCCGGTTCCAGAGTGATCATCCGCACCGAGGCCCCGGGATTCGTCCGCGCGGCGCGCCTGGCGGCCGACGGCAAGACCTGGAGATATATCCATGACATTGAACTAAAACCCGTCGGCAACGGTCATTTTGAGGCCGAACTGGTGGAAGGCGAGGAGGTCTTCACCATGCGCTGGACCGACGGCAGCTGGGAATCCGACCGGATCGGCCGGCCGTTCTTTATCCGGTATGTCGATGGCAATGGACAAGCGGTTTCTTTGGCGGCCCCAGAAGGCTTGGCCGCCATCGAATTTGAGAATGTGCAGCCCACTGACTTGCACCGAACTTGGGTGGTTACCGGCGAACGGGTGAAAGTGTCTTTCCGGAGCAAAATTCCTTCCGAATTAAATAGAGTTGTTCCAAGAATCATTATCAGATCTTCCAACGGCCAACCGGAAGAGTTCCCCGTGGTTGTTCAAGAAACGCCGGACGGCATGGTCTATATGGGTGAAATCGTATCTTATCAAGCCGGCGAATGGGACTTTTATGTGGCATTGCAATTGGATGGAATTGAGCGCTGGCTTTATGTCGATCGACTTGTTGCTAAAAGATCCTCGGATAATATCTGGAGGCATGAAGACTGGCCCCATCGTCCGCTTTCTTTTGAGATTCCGCTCCAACATAGACTGCCGGGACGTTTATTTATCAGCAATTTGCAGGCCGCCCAGGACGGCCTGGCGCTCGCCAAAGATACGATGGGGGATTATAAGGTGGTCGCTGAATTTGATGCGATTCTTAACTTAGCCGAACCCTTGGACTTTATTGCTCCGGAAGGCATCCAATATCGGTATCATCCGCTTAAGGATTTTGCTCATAATCCGATCTCGGCCCAACAGGTCATCGAGGCCGTGGAATGGGTGCTGGAACATTTGCGGGCAGGAGAAAACGTTTGTATCAACTGCCATGCCGGCATTGCGCGTTCGGGTTCGATCACCTTTGCGGTCCTGGCGTTCATCTTCCCGCAGATGGCGTTTGACCGCATTATCGAGTATGTGCATTGGTATCATCCGAAAGCTTATCCGCACCGGAATCTGGCCGAGACGGTGGAAGAGTTGCGCCGCACCCGGCCCGATCTCTTGCGTGGAAGGGGAGAAAACGCCCGGTTCTCATTGACCGCCTTTGGCGCGCCGGCGCTCCTGGTCCTGGCGGCGCTCGCGGGGATGGCGCTGCTGGTACCGGCGGCGAATGCTGTCCAGCGGCCGGGTGAATTGGAATTCAAGATCTATCAGGACTTGGGACCGCAGGACAGGAATGCCCCTGAGCTGCTTCAGCTGATCGAGGGGTCGAATCAAGTCACATCGCTGTCGATATTCTTGTCCGACTCCGACTTGATCAGTTGGGCCTTCAAAAATCCGGAATTCTTCCCGCAGGTGATGATCGCTTATCTCGCCGGCCGGCCCGTGGGGCTCTATGCCTACCGGAAGTTCGAAAGCCGGGGAATGCTGCAATCGAACGGGATCTACGTCGCCGCGGCCGATCAGGGGGGGCGGATCGGCCACCGCCTGCGCGAACACCTGATCCATTACCTCCAGCAGACCTATCCGCAGATCGGTCAATTCGAGATCCCGCGGGTCTCCGGAGCGTATCCGGCGCAGCGGTTCCGCGCGGCCCTGGAGGGACGCCCGGGCGTGCTTATCAAGCGCACAGAGGTCAGCCGCATGATTTATAAGGTTCTGATCGATTTTAAGGAATTCCGTCCCGATGGAATGCCTTCGGCGCGGGGCGCCGAAAATCACGGAAATTCCGGAATTGCGCTGAGTGCGTCGGTTGGATTGGTCGACCGGCTGCCGTATCTTATTACGGGTGCCCTGCTCTTACTGTTCATTTTCTATCTCTCAAGAATTTCGAGTTTGGAGAGTGCACCGATCGGGATACTTTCCTCCCTTATCGTTTTTGGATTGCTGCCGTTCAGCTTCCCCGCGATGGGCGCTCTCGATTTGCCGACGCTTTCCTGGGGGACTGCGGTGAGGCTCATCATCCTGTGGTCGGTCGCCAGGTCCTTTGCGCTGCATCTGATGTCCGGCTGGAAGATTTCCATCCGTTCTCTCGCGGTGACCATGATGAAAGACAGCCTGGGACGCTGGGACTACTACTTCTCATCCATTTCTAAGAAGGCCCGGGATAGCGTCTTCGCTATCGGTTACGATCTGCCCGACGGTAGTCCTTATCAGGGGGTTGCTTTTGTCTTGGGAGCGGATGACGAGCGTTATTATTTCGGTACGGTCGCGCACAATCTCGAGCACGACGCTTCTCGGATCGAGAACGTCACCGTTAAGCGGCGTGTGGGCAGGGTCTTCCCGAGGACTTTAGGCCAGGCCAGGACGCTGGTTCGTTGGAAGCAGGGTATTCACGAAGCCTCTCAAGAGGCTGCTAAAGACTTTGCCATTCTGGCCATGGATAAAGCGGTTGCCCGTGGCCGGCAGGCTTTATTGAAGCCGCTGCCGCTCGCCGTACAGTTTGTTGCGGGTGAAAGAGCCTTTATCGTCGGCATTAGGACCGGCAGCGTTGCCTTCGGTTCCGTAGCTCAACACGATAAGTTCGTTGATGTGCTGGTGTTCGGTCATCCGGGGTTACCCGGCAATTCGGGTGAACCCATGCTCGTCGTTCGGGATGGCCGCTGGGCCGTCACCGGAGTTCTGGCCAGAGGGTATAGCGAACCTGGCAAAGGCATCATCCATGGTATGGGGCCTGTTCTGCATCGCTCATTGTGGGAAGATGTTGCCGGGGCGTTCGAAGCCGACGAACGTTCGAATTTTGCGCTGGCCAAGGATATATCCGAGCCGGACCGCAAGGCGGGCCGGGATTTTGTGCAGCGCCAGTTGGAAGCGATCGCCGCTTTCTCCCAAGGAAAACAAACGCTGGGGTTGAGTTGGGTTGAAGCTGCTCCGGTGGCGATCCTGTGGGCGGCGGGTCTGATCGTTGCTGCGATGGCCGTGCCGCAACCTTCGGCAAAGCTCGAATTCTCCGGGCCCATCCAGCTCCACCATAATTACCATTTGAGGCATCGGTGGGTGATCTGGCGGGAAAGTTCCGAGACGCCATGGAAGTTGGCTTTTGTGGCCGGAATCGATGACAGTGGCCGCAGCCGGAGCATCAATCTGGTCATCCCGGGAGACAATGGCTTCCGCCTTGGCAGCAAAGACGGCCTTTGGGGCAGATCCTATTTCGTGAATAATCCCGAGATCCTGCCCAAGGCGGAACTGAAATTCGAGCAGCTGGAAGAACGGATGTTGATCGCCCGGGAGGTAGACTTGTTGGTGCCTTCCGTTCAATATGGCCTCATCTTCTCAAGGAACCAAAGTTCGGTGACGGTCCACTGGCTGAAGGGGGATCGTTATGAGAATATTCCGTCCGCCGAATGGAATGAGCGGGGTTACGATGTTTTTGATAAACAACCGGGAACAATTAAGGTTTCTCAGTTGAATTCCACGGACGCGAGGCTGTCCCTGAGCTATCCCGGCGTATTGAACCTGGGTGGTCTGATCTTGGCGGTCATTGCTGCCGCCATGACGGTCTACGTTCATGACGAGGATAAGGCAAGGATCCTCAACGGGCTTGAGAAGCGCGGCCTATTCCGCTCGCTCTTTGTCGGTGAAGAGGGACAGAAACGGACGCTGCGCAGCATTCGGCGGCTGGTGAACACTTCCGCCTTCAATGAGCTGGCGGGGCTGGATTATCCCGCGGCGTTCCCCGCGGTGTATGTCCGGCGGCCGGACGGCATTGCGTCCCGGCAGGGTGTTGCGTATTTCTTTGCGCAGGAAAAGAAGAAAGTGTTCGCGATCACGGTCATTAAACCGCAGATCGCCGGCCCAGGCGTGTTCAATACCGAGGAGAACTCGGTGAACCTGATGTTGGGCAAGCATTGGATCCCCACGCAAGTCAAACTCTTGCAGAGATTGCCGGGCGCACCCGCGACGTATCTCATGTTGCTGGGCATTCTCAAGGATAAATTGGCTCACGCCCTCGATGCGGTGGTTCTTCTTCCCAGCCGGGATCGACCGGTGGGATTTGTTCCGGTCCCCACGGTTGGTTTCGGCTATCAACAGATCGAGAATGAGGAACGCCTGACGTTCGGTTTTGGGGCGACGTTGAAATTCCTGGAAGAGCAGGGGGATGACCGTCTGATCACTATGGGCACGGATACTTCCAGCACATTGACCGGCTCCCCGATGGTCGACATCGCCACAGCGGAAGTGGTGGGATTGAAAGTATCGGCGAACCGGGTGGACTACTCCATCCCGCTGTCTAAAGTTCTCCCGTGGTTGGAAAAAGCTCCCCGGTCAATCACCTATCATCGGCCGTCGGAGATCGAGAAGGTCGATCTGCGGCCGTTCCGGTCCCCCGGAGGTCCTGGTGCGTCAAGCGAACATTTGGCATCGATGTCCGACGTTGTGTCCTTTATTTTCATCGCCGCCTTCATCGCGCTCGTCCTCGGAGTCGCTTTCCTGAGCTTCTTTGGAATCAGGCATAAGTCGATGAGCAGAGAAGCTGCCCTGAAAGATGAGATCGAACATTTGTCTGAGATCGAAGAGCTCAGAAACCCGCTTGCCCCCTCTCCTGTGGCCAGCCGGATTGAGACCACTGTCAAGACCGCTTTAAAAAGACTACAAAGCCAGCAATTCGGGTCCATGGACTCTGTAATTTCGGCTTTACGCCAAGCAGGAGACGCGGAGGCCTTAAGACGATTGATTCCTGTCTTAACGAGGATTGCAAACGATAGGAAACTCCCGAACCGTTTACGGAAAGCGGCGAGTCGGCATATTGAAGAAATAAAAGCCGGCAGCAGCGAAGAGAATCCCACGAACAAGGAAGGCAAGCAACCTCAGAACAGTCTCATTCTCGCGCATCCGTACCTCGTGGCGGCGGGGCTCGCGGTGGCGGCGATCCTGATCTTATTCAGGAACCAGCTGCTCAAATACGTCCGCTCGATTCGCGCGCCGACTAAAGCCGTCTTATTCGCCGTCGTCTCCTTCGCCTTCGCTGCGGTCATCGCCTTCGGCCAGTCCGCCATCGCCTTCGAGCCCCTCCGGCAACTCATCCTCGGCTTCAACGTGAATTACCTTAGAATCCTGCTTATGCTTGCCATAGGCGTAGGTGCCATTCTGCTCATGGTTTACGGATGGCGTGAGCTGAGTAAACTCCTCGATCTCACCAGAGACTTTAGAACTAAACTGCGCAATCTCAAAGTGGGAGGGTTGGCATTGGCGGTGGTCTTATTGGCTGTCCCCACGGC
>JAHFFX010000038.1 GCA_023247755.1 Candidatus Omnitrophota bacterium | reverse complement strand
TAACGTCGCCGGCCCCCGGCTGCAGCCCGCCACCCGATATCCTTTTGCCGCAAAATGCACAGCCACCGCCCGGCCAATCCCCCGACTGGTGCCGGTAATGACCATGACCGGGCTATCCGCGGCGACGTTCATTTTACTTCCCCTCGCTTAACTTAACGATGTACTTTGCCAGTGCGGCAACCGACAGATGCGGTTGGTTGATATTGAATTCATTGATCTCATTGAGAACCAGATAAAGATCCTTCTTCGCTTCATTGCTGATCCGCTCCTCGAGGTCGGTGACAAAAACAACAAAACCAATCGAATCCAAAGGCGAGCCTACCCCCAGAAGAATTGACCCGGCGGAAATAGCGGCATCCCGGGCCAGCATGCCATTGTTCTTCAATTTTGCGAATGCAGCTGTTATCAATTCCATCGCGCGCTGTTCTGTCATCATCTTTCTCCTTCAATGAACCCCTGACCTACGGAGCATGTTTTGTTTGCCATTGGGTTTGGTGAAGCTATTTCGGTGTCAGGCACCAGACAAACGTACTGGGTATTTTCTTCCCTTCCTTGTCCGGTGCCTCATCGAAGAGCTTCTCAACCACCAAATCATAAGCGATACAATTGAGGACTTCCCTATATTCCTGCCAAGACAGGATTCCCTGTCCGGACATCTCATGAAAAAAGAGATACTCGGGCAGCAGGCTTCTAACATTGTTGCTGATCAAGATATCTTCACTCTGGCGTACCACTTCCCCGATCACAATGGGCGCGGCAGGGAATATCGTTCGGATCTGACGGAAAAACTCCTTGAGAACCGCGGGTTGATTCTTTGAAATCTCATGGAGCAAGAACCACATGGAGATAGCAACTTTCCCGCCGTTGGCAAAGCGCAGCACCTTCCCGCTCCAGTTCTTGACATCCAGCGCGTCACAGCAGACCGTCGCAATCTCCAGCTCAGGATACTGCGCTCGAAGATTTTTATAGGTGGTATCCGTGGATAATTCGGATAGGTCCACGCCAACGAGCTTTTTGCCGGACACTTCCTTGAGAAAGGTCAATAAAAATTGGCCGTCCCCGCAACCAACATCCACCAGCGTATCAAAGACAGCCTTGCGCTTCAAAAACGACACGGCCGGCGGGAAGTATCGCAGATGCGTAATTCCGCTACCGACAACATTTTCCAAGCGCTCCACCCGGCAGTTGATCCGGGATGATGCGTCTTGGATCAACTCATGATAGCGGGCCATGTACTCGTAATATGAATGCGGAACATAAAATGAGTTCGCCCGTCGAAACACTTCCACGCCCAGCTCGCTCGCCCGGTATAACCGCCCTTGGCCATCGACATCTTCGATCAGGCCGAGCCTGGCGAAATATCGCAATGTGTCTTGCAGGAGCTTTTTGTTGGGGATAAGGGAGAGGTCATCGGCCGTAAAGTTTTTGGCATTGCGCATGATTTCCAGGGCGCCCAGTCTTCCCAGGCTGCTGATGATCGGCGTTGCAAAAAATCCTCGCAACAAAACGACGATATCCTCAACGACCTCACGCTTTAACATTTCTCCCTTTCATTCAAAATGGGCAAGATCACGCTGATATCTTTTCTGCGCCAACCACGATTCTGCCAGCAACTCAATAAGGACGACATCATGAAAACGCCGGTCTCTAAAAACATGGTCCCGGTACACCCCGACCTGCCGAAACCCGTGCAAAGCATGCAGCTTCAGGATATTCTCATTTCCCGCGATAACCTCGCCATAGATCTTTCGGAATTCCATCACGTGAAACACATAGTTATAGAGAAACGGCGGGATCAGCGCCCCCAGGCTGCGATACTCCAATTCCCCGATATAATATCCGGCGGTACAACGGCGATTCACCCGATCAATGGCCGCAAGGTTCACAAGCCCGATCGGAATATCCCGGAAATAAATGATCCAATAACGGTATGTGTCGTCCCCGGAGATCTTGTGGAACCAACGACGCTGCTTATCAAGATCATACTCAACATCGGTAAACATGTACCGCGTGATATCGGGCTTGACCCTCCAACCCATGACCATCTCCAAATGCTTCTCCTCGAGCCTGGCAAACTTTATCAAGGTCTCCTTCATAAATCACCCGGGCTGACTCCTCTGATACAACCGATAGATCTTAATTCCATGGTCTTCCAGATACGATATCTGATTATAGATAATATCCTCACTCGCTTCCGATGAAATGAGAATAGCATCAATCCTTTTTTTGATTTTCTCCAGGTCCCCAGAGAATTTTTCCACGGGATATCCCATCAATCGGCTGCCATCTTTCTTAAGGTCATTATCAAAAATGCAGGCTATCTCTGCTTGCCCCAGGTCCGTCTCGCTCAACAATTGACTGGTGTGAATCCCTGCGCCCCATAGGGCCAGCCGGCCTTTAGGTATCTTTTCCAAGATTTTCCTGACCGTTGCTTGCAATCTCGCCACCAATTCCCCGGATTCGTTCTTAAACTTTTCAATGACCGGCAAGACTTCTCCCATATCGTTCTTCATCTGAAACTTCTGTTTCGTCTTTCTTAAAGTCATGGCAAGCACCGGATAAAAAGGAGAAACCTGGGGGCCATTGTCGAAGCAGGACAGGCTGTCCACCGCAAATCCGTTCGCTTCCGCGATATTGGCCAATGAAGTAGGCGTAAAAAAGTTGACGTGCTCGAAACCGAAATAACATTTTGGCGCATACGGTTTCAGGAGATTCGGGACCTCGATATAAACGACCCCTTCTTCCGAAAGCAAATCGCCTAATTCCTTTATAACCTTGTCGGGCTGCAGCAGATGTTCCAGCACATGGCACAAGATGATGAGATCAAAAGGCTTTTCTTTTTCCAACAATTGCGGGCTGAAAAACCCGTTGATGACCCGCACATCATAATATTTCTTTGACAATTCAACACACTTGGGACTAGGGTCAAGACCCACCACATCCCAACCGCGGGACCTAAAAAGCGATAAGCCCAAAGCGGTGGCACAGCCTATGTCCAAGGCCTTACCCTTAAAGGCCGGGGGGAATCGTTTGTTTATCAATTCAAAATATCTAAGGATCTGATTTTTTTCCGCTTGCGGGCGCAAACCATCGCTCTGCGGATGTTCATAATTCGACATTTTCTCGTAAAACAGGAGAATTTTCTCCTCGGGCAAGACCGGACTTGCAAAAACAAAGCCGCAATTGCGGCATATTTGTATCCGATGATGATATCCTATGTCCCCAATGCCGATAATGGCTTCCGTAGGCTGATCAAATACCTCAAAATGGTCATCACCATGACAAACCACACAAGTTCTTTCGGTTAAACCCATGCTGTCCTCCCGTCCATAATCCCCAAAAGATCCCGGCCAATATTGCGTCGATCCATAAGCGGCTTGAATTGATTGCTCATCCGCATCCTGCCCTCATGGTCCTGAATAAAATCAAGCGCCGATTGGCGAACGCCAGCAATAGTTAAATACTCATGCCGACCAAGATCAACACATATGCCATGTGCTGAAAGCATCTGCAGATAGTCCCTTTGCATTTCATTCAAGGCGACAGCCATGAAGGGGACATTCATATAAATCAGCTCCCACATGGTACTGCCCCCGGATACAATGGCCATATCAGCTTTCGACATTTCCTCAGCCATGTTACGGCCGAGCGCCCCGACCAGAAATGTCACCGACACATCCTTAACAGATAAACCGGATAGTCCTTGGGCAATCGTGAAATTCAGAACATCGGTCTTTTCAGAACTGCCGCCCAGGCTGACCAGCAGTTGCAACGGCCGGCTTGTGCGTATCGGCCTGTCGAATGAGACGACCTTGCGGAATTCACGCCGCAACAAAGCATACCGCAACCCCGCTAAAACCTGCGTATACGGCTCCCTCTCATACTTAAATGTTTCTGCGCCATAATTCTGATTAAGCACGACGTCCGCATAATAATGACCTGCCGGAAGATCATCGATCCTTAACAGCTTACAACCCGAACGTTTGACCGCACGTTCATAATCATGATCCAAATGATACCCGTCGAGGACTACCCATGCTGGCTGCACCTGTGAAGCAAGACTCAAAAAGCTGCCCAGGTCGGAAGAAGCGCTCCAAACGGTGTCTTGCCGGAAACAATGAACGTTAAACCCCTCTTGATTTAAAAGATCAAGTATTGTCGGATCATGCGGGATAGTCGCAAAATGAACCTCATACCCGGCCTCCGACAACAACTGGCCGAGCGCCAACGTCCTCATCACATGCCCCGCCCCGATCACCCAAGAAGCGTCAGCCCGGATTAAGACCTTTCCTTTTCTTGGGAGATCAAATCCCATCGTAAAGGGGTTCCTTTCCTGATCGTTTTCTCAGCTCTTCGGCCAAGAACGTCCTTAAAATATTTTGGCTTTAACCCCTGCGCGGGACGCACTGAACGCACATTCTCTTCAGTTAAGAGCCCCCCTTGGGGTATATCTTCAACCACAAACAGCGACCGTCGGAAGGCGGTGCTCTTTTTTTCGCCGGGGGTCAATGTATAACGGGGCTCTCCCAACGCTTCCTCGGCAAGCCTCACGCCCTTGACCAGCTCCTTCAGTTCTGCCGGCTCAATGGAAAAGAAACTGTCCGGAGTCTTTCTACGGCGTGAAGAAATGAAATGTTTCTCGATCATGACGGCACCCAAGGCGACCGAAGTCAGCGCAACACCGATCCCCAAGGTATGATCCGACAACCCGACGCAACAGCCGAACCTCTTTTGCAAATCCGGAATGGTTCTCAAATTCATATCCCGAGGGTCGGCAGGGTAACTGCTGACACACCGTAAAAGCGTCACCTCGGCGGCACCTCCCCGCCTGGCCGTATCAACAGCCTCTTTGATCTCTGAAAGGCTGGCCATCCCGGTCGAGATGATAAGCGGTTTACCGGTCCCCGCCGCATACTCGATCAACGGCAGATCGACCAGCTCAAAAGAAGCGATCTTATGGACCTCCACAGCAAGCCCTTCCAAAAGGTCGACAGAGGCCTTATCAAAAGCGGTGGCAAAAAAACCAACCCCCTCATTATCAGCTATGCGTTTTAACTTCTTAAACCAATGCAGAGGCGTATACGCTTTTTGATACAGTCGATATAATGTCTGGCCGCCCCACTCCGGATGTTGTATCCGGAAATATTTATTGTCTACATTAACGGTTATTGAATCCGGGGTATAGGCCTGAAATTTTACCGCATCGGCCCCGCATTTCTTGGCTTCCCTGATCAAGGCCACCGCTTGCTCAAAGTGTTGGCCATGGTTAGCCGAAATCTCCGCCACCACGATCACTTTCTTATTTTTGCTAAAATGGAACATCATCACTCCATTAAATACTCACTATTCCCATTGTTCCCGATGATTTCCTGGCCGCGTCCACCACTTGCAATATAAATTTCCCCCAGTAAATATCCGACACCGATTCCGCCTTTCCCTGGATAACATCGACAAAATGTTTCATTTCCTCCACGTACATGTCATTGAAATCATAATCCGGCCCTTCATCTATCACCCGCCACTCTTCCTCGCGGGGAGAAATCACTTTGATCCGCTTTTCTTGAAAGCTCCACTCCATGGCGGCTCTTTCGCCATAAAATTGGTACATCCTCCGATTGGGATGTTGAATATAATCGATATGGAGCGAACCGATGATCCGATCGTCTAATTCCAACGTCAGATTGGCAATATCTTCGGTGTCCATTTCCAAACGGCTGTATTTCCCGGTAAAACAGACAAGTTTTTTGATCCGTCCCAAAAACCATTGCAAATAATCAAACTCATGCGTGTCCAATAACACACCGCCGCCCATGGAACGGTTGGCGCTATAACCCTTTCTATAGTCCTCCCAGGGGTGCCAATCCGGCAAATACCAGCCCGAAATTACAGTGAAGGAGAGAATTCGGCCAATCTCCCCCGAATCAATCATTTGCTTCATTAACCGAAAACTTTTTTGAAATTTCCAATTGCAACCAATCAGCGTTTTAAGTTTCTTTTCTGCGACAAGGGAGATCAGTTCATCCACCCCATCCAAGGAATGCGAAAGCGGTTTCTCAATAAAAAGATGAAGACCGGACCTCGCCACCTGCAATGCCGTCGGGATATGATAACTGTTGGGATTCGTCACCAAACCGGCATCAAATTTCTCTTTTAAGGCCGCCTCCAATGTCAAAAAGACAGGCACCTTAAAGCTCGCCGCGATCTCCTGGGCGCGTTTTTGATCAGGTTCACACACCGCCGCGTCTTGGCCCAAGGACAAAAGGTTCTTGAGATGCCGCTTGCCGATGGAACCTCCGCCGATGATCAAGAATCGCATCCGTTGCCCTCCTAAGCCCACAACCGTCCATGCCCCCAATCCACCCCGATGTCCTCGACCGGCTTTCGGCGCTGCGGCTGAGCATCCCAATAATCAATGATATCCGCTACTTTCACCAATCGATCCCTTCCCCCCAGGTCTCGATAAATCTGACGGCAGAAAACCAGATCTTCCGGATAGTCGACCGTGATTCGAACATCCGATCTTCTTAATTTTGGTTCAGGCCGGGCCATATGGATTTTAAAATCATCCTGATGATCAAAGATATAAGACGTGACCAATTCTTTATTGCGCTGCGAGGCATGTCGATGCGATATTTTTAACGACTCAATATCCACCAACGCGAAACTCGCCCCATCCGGAAGCTCGGATATGCTGGCTAACTGGATTGACTCTTGGACCTGCCGCTCAAAAAGCTCGTCAACCTTGTCATGATACAAATAGGGAGACTCGGTTGAATCAAGAAAAGCGATCTGGGTGCCTAAAGTCTCCGCCGCCTTAAGAATCCGCCCGAGCATATCATCTTCTGCGCCGAAGATATAATGCCAGCCGTGCCTTTCGGCCACTTCGACAAAGCCATGGTTCTCCTGTCCCTCCGCGATGGCCAAACAAATGGAATCGATGTGTTTGATCTCGCGAACATATTTCACCAGATATTCAAGGATCGTCACCCGCTGTTCGACATCCAATAGCTGCAATGGCTTACCGTACAAACGCGTTCCGCGCACCCGACATGCTAAAATGGCATCAAACTTTTTCTTCGCCATTACAACAACCCTTTCGATATTCCACCGTCAATCTGTATCGTGGTACCCGTGATACCCGCCGCCAGCTCCGACGCAAGAAAAACAACCAAGTCGCCTAGTTCCCGGGGATCCTGATACCGCCCCAAAGGCATTGACTTGATCGCGTTCTTTTCAATTTCCTCGACCGTTGTTTTTTGATCTTGAGCGGCCTTTCTTAATAAGGACAGGGCCCGCTCAGTCTTAAACGCGCCCGGACATATGTTATTGATCGTGATATTATCCTTGATCAATTCTTGCGACAAGGATTTCGCCATACTGACCACACCCGAACGGAACACATTCGACAAAAGCAACCCCGCGGCGGGCTCCTTCACGCTCAAGGATGTAATATTGATTATCCGTCCCCATTTATTCTTCTTCATCTCAGGCGCGACAAGTCGCACCAGGCGGACGGTGTACATAAATACCGATTGAAACGCATTTTCCCAATCCTGATCAGACAGATCCGCGAAAACGCCTAATTTCGGCCCGCCGGAGTTGTTCACCAGAATATCGATCCTCCCGAATTTTTTAAAAGCCTCCTCAACAATCCTTTCATCATCGGCTTTTAAGGACAAATCTGCCGGTAAGGCCAGCACATCCGCTCCCAGGTCCTTTATTTCCTGAGCGGTTTTGTGCAGGGCCGCTGCTTCCCTGGCACAAATAACCACTGCGGCCCCCTCTTGCGCCAACTGCCGGGCGCACGCTTTCCCCAAACCTTTACTTGATCCTCCGATGAGAGCGACTTTTCCTTTTAATCTAAGATCCATGCGAGACCTCTTGTACATTCGAAAATGTCAACTGCTCATCTTGTTTGATCTCGCGCAAAGCAATGCGTCCAAGAAAATCCTCATATTGCGCCGGATCCACGCCGTTTCCCGGTCGTTTGAATTCCATATCATTGCGTTCGATCTTCTTGCCTTCCGGGATCGTTTTAGCCGCAACAATGCTTCTACGCATAATTGACCGATCGAAATTTTCACCCGGGGCAAGCACCTTATCCCTTACGTTGATGCTTTTCTTCAGGCTTTTTGCCAGGTAAACCGCTTCCTTCATCTCATCAGGTTCAAGACAGACATGCCAATCCGGCCCCTTTTCTGCGCGAGACAACGCCAAATGCTTGCTCACCAGTTCCGCTCCGGCAGCAACCGCTACCGCAGGCATCCACACGCAAGGGGTATGGTCAATAAAACCTGCCGGCAATCCGTATTTCTGTTTCAGGGTCCCCAGATAACCCAAAGACGTATGTTCAACATCCACTCCTTGCAGGCCGCCTGCCATCGTGTGCTGGCCGTGCAATAAAGCGAATACGGCATCCTTCTTTGCCTGTATTCGGGAGATCGCCCATTCGATCTCTTCTTCTTGGGCCATGGATAAACTTAGAAAAAATGGCAGACCGCTATCCAGAACCGCATCGATCATATCCGGGTTCGTCAGATCAGAAGCATTGATATTAAAGCCCGAACAGCCGGCCTTGGTTAATGGCTCAACAAGTTTATGGCTCAGCGCCACGGCGATAAATTCCAGCCCTTTGTCTTTGGCGCAACCGATCAACTCCCGATGCTGGGCGTCGGAGAATTCACGCTCCAGGTAAGTTGCAAAACCAGGATGATCTTTGACATAAAAATCGCCGGCGCGAGCCAGTTGAAACTCAACGGCATCCGCTCCGGTTTTCGAAACAGCTTCGACCATGCGCAGGGCTTTATCAAAATCCCCCAAATTCGCCTGCCCTTCTTCGACAACAAAGAAGAGGTTTCCATCCCCGCAGGTCTTCTGACCGATCTTAAATGCATGATTTGCCCTCTCGTTAATAATTTCCACGATCTTTCCATCCCGGAATCTTCCATCTATCAGGAAATGCTTGCGATAACGCCCGACATCATGGAAACCCGCCTTCAAGAACGGTTTATAGGACCCCTCATTGACGCCGGCAACCATGCCAGAAAATAATTTATGGAGCCCTAATTGATTAAACGCATAAGCAACACAAACCTTAATGGCCTCTGTCGCGAAACCCTGTCCCCAAAGTTTTCTTTCACCAATAACGATCCCGACATCCGCAAATTTATGTTTGGGGTGAATACCGCCGATTTTGATATTCCCTATGTGTCGGTCATCCGACTTCAGAAATATACCAAAAAGATATTCATGCGGACTTTCATTAGAATCCTTGACGAACTTCCGTAAACTTGGCCCACTATAATCCCCTTCCGGGCTGGACAGATAACGAAGCACCTGAGGGTCCTGCATCCACTGTTGATAGGCACTGGACAATCGATCGGCATCAAGGGACGCTAAGAAAATCCTTTCTCCCTCAATCTTCTGAGTTTGCATGCCCATTACGTCACCCGCTTAAAACCCGCTGAAGATGGACTGCCCCTAAGAAATTTCTCCAAATTCCCGGCATCCGCATATCGGCGGATATCCGCAAAAACCTCAGCCGTCGCTTTTAAATAGGAATCAACATGTGCTTTCGTGTGCGCATACATGGAATAAAACAAATTCGAGGCCAGAAATCCCCGCTCCAGCATTTCCTGAACGAAGAAGGCTTTTGCCACCAGCGGGTCCATCCCCGTAAATCCGAAATGACTAAGCGGGAAGATCCCTCCCACCGTGATCTCCAGACCAGCCTTAGCCGCTGCGGCGGCCCATCCTTCCTGGACCGACTGGCCGATGGCCATCAAATGCTTGCCGACATCATTGTCCCGGTGCTTGCGAATGGTTGCCAGCGCCGCGGTGGGACCGACGCGTTCGGTCCACATGGTGCTGCTGATAAACGTCTTTTGCGCGGACTCCATCACATTCGCACGTCCGATCACGGCAGCTATTGGAAACCCGTTACCCAGCGCCTTCGAAAAGACCGCAATATCCGGATCAACCCCGAACAACCGGTGCGCGCCGCCGGTGTTCATCCGAAACCCTGAGGAAATTTCATCGAAGATAAGAACGGCACCGCATTCTTTGGCAAGGGCCTTGACCGACTCCAAAAAACCCGGCTGGGGCCATATATTGCGCACCGGTTCCATAATAATTGCGGCGAGCTTTTCCTTATGCTCGACAATGATATTTCTAAGCTCATCAATTTGATTATAACGAAATGTCAACACCGAACCGGCCAGGGCCTTAGGTACCCCGACGGGGCTTAAGCCCGGCAACAGATGTTCTCCCAGCGCATTTTCTGTGCCAATATTAGCGGCCAGGTACCAGTCATGCCAACCGTGATATCCACAAATCGCAACCATGTCCCGTCCGGAGTGAGCCCGTGCGATCCGGACAGCCACCGCCATGGCCTCCCCTCCCGAACGAACAAACCGCGCCATCTGAGCCCAGGGATGCAGACGACAGATTTCCTGGGCCAACTCCACTTCCTGCGGACAATTCAAGGAGGAACTCGAACCGCAGTTAATCGCCTCAATCACCGCGGCATTAACATCCGGATCCGCATAGCCGAGCACGTTTGCCCCGATCCCGCCGATGCTCATATCGACATAACGGTTCCCGTCAAGGTCCCAAATCTCAGCGCCTTGTGCCTTGCTGTAATAAGCCGGCCAGACCCCCAAAGAGAACATATCCGGACGCTTCGATAACAAATTTCCCATGCCCGGGATATATTTCTTTGCCTGCTGCTGGCAGGCTAAGCTTATTTTAATGTCCATTTATGGGCTCCCAAAATTTCCTTTAATGCCTGGGTAACTTTTAAGACATCCTCCCTTTGCATGGCCGGAAAGAATGGTAAAGACAAACACCTCTTATAATATTCTTCCGCCACTGGAAAATCGCCCGGCTTATAGCCGAAATTCCGGCGATAGAACGGCTGCAGGTGGACCGGGATATAATGGACCTGGGTGAGAATGGATTTTTCCCTCAGGCGCACCATGAGTTCGGCCCTTGAAATCCCGATCTTCTCGAAATCGATCTGCAAAACATATAAGTGAAGATTATTATCGCGGTCCTTCTCTTCAACCGGAAGGCTGATCTGCGGCAACTCCCGGAAAACTTCCTGGTAGTGGACGAAGATGTCCTTTCGACGTTGGCGAAAAACATTCAATTTTTTTAATTGTGACAGTCCCAGCGCGCATTGAATATCCGTGATGCGGTAATTGTGACCCAATACCTGCTGTTCGTAGTACCAGGGATCACGGATCGATTTGCCGTCCGCGGTCTTGGAAAATGCCTCATCCGGATAGTGGAAGTTATCCGGAGTGCTCGTGATGCCGTGGGAACGAAAGAGTTTCAGACGGTTAAAAAGTTCTTCGTCATTGGTCATAACCGCTCCGCCCTCACCGGTCGTGATGTGTTTGACGGGATGAAAACTCAGTATCGTCATATCGCTGAAGGCGCAGCTCCCAACGGGATTATTCCTGTAGCGCGAACCCAGGGCATGAGAACCATCCTCGATCACGTAAATCTTATGACCGAATTTGCCAGTGGCGGTTTCGGTTATCCGGCGGATCGATTGCATATCAGCGCTCTGCCCGGCAAAATGAACGGGGATCACAGCTTTGGTCTTGGCGTTCAAGCGATTCTGGACCTGCTGCGGATCGATATTGATTATCCGCGGTTCGATGTCGGCGAAAACCGGTCTGGCCCCGCAATACACTGCGCAATTGGCGGAGGCGACGAAAGTGATGGGGCTGGTGATCACCTCATCACCCGGTTTTACCCCGGCTGCGAGGCACGCGAGATGGAGGGCGGATGTCCCTGAATTGACCGCCACGGCGAACTTGGCCCCCGTAATCTCGCATAACTGCGATTCAAACTCAACCACCTTCGGGCCCTGGGTGATGTTGCTGGATTTCAAAACATCCACTACCGCCGCAATGTCCTCATCATCAATGCTCTGGCGGCCGTAGGGGATGATATCCAGCCGGGGATAGTTTTCGGCCAGAAGACCGTCGCGCAGGACCTGCGGAAGCCCTTCCTTAAAATCACGATGGAAATTCCTAAGACTCTCTTCCAGTTTAGGGATCTTTATCTTGAGCGCTTTGGCGAGCTTGGCCGTGCTCAGGGTCAGATTTTTGCTGCGCCGGGCGGTGAGGTGGGATTTATCGATGGTAATAGGGTCGATCAGAGATTCATTGCGACCGAACGCCCGGGCGATCTTGACGGCAAATTCGTATTTGGTGGCGGAGTCGCGGCACACGAAATTATAAACGCCCCGCAGTCCCTTGCGGGTCGCCGCCTCCAGCAGGCTGGCCAGATCGAAGGTATAAATGATCCCGGTGTGCACGTCCGTGAACCCCTTAAAGCGCTTGCCGTTTTGCAAATGCTCAAGGATCACCTCCGCGAGACTCTTTTTTTCGCGCGGGATCAGGTTCCATCCATAAAAACTGGTGCGCACCACGATGGCATTCTTGTATTTTAAGGCCTCTTTTTCGGCAAGGCATTTGGTCTTGGCGTAAAAGCTGCGGGGGGTCAGCCGGTCGGTCTCCTTGTGCTCGCCCGTATCTCCCGCATAAACCGCATCCGTCGACAGGTGGACGAGCTGCGCGCCCGTGCCCGCCAGCGCGCGGACCACATGCCGCGTTCCCAGGGTGTTGACCCGGTAAGCGAGGTCCTGGTCACGCTCGCAATGATCGATATCGGTGATGGCCGCGCAGTGAAAGACCACATCGGGGTTGAATTTCCTGATGACGGCCTTCACCGCCCCGGGGTCGGTGATGTTCACATCCTTGACCTCGATCCCGGGAATGGCCACCCGGTGCTGGCCATAGAGCCCCAGCACCGTATTATTCTTGCGGAAATAATAGGCCAGATTGTTGCCCAGCAGGCCGCTGACGCCGGTGATGAGGATTCGTTTTTTAGTAAGGGTTGCCATATTTACCTAGGACGTTGGACGTCCGCTCGTCCGCCCAAAGCGAGGCTCGCTGGGACGTGGGACGTTTTCATTCAGTTACAAAATTCATCTGCTTTCCTTTCCATTGTGGAAAGCATTGCATATATGTGTTCGTACTTTTCATCAAAAGCAGAAAATTCTTTTGCATTGATGTAACCACATTCCAAAGCGAATTCTAACCAAGTTTGAGTTTCAGCCGCTTCCGAAGAACAATCAGACAATTTATTGATGAAAAAGGCCTTATATCTTCGCTTTCGCCAGGCTTCAGACAGATTTGAACAAATGGACCGTGAGGAACGACGAACCTGGTCGGTTAACGAATATTTTTCTTCGGCAGGAAAATTCCTGGATACAGCGAAAATATCCATGGCCGACTTAAATGCCTTTTTATAAACATCCAATTCTCTTACTGTAATAGCTCTACGACTTCCCATGGGGTATTGCATTGTTATCCTCCTTTGGGTAGTCGTTGTAGTTGTTCTTAAGATTTTCCCCCTTCGACGTCCCACGTCCGACGTCCTACGTTTTTAAGTTTCTCACCCTACTGGGGCACATCCTGCATCGACCAGCGGGAATTCTCGATCGCATAATCGTCCGAGATCGCCTCGACCAGCTTGCGCAGTTCCTTGACGGTCAGCCACTCATCGTTCTGCTCGGAGGAATAACGGAAATCCTCGGAGCAGGGCCGGCCCCGGCCCTTTTTGCCGTCGGCCAGCAGCGCCCGGCGCAATTCCGGTTGAGACTGGACGATATAACATTCCTTGAATTCGATGGTGTTGCGCGCCTCATCCTCGCTGATCAGGGTTTCATGGATCTTCTCCCCGGGGCGGATGCCAACGAGCTCCTGTTTGCATTTGGGCGCGATGGCCTTGGCGAGGTCGGTGATCTTCATGGATGGAATGCGCGGAACGAACAGCTCCCCGCCCTTGGTCATGGCCAGGGTCTTGATGACGAAATGCACCGCTTGGTCCAGGGTGATCCTGAAACGCGTCATGCGATCATCGGTAATGGGGAGAACACCGGTCTTCGCGCGTTCCTTAAAGAACGGCACGACCGATCCGCGGCTGCCCAGGACGTTGCCGTAGCGCACGACCCCGAAGCGCGTTTCATCGCCGTTGCCCGCGACATTGGCGGCCATGAACAACTTGTCCGAGCACAACTTGGTGGCGCCGTAGAGGTTGATGGGATTGCAGGCCTTATCGGTCGACAAAGCGATCACTTTCTTCACCCGGTTGGCCAGGGCCGCCTCGATCACGTTCATGGCCCCCAGGACATTGGTCTTGATGAACTCCTCGGGATTGTGTTCGGCGGCGGGCACCTGTTTAAGGGCGGCGGCATGGATGACGTAATCGACCCCGCTGAAAACGAATTTGAGACGGTCCTTGTCGCGGACATCCCCGAGAACGTAATGCAGGCAAGGGTACTTTGCGGGCTTGAGGTGCTGCGACATCTCGAACTGTTTGAGTTCATCGCGGGAAAAGATGATGAGCTTCTTGAGCTTATAACTCTCGAGCAGAACGCGGAGCATCTTCTTGCCGAAAGATCCGGTCCCGCCGGTCACCAGAACTGTCTTATCATTGAGCATTGGTCGTTTCCTTTACGAATGGTCCTTTTGAACTATGCCGATTGAATCCTCGGGGGCGGAGCTCCGCGGTCGACAAAATATTTAATTCCTGTTCAGTGCCAGCAGATCATGGTCCTGCGCCAGTTCCGAAATGACGTCGACGGCGCGGTGCCCGTTGAGCAGGGACTGCGGCACGTCCTCCTTACAGATCAGGATGATCCCCGTTACTTTTTCCTTCGGGATCTCTTGAATGAGAACCGCCGCGCAGTCCTTATCCGAAAGCTGTTTGACGGCGCCCTCCACCAAAAGGGCGAGGTCGGAACTGCCCAAAATAAGGAAATTCCGGGCTCCCTGCGCGTGCAGTTTCTGCACGATATTCCTCAGCCGTTGCTTGATGAGACTGATCGAATGCAGGGTCTTGAGCGTATACTTGACGGATTTACGCATCTTCTCGGAAAAACCCTTGGGGGTGAGAATGTACCGGACCTTGCGCTTATTGAGCTGTTCGATGCGAATGTAGCCCTTGGAGACCAGGCGGCGCAGGAGCATGTTGAGCGCTCCCAGGGACAGGTCCATGTGCCGGGAGAGGTCCCGCTGATTGGCGGCCAGCTCTGCTCCGACGATATTGACCAGTTCGAACTCGCGTTCGGTGAGAACTTCTTTGGAGGACATAGGACGCTAAATGAAAGAATGCATTAAACCGGTTATAAGGAAGCTCTTCCTTGTTCACAGAATGAACGTCATTATAATGTCTTTCCCACCCCTGTCAAGAGATAATCCGCGGCCACGCTAACTTAAATGCCTGCCGACACTTAATTTCCAGTAAAAATCCGAATTCTCGCTTTATTTCCGAATGACCTAAGATATAATAATTTTGAAAACCGTCCCCAGGGCCTTTTGTGCATCCATGAATCGATCCTCGAGCGATAATTCCTCTTCACGATTGCTGGCCTATCAGCTCAGCCATCCCCTGCTTTGGACGACGCTCGCCTGCCTGCTTTACTGGTCCTATCTTGGCGTCACCACCCAGATGGAGATCAAATTCGATTCGATCGGCTACCAGAACCTGGGACATATGCTCCGGGACCGCGGCTTAGTGGAATACTTCCGCACGGGACCGCATCGCGAACCGGTGTATCCATTGCTCGTCGCCGGGGCCATGAAGCTCGCCCAGTGGATCCCGCTGCCGGAGCTGAAGGTCCTCACGATCCTTCAATTGCTGATCTTGTGGCTGACCCAGTTCCTGACCTATATCTTCCTGAAGAAGCTCAAGGTCCACCGCAACTGGGCGGTGGCGGCGATCCTATACCTGGGATTCTCCCCCACGCTGGTCAATTCCGCGCTGAGCCTTTATTCCGAGATCGCGACCTACCCGCTCATCCTGTGCTTTCTCCTCTCCACGATCAAATCCTGGGAAGCCATTGAACGATGGGAACAGTCCAGCGCCGTTCTGTTCAGCGTTCTTGCGGGCACATTGGCCGGGCTCATCGTCCTGACCAAAGGAATCTTCGAGCTCATCATCCCGCTTTTCCTGTTCTTGTGCGCGCTGCGCCTTCCGGTCCTCTGGAAGAACCGCGGCACGTTCATCAGCACACTGATCCATTTGCTGATCGTCCTGGCGATCTTTGAAGGAGGGGTCCTGGGCTATAAATCCCTGAACCACCGGTATAACGGCCGGTTCGTGCTCACCGACCGCGGCGCCTGGGCGCTCTATGGCGCCACCGCCAGAAGAGTAGAGCCTCTAACTCCGACGAAATTCATGGCCGGTGTTTCCTATGTCCCGGGTGAAGGGGTCTGTAAATACTATTTCAGCGAGGCGGATTGTAAATTCTGGTCGTTTTCCCACTCCGATGGCATCGCCTTCGACAAACTGCATGAATTGGAGCAGCAGGGCGTGGCGGGAAAACAGGTCGACGGGATATTGCTGAAGCGATCCCTGGAGGAACTCCGCAAGAATCCCACACAGTACACGGTGCTTTATGTCCTGGAAGGGGCCAAACTGCTTTTCTGGGAATCGACGAAAATCGGGTGGGTGGTCTATCCGCCTTGGCTGACGAAGCTCTTTGATGCGGTGTTCTTCAAGAACGGGCTGCGGCTACTGATGTTCCTGCTGACCGTCCTCGGGCTGGGATTTATCTTCGGTCATGTGGGGCGCCGGCTGCCCGATATTCTGAACATTCCCGCCGGCGACCTGGAAGGCGAAGAGAACAAAGACCGGTTCCTGGTCCCGGTCCTGCTTTTTATCATCGCTTATTTTCTCGCGCACGCGTTCTTCTTCATTTTGACCCGCTATGCGCTTCCCGTGGTT
>JAHFFX010000136.1 GCA_023247755.1 Candidatus Omnitrophota bacterium | reverse complement strand
GATGCCTTCGTGGGAACGCCCACGCTCGAGAAGAACCGTGTTCCCGAGCAGGTGTCCCTGACCCCGGAGCATTACGCTTACGTCAAGATCTGTGAGAGCTGTTACAACAAATGTTCCTTCTGTGCCATTCCCAACATCAAGGGCAAGTTCTCTTCCAAGACCATCGAGACGGTGCTCTCGGAGGTCCGGGCCCTGGACCAGAAGGGGGTCAAGGAGATCCATATCATCGGCCAGGACATCACCGCCTACGGGATGGACGTTTACCGGAAGAAATCCCTGGCGCGGCTCCTTAAGGAGATCTGCGCGGCCACCACGAACGTTCAGTGGGTGCGTCTTCTGTACGCCTTTCCGGCGCACGTGGACGATGAACTCATTGATGTCATGGCGAGTGAGCCCAAGGTCTGCCGTTATATCGATCTGCCTTTGCAGCATGTCGCGGACCCGATCCTTAGGTCCATGAACCGCGGCATCACCCAAGCGGGGACGCTCGAGCTCATCAAAAAACTTCGGACCAAAATTCCAGGCGGAAGCCTGCGGACCACTTTTATCGTTGGCTTTCCCGGCGAAACGGAGGACGATTTCCAGCAGCTGCTGGAATTCGTGCGCGCAACGCGTTTCGAACGCGCCGGCGTGTTCGTTTATTCCCGGGAAGAAGGCACGCCCGCTTACGACTATCCCGATCAGGTGCCGGAATCCGTCAAAAAGGACCGCCTTGATGCCCTCATGCAGGAGCAGCAGTCCATTGCTAGGGAAATTCAAGGGCGTTTCCTGGGCCGGCGCCTCAAGGTCCTCATTGATGAAAAGCAGAACGGCACGAAGGGGGTCTATCTGGGGCGGACCGAGTTCGACGCTCCCGAGGTGGACGGGCTCGTGTACGTGAACAGCCGAAAGGCCTTAAAGTCCGGAGATTTTGTCGACGTCGATATCACCGACTCCTATGAGTACGACCTGACCGGGGAGGCCGTCGCCCCCGCAGTGTAACTCCGGAGAAGTGCGTCGTGAACCTGCCGAACCAGCTTACCATTGCCCGGATCATCCTCACCTTCATTTTCATGTATTTCATATCCCAGGAAGGGCTGATCCCGATCGTTGTGGCGACCCTGATCTTTGCGCTGGCGTCGCTGACCGATATCCTGGACGGGTACTTCGCCAAGAAACACGGGTTAGTGAGCGATTTCGGGAAACTGATGGACCCGATCGCCGATAAGATCCTGATCCTGGCCGCGTTCCTGGCGTTCGTGCGGATGCGCATCGTGGTGGACTGGATGGTCGTTCTGATCCTCACCCGGGAGATCGTGGTGACGGGATTAAGGGTGTTCGCCCTCACCAAAGGCAAAGTGCTCGCCGCGGAACCCGCCGGCAAGCACAAGACCGTATCCCAGGTGGCCGCGATCTTTGTCATCCTTGGCTTTCTCATTGTCCGGGAGATACTCAGTGCCCGCCAGCACTGGTCTTATGGCATCGAGACCTGGTGGCGTTGCGGTATTGACATCCTGATGCTCGTGACCGTGTCGCTTACCGTGCTTTCCGGACTGTCCTATCTGTGGAATAACCGCAAGCTCATCCATGTCTAATAAGCTCACCGAACTGTTGGCCACGTTCTTTTACGTCGGGTATATCCCGTTGTGCCCGGGGAGCGCCGCGAGCGCCGTCGGAGCGCTGATGGCCTATTATCTCTGCCCGAATAAATTTCTTTATGTTCTTGTCTGGGCGACCGTGACCCTGGCGGGTTTTTGCTCCGGGGGAGGGATGGAGAATATCCGCGGCCGAAAAGACCCTGGCTGCGTTGTGATCGATGAGGTTTCGGGGATGCTGCTCACCTTCTTTATGTTACCCTTGACCTGGCCGGTCCTCTGGACGGGATATTTCCTTTTTCGGGCATTTGACATGTTCAAGATCTATCCGGCCAACCGATTTGAGCGCCTGCCGGGTGGCGCGGGGATCATGATGGACGATCTGGTGGCGGGGCTTTACGCGAATCTGACCATGCAGCTGGCCTTAAGACTGGCAGGAAACCTTTCCGGCTGAGGTTGGGAAAGGCATTTAAGGAATTTTTCAGGGGCCAGCCCCGCCTACGGCGGGGCTGGCCCCTGCGGTTTTCAAGGCCTTAGCTTCTCAAATGAACTGTTTCGAGCGTTTCGTAAAGGGGACCGGTCGGCAGGAGCGTGCTTTTAAAAAGTTTGATTTTTTTGACGAATTGAGTGAGGGGCTGCGGGATCGCGTACTCCCTGAGGGATTGGCTCAGGGCGAATCGGTTGATCGAATGTTTCATTCTTCCCAAGGTGATATGGGGTTCGAAGTCCCGGTTCTCCTTGGGCAGTCCTTCCTCACTTAAATGTTCTTCCAAGAAAATGGCTATATCCTTGAGCGTCGGTTGTTGGGGATCAATCCCCACCCAGATGATGTGGGGATTCTCCATTTTAGGGAATGCCCCCAGATGCGTGATGTGCAAAGGGAAGGCCGTAAACTTGTCCAAAGACCGATGCATCACGTTTTTGACCTTTTCCACTTGCTCCAGCGGGATTTCTCCCAGGAATTTCAGAGTAACGTGAATGTGGGAAGGTTTGACCCATTTGACGTCGGCCCCGCTTTTCTTCAAATGTTCCTGGATCTTTCCCAGCATTTCCTGCAGGGATGGGTCCAATTCGATGGCGATGAACGTTCGGAGGAGTTGGTCCACGGCGTGTCCTTTCGGCTCAAGAATAACATATCGGATGGAAGGTTGCCACAAGGCTCAGGTCAAAAACGTGCACAGCATCCGCAGGGCTTGGGTGGCCGCCTGGGATTTGATGGCTGGGCGGCCACCCCGGAACCGGAATTTCCGGACAACCGTTTTTGTGGTGGAACTGATCGCGATAAAGGTGAGCCCGACGGGTTTTTCGGGGGTACCCCCCGAGGGGCCGGCGATCCCCGTGATGCCGATCCCGAGATCCGTTCTGAGGATGCGCCGGACGGATTCGGCCATGCGCCGGGCGACCGGTTGGCTCACGGCGCCATACCGTTTGAGGACTGCCGGGGGGATCTTCAGCAGCTTGATCTTGGCCTGATCGTGATAAGTGATGAGCGCGAGCTTGAAGAACTTGGAGCTGCCCGGTACGTTGGTGATCCGGTGGCTCAAAAGCCCGCCGCTGCAGGATTCGGCCACCGCCAAGGTCTTGTTGCGGACCGTGAGCCCGCGAGCGACTTTCCTTTCTAACCGCATAGCCGTCCTGTTTCCTTCCTGCTTTTATTTCTCTTCCGAGGTCTGAGTGTCGTTGACCTCCTCAAAAGGGTTCTGGTTGGCCTCTTTCAGGCCGCGTTGTTCCAACCGGCCATCATTGGTGAATCTTTCCTTGAAAAGATTTTTATTGGCTTCTTTGATGCTCTTGGGGCCGCTGGGAGCGGCCGTTCCGCCGGGAGGCGTTGGATCTCCGGGACTCGCCGCTTCACCGGAAGGGAGGGGTCCGGCCTTTAGTCCTTCTTTGACCTCCTCGGGGATATACCCAGGCAGATTGTCTACTGCGGAGACAGCCGGGACAGCCAGAACAGGTTCGCTCGCCTTTTGCTGGGCTATCTCCTTGAGCGATTGCACATACTCTTGCTCATGCTTCTTCATGCGTTCTTTATAGGCCTGAAGGTCCGCCTCTCTTTTCTTGTCCGCGTCACTTTTCCAGCCGAATTTTCGCGCCAGACTTTCCCACCAGGGGGTTTTGGGGCCTTCCGTCCTTTCGATCTTGACGACATCTTCCTTCTTGAAAAGCACGCCATCGATCCAATACCCCTGGGGGTCCTGTTTTATGGCGGATGCCTCTATGATCGAACCGTCATTCATTTGGACCGTATCGGCGTGGCTTCCCCGGGTGAACAAAAGAATAGCCAAAACGGCTAATGTGCTTCTCCTCATCGTTTTGGCTACTGGGCTCATCAAGAAGTCTTTTGGCACGAAGTAATTATAGAAAAGGTCGAAGGCCTTGACAAGGGATATGAATTCAAATATATTATACCCAGCTTTCGGGATAGTCGAGCGATTCGGTCGTAGGTCTTAGGTCGTCAAGACCTAAAACCCAAGACCTAATCGCTACAAAGGGTGTAATTCCCAGCTGGTAGTGATTCCCGCCTGAACAACGGCGAGATAAGCCTACGAGCGCCCCGCCGCAGGTTGGCGGGGGTCAGCAGATCAAGTGGGGTCGCCGACGCAATTTTCGGCGCCGATTCTTGAGCCAATAGTTCCGCTCTCTGAAGCGGAGGTCCCGGCGAAGCCAAGGGCGAAAGCGCTTGGGCGCAGCCGGGATGAGAGCCTAGATGGGAGAAAGCTATAGGGATAAAGTGTCTTCGCCTTTCTTCATGCTTTGAGTGTGGGGAAGGGGATTCCTTTATTCCGGAATTTTTTGAGATTCCTTGTCGGATCTCTCCTCCCATTAAATTCGATCCCGAGAGTGCGTGAAATGCAAGGCGCTCTTGGGATTTTTTGTTCGCTCAAATCCAATTAAGACGAGGGACTATGCTAAATTCCATACCGGAAATCCTGGAAGACCTTAAAAAGGGAAGGATGGTCATTGTCATCGATGACGAAGGCCGGGAGAACGAAGGGGATCTCCTGATTGCCGCCCAGTTCGTTAACCCGGAGGACATCAACTTCATGGCCCGGGAGGCCCGGGGACTGATCTGCGTTCCCATGGAAGAGGAAAGGCTCAACGAACTGAATTTGTATCCCATGAAGGACAGCTCGCCATCAAAACACCAGCAGTGCAACACCGGATGGGTGATTTCCGTCGATGCATCGCATGGCGTGACGACCGGAATTTCAGCGTTCGACCGCGCGCAGACGGTGAAGGTCCTGATCGATCCCAAAGCCAAGGCCTCCGACCTGGTTACGCCGGGACATCTCTTCCCGCTGCGGGCCCGCAAGGGCGGGGTTCTGGTGCGGGCGGGACACACGGAAGCTTCCGTTGACCTCATGCGGCTGGGGGGGCTATACCCCGCGGGAGTGATCTGTGAAATCATGAACGCGGATGGAACAATGGCTCGTACGCAGGATCTCCTGGAATTCTCGAAAAGGCATAATCTGAAAATTTGCACCATCGATTCCCTCATCGAATATCGCCGCAAGAACGAAAAGCTCATCATGCGGTGCGTGGAGACCACTCTCCCCACGGAATACGGCGAATTCAAGATGGTCGGTTATGAATCAAAGGTCGACGAAGTGTGCCATGTGGCCCTTATTCTGGGTAAAGTGGACGGCAGGGTTCCGGAATTGGTTCGAGTGCAGTCGGAGTGCCTGACCGGCGATGTATTCGGTTCCCAGCGCTGCGACTGCAACGCCCAATTGCATGGGGCCCTGAAAGCGATTCAGGAGAGCGGATCGGGGATCCTCTTGTACATGCGCCAGGAAGGGCGGGGCATCGGGCTTCTCAATAAAATGAAAGCGTACAAATTGCAGGATGAGGGGATGGATACGGTTGAGGCGAACGAAGCCCTGGGGTTTGCCGCGGATCTGCGGGATTATGGCATCGGCGCGCAGATCCTGGCGGATCTGGGGGTGCGGCAGATACGGCTCTTGACCAACAATCCCCGGAAGATCGTCGGTCTCGAAGGTTACGGTCTGACGGTTGTTGAACGCATTCCGCTCAAGATCCCGGACAATAAGATCAATCAGATCTATTTGAAGGCCAAGAAAGAAAAATTGGGGCATCTTCTCTAAAGAGCAAGATTGGACGTTACGTTACCGCGCGGCCCCGTCCCACCCGTCGCACCGCGGCGAGGCGGCGGGGCCGCGCCCCTTATCAGCTATGGTTAAAACAATCTCACCGAAACCTTCCGTCAAAGGCCTCCAGATCGGCATCATTGTTTCGCGTTTCAATGAAATGGTCACGAGCCGGCTGCTTTCGGGATGCCTGAAGGAACTTAAGCGCCTGGGATTTCAGGAAAGCCAGCTCACGGTCGTCCAGGTGCCCGGTTCCTTCGAGATTCCGGTGGCGGCCTTGCGACTGGCCAAACGAAGGACCATTGACGCCGTCATTTGCCTGGGAGCGGTGATCCGGGGGGAGACCTTGCATTTTGAGCTGATCGCGCACGGAGTGGCCCTGGGGATCTCCCAGGTGGCGCTCTCCACCGGCAAGCCGGTCATTTTCGGTGTTCTATCGACGGATACGATCGAGCAGGCCTACAAAAGGTCCGATGATAAAGGCGATCATAAGGGAAGAGAAGCGGCGCACAACGCCGTGGAAATGGTAAACCTCTTAAGAGATCTCAAATAACCTCAAACCGTTCTTTGTATGCGCAAAAGATCCCTGGCCCGCGATTGGGCCCTCAAAGTTCTGTATCAGGTGGACATCATCGGCGCGACCCGCCCGGTCGATGTCATCCTGCAGCAGTTCTTCGAGAATGAGGAAGAAAAAGACCCCGAGGTCCAGGACTTCTGCCGGCAGGTCGTCCTGGGGACCAGGGAGCACCTGGTCGAGATCGATGGAATGATCTCTCAGTATGCGACCAACTGGCAGCTGAAGCGCATGGCCGTCATCGAC
>JAHFFX010000135.1 GCA_023247755.1 Candidatus Omnitrophota bacterium | reverse complement strand
CGCTGGCGACGGCGGAAGAACTGTCGCGGCTGCAGCAGGACGGCGATCAGCCGGAAAGCGAGCCTCTGCAGTCGATCCACTTCGCGGGCGGTATCGCGGGAATAACGGCCGCCCTGGTCCTGTGGCTGGCGCCTCTGTTAATGGTCAATAGGAAGGATGAACGGCTGACCGTCTACTCCGAGGACGTGACGTGGGAAGAGGTGCGGGACTTCTTGCTGTGGCACAATCCGGCCAATGAGGGCGTGTTCGGAAAAGATACCCGCTCGCCCTGGAATGAGCTTTTTGAAAGGACAGAATTTGCCAACCATTGGAAACGGGCGGTCGTTCGACTCGAGTCCGTCCACGTCACGGCTCAGAAGCGGGTGCCGGACCTGGCCGCCATCTATGATGACGCCTGGGCCAATCAGCGGAAGGCCCGGAGCGCCGGCCATAATCCGCTGGTCCTCCTGGAGGTGGAAGGCCTGGACCGTTTGCAGATATTGGACGGCGCGCACCGTTCGGTGAGCATCTGGAAGGAAGGCCGGAGTCTGGCGTCGGCGTTCTTGCTGACGCTGGTCCCGACCAGACCGCTTCTGTGGACCATAGAAGAGATCATCGATCAGCAGACGCTACAGTTGTTCCGTATCCGCCAGCTGGGACTCATCGACGGGAAGTCCGAGAATTGGGATGTCCAGGTGACGTACGCTCTCAACGAGATGCGGGCCCTGTTCATCCAGTTGGCCAAGCGGATGGAGGGCCCGACGGGACCCGACAACTTGATGTTTTGGAGCGGAATCGAATTGATGGCGGTCTTGTGGATGCTGGGCATCCTGTTCGCGATGGCGGACACCGGTTCAATGGAACAGCCGGATGACCAGCAGCAAGATATTTTAAGAAGGATGCGCTCCCTCAATGCTCATTTACAGGATGGAGTAGCGATATTGGCCTTGGTGGATGCCAGGGAACTTAAAAGGACCTATCCCGATCATCCTCATGCGGGTTATTGGGATGAGCTGGTGGCCCATCTGCAAAGCCTGCAGCTTCAATCCCTGAGAATGCAGGAAGCGATCCGCCTGCCCGGCGCGCCCTACCGGACTCTTGCGGAATTGAACAAGCAACTGTTCTATCTGGAGCATCTGCTTCTCCAGTTGAATGAAGTTGGGCGAAGGATGGCGACGGTCCTGCTCGCCGCATATGTGGATCGGATGACCAACCGGGTGCGGCTGTCGATAAAGTCCTTAACTTTGAGAGATCCTTATGCCCAGGAGGCTTTATGGGTCTACGGCTTGCTGGCGAGATTCCTCCGCAGCCATGGCCGTGTCGCGGGAACCGCTCCTCTCAAGAAAGCTTGGGATGAAACCGCGGCTTTACTGGAGTCGATCATCTTCTTCGATCAGAAGGAACATCAGTCCGTCCGGGGGATGGTCGAATTTGTTCCCCGGGCCGGTCTGGAGCAGGATTTCATTGCTCTCCTGAGCCTTAGGGAAGGCGCGGTCGGCCAACGGGCCCTTGCGGTCCTCTGGGAGCATCATCGGCAAGAGGCCCGCCGGGCCTTCCAGGGAGAAAGCCGGTTCCTGGATCTCATCAGGATATTCGCTCAACAATACCATAATGGCCTTCAAGCTCCGATCGAAACCATCCTGCGCGCCTTCATCCTGAAGAGCCCGCCGGATGCCGTGCGGTCAATCACTGTGCATTTGATGGAACTTCATAACGAAGCGGCCGCCAAGGCGGACGGCTTTGATGAATCGCTGGTCAGTCCGTTCCTGGAGTTGATGTATTTTGCGGAGAATCTGACCCTCAATAAGGGAGTGCGAAGCCTGATTCAGAAACTGGAGAAAGACATCACGCCGCTGGGAAGACGTTTGCTCGTATGGAGAAGGGCCCAGAAACTTTTCCGGTTCGTTTATTCAACGGCCGACCATATCCGGGTCCTGTCCCAGGATGCGTTCCTGGGGATCAACAACCGCATTCAGCTGACCGATCCCACGGAACGTTTTAGCGCCGAGATCGTTTATGACCTCGAGAGCCGGGGGATCATTTATTTGAACGATATCCGGATGATCAGCGGTAAGAAAGGGCACCTCTTGCCGCGCGGTCTGGCAACGGTGTTGATCCTGGAAGCGCTCCATCGTCACCGGAAAATGGATTATTTGGCAGTTCCCAAGGATATGCTCACCTCCATGGGTATCCGTTTGATCAATATCGGCGAGGCCACCGGGATGCTCAGACCCATCGATCCGGATGAGCCTTTGTCGCAGTATCTGTCCTGGGATAAGAGCCTGGAAACCCGCAAGATCGACCGCATGCTCCTTAACGTCGCGCTCCTGATGGCCGATGAGATCCTGCGTGAGCAGGCCATACCGAATGACGGAGAGAAGGAAAGCCCGTTCTTCAGCATCGCCGGACCGGGTCTATGGGTCTTGGGCGCGATGGCCTTGTCGCTCGGGGCCGTCCTTGTCGCGGGGATCACGGAATCCGCGTCGGCGGTGACGCCATGGAGCAAACCTCAGGGGCCGGAATCGAAAGAGCGTCAGGCCCGGCAGGCGCAGATGAAGGGCATTCTGGAGAAGATCAGTTCTCTGGTCAACGGCCGGACCATTCCGATGGGCAAGATCGGCCTTACCCTGGAGACCGGCTGGTATGATCGTATGCGATTGTTATCAGCACAGCATGTCCGGGGATTGAAGATCTTCGTTTCCCTGAGCGAAGCGACGAAACAGCAGTATCCCGACCTGGCCAGGAAATTGGGGATCGACCACCACAAATTTGCGCTAACGCATCCGGGGGTCATCGGCTGGATCGATCTCATCCCCGTAACGGATGTCAACGGACAGCCGGTCCTGGCGGTGACGGAAGTGCAGGCGCAGAAATATTACTGGAAGCTCAATTCGGCAGAGAAACGTCTCCTGAAAGCCTGGCGCGATCTGCTGCTGAAGTTCCTTGAAGAGAACCGGTACCTGTTCGGCGTCGGCGAGGTCCTTAAGACCACCGCGCAGCAAATGAAATCCGCCTATTACCCGAATCCCGATATTTTTGAGATGTATTACTATCTGAAACCCGGAAAACTGCAGGTCTTTGACGAGTTCTATGGAGCGCCCTCGGCGGAACACCGGATGGTCGAGAGGACGGTCCTTCACTGGCTGGCGGGTTCCACCATAAAAGGACAGTTCTGGAGCCGGGGCCGGGAAGCGCGCAGTCTGGACCGCCGTTTGTGGCTGGACGTGGCCGGCCTCGACAAGAATTCTGACCGGGAGTTCAGGCTGCGCTGGATGCTGCAGCAGCCGGTCATCCGCGCGTTCGGCCGGGAGGTCGATTATAAGGTCGAGATTGTCGAATCGGTTGCGGAAGGCCCCATGGGTATGGTTCCTACTCTGTCCATAAAACTTCTGGGCTCAAATGAAGTCATTGCGTTCGTCAACTACCAGATCCTGCAAGAACATGGCGTTTTGAAGAACGACTCGTTTACCGTCGCGCCGCAGCGGCGAAGGAATGGCATCGGAACGGCCCTGCAACTGTTCATCATGGAAGAATTCCCCTGGGCCAGGGAACTGGCGGTCAGCGAACCTTCTCCCGCGGTCCGGGGGGTCCTTTATCACCTTCAGGAGATCCGGGTGTTGTCCTATGTTTCCGCTTTCGGCTTCAGCTATGTTGAGGAAATGATGGGCGAGATCGATCGGAATAACCTGCGGGCCCTGTTATCGGATGCGGACGGGGAGCAAAGTGCCCGCCAGACCCTGCTCGCCGGCGGGACCGAATGGGCGTTGGGCATATGGTTTATAGCGTCCGGCATATCCCTCATGATGGCGGCCCATCAGGATCAAAGAGGAGGACGTTCGAACTCCAGCTTCTACAGCGGCAATTTGGTGTCCACCGAGACACATGCCGTGGTCACCGGAATTTCGTTGAGCTACCTCAAGAGACAAAGAGAGGAAGCCGTGAAGGAAAGATTGATCTTGACGGATCAGGCCGGCTTCGCGAACGGGGAATGGCTGGATACGAGAGGCCTGGTCACTTGTGTCGGCTGCGCCTTGGTCTCCAATGATGGATCGATGATCGGCTTCATTCATGTCTCTGAAATTATCCAGATGGGCGATGTGCGGGCCGCTCAAGCCGGGATCCAGCAGATCGTGAAGAACTTCGGCCGAAGGATCTACCGTAAGGTCACCCTCAAGAGCGCCTCCGCGCTTATCCTGCTTCCAGTGTATCCCAAAGAGGGCCTGACCGAGGATCAAAGAAAAGCGCTTGTTCGGGCGGCCCGGGGCCTTATGGCGAAAGAAGGAAGCGCGGCGTTAGCCAGCCCGAGACCTTGGGAGACTTTACAAGGACCGGGAGATGTTCTTGGACGAGCGGCGAGGGATCCAAATTCCCGGCTGGAAGAATTCGTTCGAAAGAGCGCGACTGATATGGGTTCAGCTCAAACAAGGGAACAAATGGAGGAACGCAAAGATTTCCTGATCAGGGTCCTGCAGAGGCTGGAGGTGGGTTCCGTGGAGGTCGATCGTCGGGCCGCCTGGTGGGCGCATCGGGTACGTTTAACGCATGCCGATCGGAAGGTCCGGGCTTACGACTCGGGGACCCTGGAAAATATGATCGGGGAAGCGCCGGTTCGGCCAAGCGCGGCGGGCTCTCAAGATCAGCGGCCTGCCGAGAATTCGTCCAGGCCCGATGAAAGCAAGCGGGTGGAGTTGACCAGAGAACTTGTTGGGGAGATCTTGGGCGGACCGGTCGATCGCGCGATGATCGATCAGATCCTCCGGTCGGTTCCGGCCGGGGGATTTGCTGATGAACGCGCCATGGAACATTTTGTGGAAAAAGCTTACGCAGGCCTGCGGCCGAGGTCTTCGGAAAAGACCGGCGAAGACCAGGCCCTTGAACTTTTGAGCGGAATGGACGCCGCGGCGGCCCTCTGGACGCTGGGGGTCCTTTTCGCCATGGCCTTTTCAAACGACCGAAGGTCGGAGCGGTTCGATGAGTGGGGAATGGCCAGGACGGCCGAAGGGATAAGGATCGCCAAAGAGCATTATCGGAAGGCCTATGAAATGTTCCAGGAAGGTCTTTCCCAGCTTTGGCCCGCGGGCGTGTCTGTACCGACCCGAATATTGGGTATTACGGGAAGTGTTGCCTGGGGCAACGCCCGGTGGGGCATCTTTCCAGCACACGTCTCATTCGACACCGTTACCGGAATAGCGAATGAAACTTTCCGGGGTTATCGGGACGATTGGCCCTCCGACCTGGACATTGCCCTGGACTACATTAATTCAGAGATCGCAAAAGCGCTGAAGCCGCTTGAACGCAGGATCTTTGAAGAATTGCGCGTTTATGTCTTTGCGTCGGTCATCAGAGATGATGGAGGACGATCGCCGGTCCCGGCAAATAAGGTGTTCCCGCCGGCCGATGGCTCGGTCGGGGAGACCGGCCCTGCCCAGCTTCTGTCGCCGACCGGGATTGAAGGGATACTGGTTGGGCTTGCTGCGTTGGCCTTGGCCGTCTTGGCCCTGACGGGCCTTGGGCTCAGCAGAACGCTACGCCAAAAGCTCTCGGTCGCCTTCTTCTGGGTCAGGGAATTTCTTGCTTTCTTGAGGGTCCAGAAATTGGGTCTGGCCGTGATGGCGTTATCGGCGGTCGCGATACTGCTCATTGATATCAAGATCATCATGAGCTTCCGAATGCCGGTATTCAAGGACACCTATATTCCTGCCGGAATATTCGGCTTAGGGTTCTTCCTGGCCTGGGCGGGGAAGCGGTTGGAGCTGCGCAGCCAACGCGTCGTGAACATGGCCCGCAATCGGATCGTGAAGAGCAGCTCGCTTCGGCGTAAGGGCGGAAAGGTGGCCGAAGCCCTGGTGGAGTTGATCCGGACCATCGATTCACCCGATATGTATTCAAACCTGCGTCTGAAGCGTGATCTAGAGAAGCTGGATCAGTTGATGAAAAAGAGCCGGCATCCGCGGATCCTGTTTGAGCATATGCAGGAGACGTTCCCGATGAGGGTCATCGCCCTGCAGGAATGGTTGTCCCGGCGTTATTCCGGCGAACAAGACGAACTGCTGGTCTTGTTGCGGCGCGTTTTCAACGGCTTCTCCGTTCCCAGCAACGGCGGTAAGGAATCGGAAGGGTCTCGGAACATGATGATCCTGGGCGGGATCGAAGGGGCGGCCGCCCTCGTGCTGACCCTGGCGGCCGCCGGCTTCTCGGTGCTGGCGGCTGATCGCCGGGCTATGATAGGCCGTCGGGAGTTTTTGACCTTGCTGGCCGCGCCGGCATTGGCCGCGCTCCCGGCCGCGGAAGCCTTCGCCCAGCAGGGTCGTCAGTCCTTCCGTTTGCAGTTTGAGGACGGCGTGTTCAAATCCGTTCCGGACGGCAACAAGAGCGCGCTGGTCGTCTTCAAGAATCCTCCGAGATGGGAAGGCTTGGATATCTTGAATGTGACCCTGCAGGGTCCGTTCCAGCATCTCGTCGGCCGGACCATCATGGTGACGCTGTTCTCGATGCAGGGCGGCCAGTCCCTGGAGGTCAATCCTCTGACATCCGACCTGCGGCCCCAGGGGACGCTCGACATTATGATCCCGCCGGATACGCAGTTCACTCTGCTGAGGCTTTTCGTGC
>JAHFFX010000134.1 GCA_023247755.1 Candidatus Omnitrophota bacterium | reverse complement strand
GCCCCTCCCCACCAGCTGCCGTAACCCGACCACCAGCCCGATCCATATTCCGAGATGGAATACGGCTTGCCGATGGTGACGCCCAATTCTTTGGCGAGATTCCCTGCTTTTTCCCGCGCCGCCTTGATGGCCATGGCCCTGGCTTGATCCCGGTATTTTCTCAGTTCGGTCGTCCGAAATTGCACGCCTTGGACGTAATTGACACCCAATTCGAGATTACGATTGAGAAGCTCCTCAAATCTGGAGATGTCCTTGAGACAAATGGAAATGCTTTTGCGGACAAAATAGCCCGTCAAAACATTTTTGTTCACTTGGGCTGTTTGATCCCAAACGTTATCGTACTTGGGGGCCACGCTGACGTAATCGGTCTGTACGTGTTTGGGGTCAATCTTGAATTCTTTCGTCAACTCTAGGGCCTTCTTGACGATGTCTTCGTTTTGTTTATTGGCGACGGTCAACTCCTTATCAAAGGTCTCCACGCCGAGGTACAGATCGACCTCATCGGGAACCACGTTCACCTGGGCTTCTCCCGCAACGCTGATCAATTTGGGCTGCGTGAAGTTCTGCGCCCAGGACGGCAGTGCTTCGCCCAAGACCAACATCAAACCCAAAAACGTTCCGAACAATTTCCAGGGCTTTTTCATTTGCATACGGCCTCCGTTGTTTTGAGGTTCAAGTCTCGAGACCCACGGCTTATAAAGAAGAAAGAATGTGCGGAAGTCGATGTGTAATCATCAGCATTAACCTTCCCGGCAGAATGGCTGAAGATGACATTTAAAGAAAAGACCGGAAAGAAAGGATTCGCCTGAACCAATGGCCATAATACTACTCTAAAGAAAGATCATTGCTGGTCCTCGCGGAATAAAATCGGGGAGGAGGGATTCGAACCCTCGACCTCAACGTCCCGAACGTTGCGCGCTAGCCAAGCTGCGCTACTCCCCGGAATCCATAAAATCTCTTGGTTCTCCCCCAACAATCCGCAGGGGATCCCTTGGTCTATCCCATCTTAGGAAGTTAACAATAAATTTGGAAGAATGTAGTTTATCATCCGCCTCTATATCCGTCAATTCAAGTTTCTGGGGATTTTTGTGCCGGGACGGGAATAATCGAAGTGTTTCAAGTTTCCTTGATGCCGAAGCCGATCTCCGCTTCCGCAACCAGCGCGTCCTTGACAAAAGCCTGGGTCTTAAGAAAACCCACCTTGGGCATGAGCTTGATGGAGGTGACCTCGATCCTAAGCTGGTCCCCGGGATGAACGGGAGCGATGAACTTCGCGGTCACCTTGGCCAGGTAATAGATGATGGTCTGCCCCTGCATATTCTTGCTGTAATAAAAATAGATGCACCCGGCCTGGGCCATCGCCTCGATGATGAGGACCCCGGGCATGACCTTCTCTTGCGGGAAATGACCGACAAAGAACTGCTCGTTGATCGAAACGTTCTTGATCGCGACCAGTTTCTCGTTGGGCGCCAGTTCCACCACCTTATCAATGAGCAAGAACGGGAAACGGTGCGGGATGATGCTCTGGATCTCGCGAATATTCAATTCCATTGGCGTTCCTTTCTTAACGCATGGTTAAACCCCCGTCGACCGTGATCACTTGTCCCGTGATATATTGGGCGGACGGGCTTAACAGGAATCTCACACAGTTGACCACATCCTGAGGCGTTCCCAGATGATTCAAGGGGATGGATTCGATGATCTTCGCGCGCTGCTCTTCGTTAAAACCCGAAAGGATCTCCGTATCGATGTAGCCGGGCGCGACCGCGTTGACCCGCACGCCGTAAGCGGCCACTTCCTTGGCCAGCGCCTTGGTGAAGGCGTTAACGCCCCCCTTCGCCGCCGAATAGTTCACCTGCCGGGGAAGGCCCATGCTGCCGCTGACGGAAGAGATATTGACGATGTCCCCGCTTTTTTGTTTCAGGAAGGTCACGATACAAGCGCGGGCCGCATGAAAATAACCGTCGAGGTTCGTGGAAAGCACCACGTCCCAATCTTCCTGGCTCATGAGCATCAGGGCCTTGTCAACGATGATGCCGGCGTTGTTGACAAGGATATCGATCCGGCCGAAATGATTTCTCGTTTCCTCGATCCAGGCCCTGACTTCCGCAAAATCCTTGATATCGACCCGGCTGGCCTTGACCTTATGTCCCACTTTTTGCAGTTCATCCTGGAAGGCCGCGGCCGCCGCATCGCTTTGGTGGTAATTGAACGCCACTTGACAACCCTCCTGGGCGAGCATCCGGACAATGGCCCTGCCAATGCCACGCGAAGCCCCCGTCACCACCGCCACTTTGTCCTTGAACAATCCCATAAGAAACCCTTTCGTTCCCCAGGATCAAATTCTTCCCAAGATCATGCAGGTGTTGCTGCCGTTGGGCCCGCAAGCGACGACCATGATGTTCTTGACCTTGACCGGACGGGCCTCGTTCGGCACGCAATCCAGGTCGCAATCCGGATCCTTTTCGCTGTAATTCACCGTGGGGGGAATGAAATTCTCGTTGAGGGTCCCCAGCGCGGCGGCCACGGCGAAAGAGGCGGAGACGCTGTAGCACTCGCCGGTCATGGACTTGATGGCGGTCACCGGAATGCGCGCGGCGAATTCCCCGAACACCTCTTTGATCGCGTAGGTTTCCATGCGATCGGCCGCGGGCGTGGAATTCGCATTGGCGAATATGCAGTCGATGTCCTCGGGCGCAAGCCCCGCATCTTCCAGGGCAAAACGCATCGACCGGATGAGCCCCAGGGCGCGCGGATTATATTTGTTGATACGGTAGGGATCGAAACTTGTTCCGAATCCCAACACTTCCCCCCACATGCGGGCACCGCGTTCTTGGGCGTGCTCGTAATCCTCCATCGCCACAAGGCAAGCGCCTTCCCCCAAGGTGACGCCGTTGCGGCGGCGGTCAAAAGGGCAGTTGACGAATGATTCACCCTCTTTGGAACCGGACATGAACTTGAGAGCGTAAAACCCGAAAAAGGTCTGCAGGCACAGCTCTTCCACGCCGCCGGTAAAAATAAGCTTGGCGCGTTCGTATTGCAGAAAGTCGTAGGCGTAGTTCATGGCGTCCAGGCTCGCCGTGAAACCGGTCGAGATGGTGGTATTGAACCCTTTGATATTGCACCAGATGGAGACCTGACTGGCGGGAGAATTGATCACGGTATTGGGGAAGAGCGCCGGGTTGGTGTAACGCGGCCCCTCTTTGAGCGTGACCTCATCGAATTCAGCGATGCTTTTGATGCTGCCCAGGGTGGTGCCGACGGAAACGCCGATGTCATCGGTGTTCGCTTCGGTGATGGTGAAATTGGTGTCGGCGATGGCGAGCTTAGCTGCGGAAACCAGTAAAGTGGTGCTGCGGTCGAGGGTTCGGAGCCCCTTCGGCCCCATATAAATCTTGGGATCAAAGTCGCTGATCTCTCCGGCTTGATCGACCTTGAACTGGGAAGCATCAAAAAGAGTGACCGGCTTGTAGCCGACCTTGCCTTCCCGCAAGGCGCCCCAGAATTCCTCCCGGCCTTTGCCGTTGCTGGCCAGGATCCCGATCCCTGTGATGACGACCCGTCTTTTCATCGAACTGTTCATCTCCGGAAGCGACCGGTTTCATTATGCCAACGGCTTCGGAAAAAGTCAACCCGTTCGACGCCCCCGGGCTTTGCCCGGGGCTTGCTCAGGGTTGATCCTGAGCGGTGCCCCAGCGATCTGATGACTGAACCACAGGCACCGTCGAAGGATCAACGCGCGGGGCGGCCCCGGCGCCGGCCTGCGCCGGGGCCGCCCCAACGCAAGAATCACTTGTTCTTTAATATATACTTCGCCAAAATATCCGTCTCGATATTCAAATGGCAGCCTTCCTTCAGATCCGAGAAATTCGTCACTTTTATCGTATATGGAATAAGGTGAACCGAAAATCCGTACTTTGTTACTTTTCCCACGGTTAAACTGATCCCGGAGACGCAGACCGAACCTTTGGGAACCAGATACCGCCGCAACCGGAACGGAACAGTGATGCGGAACTCCACATACTTTTTTCCTTTCGTGATCTTCTCAAGCACCCCCACCGCATCCACGTGCCCCGTCACGAAATGACCCCCCAGCCGGTCTCCCCACTTGAGGGCTCCCTCAAGGTTCACCCTTTCGCCAGTTTTGAGCGTCCCCAGCGTGGTCGAGCGCAACGTCTCCTTCATGATGTCAAAGCTCGCGGTCCTTCCCTTGACCTCGGTCACGGTCAGGCAGACCCCGTCAACGGCGACACTTTCTCCCGCCTTCAGTCCTTTGAGAACTTTACCGGCGCGGATCAGAAGCGTATGCAAATTCGACCAGCGGCGGACCGCCGCGACCGTTCCCGTTTCTTGCACAATGCCGGTGAACATCGGATCACACCCCCACGGCCCAGGGAAGATATCCCTCGACCAGGATATCCGGCCCTATTTTCCGGACGGTCACCTGTTTGAGCATCAGCGCCTGCCTGATCTTGTGAGCCCGCAATCCGCGCACCGAGCCAAGCGCTCTTTCGTCCCCCAACACTTTGGGCGCGGTCAAGCACATCCATTTATCCACCAATTTAATTTTTAAGGCGCTGCCGAGCAGGGTAGATCCCCCCTCGATGAGAACATTTGCGATCTCCATCTGGGCCAGCAATTTTCCCAGCGCCGTCAGATCCACGCCGCCGGTGGCGTGCGGGCATTCCAGGATGTTGACGCCCCGCTTTTCCAATTGCGCTCTCTTCTGCGGGGAAGCGGCGGAGGTCGTCGCCACCCAGACATCCTCCGCCAAGGTCCCCCGGAAGATCCGGGCCGTCGGCGGCAACCGCAAACGGGAATCCACAACGATCTTCTTGATATTTTTACGCAACGGGACCGGCGAAAGCGACGGATCATCCGCAAGGACCGTATTGATGCCGACCATAATGGCGTCGAAATCATTGCGCAACTCATGCGCAAAAGCGCGGGACGCCTCCGAGGTGATCCATTTGGAATCCCCGTTCTTTGTCGCGATCTTCCCGTCCAATGTCTGGGCGCTCTTGGCGGTGAAGAAAGGCATCCCTTTCGTGATGTATTTGATGAAGTAATCGTTCATGCGCCGCAGATCCGCCTGCAAAATCCCCTCCCGCACGCGGATCCCATTCGAGCGGAGCGCGCGAATGGACCGGCCGTTGTTGACCGGGTTGGGGTCCCGCATCCCGATGACCACCTCTTTGATCCCGCTTTGGAAGATGGCATCGACACAGGGCGGCGTACGGCCGTAATGCGAACAAGGTTCCAGGGTCACGAATAACTTCGCCCCGCGGGTTTTCGTGCCGGCCTTGCGTAACGCGATGATCTCCGCATGGTCCCCGCCGCAATAATGATGCCAGCCTTCTCCCACGACCCGGCCTGCTCTGACCACCAGGGCTCCCACGAGGGGATTGGGCGACGTGCGGCCTTTGCCTTTGCAGGCCAGTTTCATGGCCTTGCGCATGAATTGTTCGTCTTGAAGATTGTTCATTGTCCGCGCAACGCTCTCAGTTGTTCCACCACCTCGATACCGACCGTTTTCTTCCCGATATATGTCGTAGAGCGGTTATCCCCATGCGCATCCGATCCCCCCGTACACACCAGGTCATACTTTTTGGCCAGCTTTTCGTAGAACTCAACGGTGGTGTTGGGGCAATTCGGATAATGGGTTTCCAGGCCTTTTAACCCGGCTTCCACGAAACCGGCAATGAGCTCGTCCTTCTGGGTCACCATGGGGTGGGCCAGCACGGCCACACCGTGCGCTTGACGGATGAGCTTTATCGCCTGATAGGGGTCCAATTGGAACTTCTGCACATATGCCGGGCGCCCCTCCGCGAGGAACCGGTCAAAGGCCTCGCGGGTCGAGCCCACGACCCCCTTTTCCTGCAGGATCCTCGCCAGGTGCGGACGCCCCACCGAACCTTCTTTGGCCAAAGCGAAAACCTCTTGTGGCTCGATCCTCCCGATGCCCAGGTCCTTCAGTTTATCGACCATAAGGCGAACGCGTTCCCGGCGGATGGAGCGGATCTCTTCGAGCTGTTTGCGGAGAGTGGGATCGTTCTCCTGCAGAAAATATCCCAGAATATGCACATCCTTGTTTTCGATCGTGGACGAGAGCTCGATCCCGGGGACAATCTCCAGGTTCGTGCCGAGGGCCGCTTCCCTCGCCGGGGGAACACCATCCATCGTATCGTGATCGGTGACGGCAAGACAAGCCAGCCCCGCCTTGAGCCCTTCGGCCACAACTTGCGCAGGAGAGAACGTACTGTCGGAGAAATTCGTATGGATGTGCAGATCCGCTTGCGGATTCACAATTTCTTTCCCAGGGGGACGATCTCGGTCTTGAAAATCTTGTCGAGAATGCCATTGACGAAACGACTCGATTCCAGATCTCCGAATTTTTTGGCGAGTTCAACGGCTTCGTTAATGGTGACTTTGGGGGGGATTTCCGGAATGTACTTCAGTTCAAAGACACCCAGGCGCAGGATGTTCTTGTCGATGACGGCCATGCGCTTCAGCTGCCAGTTGGTCGCATACTGAGAGATCATTCCATCGATCTCGACCAGGTGCTCCCTGGTCCCCAGGACGACCTGCCGGCAGAAGTCCTGGACCTGGGTCTTTTTCTTCCTCATT
>JAHFFX010000037.1 GCA_023247755.1 Candidatus Omnitrophota bacterium | reverse complement strand
AAAGGCGTGACTGCCGGTTCCACAGGCCAACTCCAGGATCCGTCGAATGTCCTTGCCGTACGATTTCAGGCAGGAATGCACGAACTCTCCCTCTTGGGAGTATGGCTTCTGGGCATAAAACAGGTCGTATAACTGGGCGTGCCGGCCGATATAGGAGCTCACCGAAAGCCCTCCTGGCCATGATACCTAAACCAAAACTTTTTGGTGACACCAGAAGAGGTCATGCTGGATTAAACCCGTTCAATGATTTAGACGGATGAGATATCCTTTGAATACCGTGTCGTTGGTCAAGATCCCCCGGAAATTTTCAAAACTCTCCAGCACTGAATCATTCTTAAAAAAGGCCAAGAATTGGGCTTCCGAGAAAATCCACGAAGGATATCTGGCTTTATAAATGGATCGGGGGACTGATTGGATCACAATCCTGTCCTGTTTGCCCAGGTGAAAGGGGGTCATGTCGAAAATGATCACTTTCACATTGGCAGACTTGATTTTTTTTAGAATGCCATAGGGGTTTTGCAGGTACTGTAAAACGCCCGAGAATAAGACCACTGGGGCCCCGGTATCACGCATACAGACGTCCAAGTCGGAATAAAACTTCAACTGCTGATTCTCAAAATCCTTTTTGCCGATCTCCACGAATTTTTCCTGCTCAACGATGTTCCAGCGCACATCCTTCAAGGACTCAAGAAACTTCTGGTTTTGGTAATAACTGGTGCCCAGTGCACCGCCGAAGTCAATGACATTCAGGCGGCCTTCATTTTGGGCGGCCACCCACATCAAGGCGCTTAATACCGGCCACGAATATTGAACACGATCAAATAAGACCGAATCCCGTTCATAGACGGCTTCGCCGCTTTTGACTTTTAGGGCGGACTGATATACCTTCTCAATGATCGCCTGGGAGTCGTACCCGGCACAGGCTTGGGCGGCTTTCTCCCAACTTCCAAACTCTTTTACAAAGACAACCATGGTTATCGTTTCCGCTCCCCGGACAAATCCCGGGGGTCGGACATTTCCCTGAGAACATCATCGTAAGACTGCCTTGAGAAAACGTTCAACAACCCTCCTTGGGTCGCATTGATGATCTGAATACCTTTTTCTTGCGCATAGTTTTTTAGCAAGTTCAATTGAACCCAGATCTCCCACATCCAGAACCAATCATCTCCGGAAGTGCCGGTTTTCTTTTCGAACTCCGCCTCCGCGGCGTTGCTGGTAATGGGGGACATTCCGTAAAATCGCAAACGCTCCCTGCCGTTTTTCTCTTCCTGAAGGATAATCAACTGATTCAGATCAAAACCCAGCAGATAAATCTTCCTGAATCCCATATACAAAGCGATGGTCAGGCATTCCGTCAGGGCGGTTGGTACGTTCATGATGTTCTTGGTGATATCGATCGCGGCCTTACGCATATAGATGGGATTGATCCCGGTGTGGATATAGAATGTCCGGTGCTTGAGCGAAGCAAAATCGTCGATCAGGTATTTCGTATTGCTGTCGGCAAACAGCCCGCAGTCAGCGGGAAGGCGCTCCTCCATTGACCTGATCCAATCGCGCCAATCCTTGTCATATTCTTTCTTGTGGTATTTGGGGACCATCACGTGATACCGGGGGTTGATAATGCGGATGTCCTCGTGGGAGTGGAAATGATTCTGGGTCATGACGATGCGGCCGGATAATTTCTTCAGATCCTGGTTCTTGATCGAAGGGCCACTGCCGAGAATAAAACAGGTTTCTCCCTGATGGGCGTTCTTGAATTTCTGATTGGGAGAAAGCACCGGCTTGGGCAGGACATTCAATCCCTGCCTCGCCAGATATAACGGATAACCCAAAATGACCGAATAGGCTTTCATGATCCCACGGCTTTCCTGCTCGACCTACTTTCGGACTTCCAGATAAATGGAAACGAGTTTCCGGTCTTCCGCATCAAAATCGATCAATAGATGCGGATCCTGTCCCTGCCGGAAGGACACTTTATTGATATCGCTGAAACCCGCCATCTGCAGATATACCTTCAAGGTGTCGAAATCCCAAGCGGAACGGTGGCCGTATTCCTGGGTAACAAAGCTCACCGCCTCCATGTAAGTGGACAGCCGCCGTTGGGCGCGTTCGGGAGAAGTACTTTCGGTGAGCATCAGCCTTTCCCAAAGCCGGAACCATGCCTCGTTATGTTCGGCGTAATTTTTGATAAAAAGCGAAACATCCGGAAGAACAATGCGCAAAACCGCGCCCGGTTTGAGGATCCGATAGCACTCCTTGAAAAGTTTAAGATCATCCGCGTAGGTGAGATGTTCAAAAGTGTGTTCGCAAAAGATCCCATCGATGGAGTTATCGGGAATCCGTAAAGGAAACCTTAGATCCGCCCCATAGTCGATCCCCTTGCTGTAAAAGAAATCTATGTTAACGAAACCCTGAACGATCACGGTGCCGGAGCCCAGGTTAATATAACATTTCTTCGAGCGGTCGACCTTAAAGTCCCCAGTCGTAAGTCGGCCCAGCTTCGACAAAAACTCAAATCCCAGCGAGAACACAAGATACTCGGGCAGGAAAAAAAAACAGGTTCTCGCAGCTTTATACATTCCCATGATCAGAATTTGAATTTATAAAATGCTTCCAGCTGGATCAACGAGATCCGCTTCGTGGCTTCAAAAAAATAATTGGAAAGAAACAGCGCTACAAAATGCGTGACCAAGGTCGCAATCGCAGAACCCACGATCCCGTAGGCCCTGATAAGAAAATAGTTCAGAACAATATTCAGCGCAGCAGAAAAAAGTGACGTGGTGAGGATAAGCTTCTCATTATGGCTGACTGACAGATAACTGCTTCTGAGCATCCCATTATAAACAAAGATAAGCCCAAAGGACAAGACCAGCAATGCCGGATAGGCCTCCAGATACGCCGGACCAAACAACAGGGATATGGCCGTTTTCCCCAGACAAAAGAATACCGCCAAAAGCAAAAGGGAAGCGATCGTGTACAGCGTGGTCACCTGGGCATACCTTTTAAAGAACAATTCCTTGTCCCGATCATAAAGCTCGATTATCTTGGGGAACGTGGCCGAAGTCAGCAGCACGAGCATGGAGAACGGGATATCGTAAATCCGCATAGCCACCGAATATATGCCGACCGAACGTTCGCCGAGCAGCTGCCCGATCATGACCTGGTCAATCCTTAAATACAGGATTGATGAAATATAGGCCCAGAAAAACGGCCAGCCGCTTTTAAGCAGGTTAAACGTGACCCGACGCTCGATCTTCCATTCAGCCAGATTTCCCGACCTGGCGCGATAACACGCGATGAGCAGTATCGCGGCCAAGATGGCTTCGAGAACGAACGCCCATGCAAATGCCCCCACCGGGGCCCCGCGCAGGATCAATCCAATTTTGACCAAAGCCAGCGCCAAGAACGCCGCATTGCGCGCGAAGACGACATATTGCGAGCGCATTTGCGATTTAAAATAGAAATCGATGACATCAAACGCCTGGACGAGGAAACTTAAACCCATGACGCTGATCATGAACTTGACCAGCTGATTCTTCAAGGGAAGCAAGTGTGCAAGCAACACGCAGAGCAGCAGGGCCGCGACCGACGAAATGATCTTGATAACGAACGCGCTTCCGAGAATCTGGTTCTTTAGGGCGGGCCTTTGGACAACATCCCGCATGACGATCGTATCCAACCCCAGCGAAGAGAATGCGCCGATGAGCGCCACAAAGGCAAACGCGTAATTCCAGATCCCGAATTGTTCCGGCCCCAGGTAACGCGCCATCCACGCTGTGATCCAAAGCCCGACCACCAGCTGGATCACCCGGTCAATGGACAGCCAGGCGAAATTCCTAAAGATATCGACCAATCCCTGATTGCTGATGAGCCTCGCGGTCACTGCCTGGCAGAGTTTTCCAAAACCCAAATCCCAACTCCTGTTCAAAGATGGCTCCGCAAGCTTTATACCTTCAATCCGCTAAAATATTCGATTTTCTTCCTCAATCTCAGAATATGGGCTTCGTCGGCCTGCAAGGCCTGCGGGGGAAGTCCCTTGCCTTGCAGCAATTGCTCAAGAAAACAAAGATACTCCTCCCCTTCGAAACCGCGTTCGCTGCGCCGGATGACGTATTGTTGATATTTTGCTTTACGCGGACCCAACTTCAATCTCACAAGGGGGGATTTTTTTTCCACCGACGAAAGGATATCGGAGCCGATCACCTCAAGCCACAAAACCAGCTGGTCCTGGGTGAGCGACTTAACTTCCGTTTCGATTCTCCCCACCCGTTTGATGAAACCCAGCATGCGGAAACCCTCCATCCAGGCAGAAAAGGAATGGACCGGATAGGATTTGTAGGTCGCCTCCGACAGACGGCCGCTTTCCAAATAATCCAATTTAAGGTCCCGTAAGTGTTTTCTGCCAAACTCCTTGGATTCGCTGGCCAGCCAAAACGCTTCACGACTCAGACCGTCGGGGATCAGAAATGGGCTTTCCCCATCGCGCCAAGAGAAGATAACCGGTTGCTTGATCCGTCGAATCCGATTGTTCCAGTCCCCGGCCGCGTAGTTCTGCAGCGCGGATAGATAGCCCCGGGTCAATTCACCCACGACAGGAATACAGCCGAGCGTAACGCCGCCGGTCCCTTGGACCTGATAAGGCCCCTGCGGAATCCGGTCGCGAATCTCCTCGGGGAATCGGCTTGAGTTAATGAACACCGCCTGGATGCCGCGGCTTCGCAAATAGGAGACCTGTTCGTTGGTCAGCATGAATTCCGGCGGAAGAAAAAAAAGGCTGATCCGGCGGAACTCTTTCTCGATGACCTTCCACCCGATCTCCAAGTTCTTCCTAAAACCTTCCGAGGTTCTCAACAAGGCAACATCGTGGCTGAACGGACGAACGATGATCTCGAAAATCTCCGGATGGAGGTTGATGAACTCGATAGCTTCGGGGTTGAACTTCGCCAGCTCAACGACCGTCGATCCCGTAAGCCCAAGGGTGGCCTTCTTTTTATGCTTAACGTACAAGCCGAGCCACTGGCAGAAAACCGATTCAGATTTTCCGCCAAGGATCCTTAGCCAAGCGGATGTCGTTAGACAGGACGCTTCGCCATTCACATTGAGAATATCTACGAGCGTTTTCATTTGGCGGCGCTCCTGAACTGTTCCGAAACGGACAAAAAATCGGCGAATTTGACATCACTTACTGGAATTCCCTCGTTCAAGCGCTGCCCCGAGGACTTCTTCTCCGGATCGCCGGCGGCCATGACCTTAGTGGCGGAAGAAAGCGGCTTAAGGTTTCTGATGCCGTTCACCATTTCCTGAAGCCTGCTTTTAAAAACATTCACATCGGTGAATTTCCGGATATCGATCACCATAAAAAAATGATTGATGTATCTTTTATCGGCGATGGCGGATGTGTACATCGGGATGATGTCCCTGCTCAAGGGGCCGTTGGCCAAAAGAGCGCAAAGGATATCGACAACTGCGCCCAATCCGAATCCCTTATACTCACCCGCCGGGTTAAGGCTTATGGCCTTGTGGGGGTCGGTGACGCTGTTCCCCTGCTCGTCAAAAGCCCAGTGCGGCGGGATGGGCTGATTATTCATCCGGCAATTGTTGATCTTGTTCCAGGAAACGAGCGAGGTCGCCATGTCCAGGCAAAACGGATCCTCATCCTTCATTGGCGCGCAAAAACATATGGGATTGGTCCCAAAGAACGGTTCGCTGCTGCCATGTGCCTTGACCAGAGCATCGGCATTCGTAAATGCGAAGCCAAGGCAATCTTTCTCGGCCGCCCGGAGGCCAAAATACGCGGCTGCCCCGAAATGGGAGGAATTCTTCACGCTGACGGAGCCCATTCCGGATTGAAGGGCATAGTCGATGGCGCTGTCGATCGCCGCCGCGCCGGCGTGGTGACCAAAACCGTGATCAGCGTCCATTACCGCGGTCGCGGCGGCCGTCTTTTCAAATTTAAAATGTGGGTTTTTATTGATCCGCCCTGAGTCAACCTCCTTACAATAATGCGGGAAAAGATTGATGCCGTGCGAATCCACCCCCCGCAACGATGTCTGAATGAGGGACGATACAACATGGCGGACCGAAGATTCATTCACCCCCTTATCGCGCAAGACCGCTGTCATGAGACGATCAAGGGCGCTATGATCAAAATGGACCATGGATCATTTTCCATTGCGATTGATTCTTCAAGCTCTGGGTCACGACATCAATAACCGCCGTGGATACCAGTGCCTGGGTGAAGCTGGGTCTGGATTTCTCAAGCGTTGTCAGGTCGGTCACACGCAAGCCCAAATCCTGGACATCAGCGAGGAAAATCAGGATGCTCTTGTAACCATATCCCCCGAATCGCATCCGGCCCGAAGCGTCAAGCAGGTATTCTGAAAAATAGGGGTTGATCTGGCGGGTGCCCAAGCGTTCCTGAACAAGCTCGAGACCGCGGTTCTTCTGGTCACATTCCATCCGACCTTTGGTGCCAACGACCTTGTACTTCTGATCGGACAAAGCACTTGTGTTATCCGGATCGATCCAGTTAGTATTGAGATTCGATATGAAAAACTTGTTCTTTCGCCGAGGATCCTGCCATTCGACCATGGCGTGAATGGAATCATAGGTATTGATCCCCCGGGAGACCAAAAGGTTCCTTGTACCATAAGCCATGGCGCGGACGGGAATATAACCAGTCAAAAAATAGATCAGATCGACGTAATGCACACCGAGGTACTGAAAAATATTCGTCTTGCCGGCCCAGGACTTAAACGTTGATACCGGAATGTGGATCTGCTGACTGTAATCCACTGTGAAATACAACACATCTCCGAGAACCTTATCGGCTAGCGCTCTTTTGATAAAAAGATTCGTTTCATCCAGACGTTTGTGAAACTCCACTGCCGCATAGACCTTCTTTTTCTTCTGCAGGGCCACCAAACGCCGGGCTTCCCCAAGAGTGGGCGTCAAGGGTTTGACCATGAGACAATGAATTCCCTGGGAGATCAGGGTTTGGGCCGCCTTGAAATGCATATGGTCGGGAAGGCAGATGATCGCGGCAGCAAATCGATTGGCCCGCAGAAAACGGACGAACTCCGGGCCAGCCACATCGACCGACACAAAGCCAGCTTTCAAGGAAGCCCCGAGTTTCGCATTGTTCCTCTTGACGGCATCGGCGACGATCTTCTTGTTACCGGGGCTTTTCGCCGCGACGGTGATCGATTCGATCTCGATCTGTTTGGACGCCTGCACCAGCGACGCGAGCACGGTTCCGACACCGCTTCCACCGCGGCCGGTGACATACATGCCTGCTCCCAGAACCAGTATTTTCATGGCTTTCTCTCCATTAAAAATCTTGCGATTTCCAAATCTCGCGGAGAATCGATATCGATAACATCATCCGCATTCATAATATACGGCAGCATATGGTCCCCGGTCATGGATCTCTTTTCAAAAATTGTTCGGGGCCGGGTCACATCAATCACGCAGTTGTAATAGTACATCGCGGGCTGGTCCTGCCGACGCAGCAAATACGGAGTCGGGTGCTCCGGTTTCATCACGGGCGACAGGAACCCTTCGGCATCGATGCGAAAAACGCGATACGGATGCTGCCCGGGCGGGGACACCGAACGGACCGAATCCGCGAGGGGATGCTCGTTAAGAAGCTCGACCGCAGCATCGATCCATTCCGGCTTGCGGTGCGGCGCCGTCGGCCTCAAGTGCACTACGATATCGGCTTTGTATTTTTCCTGTTCTTCCAGATAACGCAGGGCATGTTCAAAGACCGGCAGGTCCAACACGTGATCTTCCGCGAGCTCTCGCGGCCTTACGAACGGAACTTCCGCCTTATACTCCAAAGCCACTTGGCGGATCTCCGCATCCTCCGTTGATACGATCACCCGCTGAATGCTCTTGGCCGCCCGGGCCTTTTCGATGGAATGCGCGATGAGCGGCTTGCCGTTGATGAGGACGAGATTTTTTCTTTTGATGCCCTTGGAACCGCCGCGGGCCGGAATGATCGCGATCGTATTCATACACGCCTCTGGGACTCATGCGCTTTCTGAATGGTCTCGGCGACCTGCTGGATCTCCCGTTCGGTGAGACGGCCGGCGGACGGGAGATACAAGCCATCTTTCCACAATTGGTCAGCGACTGGACAAGGGACATCGCGGTATCCGGACTGGCTTCTTAAGAACGGCTGCTGATTCATAGGGCAGAAAAAGGTGCGCGTTTCGATGCCGCTCTTCGCTAGGAATTCAATCAGTCCGTCGCGGTCAAGACCGAACTGTGGATGTACCACAATTGCGTACATCCAGTAAACATTCAACGCCCAGTCCTTCTGCGCCGGGGTTTGAATACCGGGAATGTCTTTCAAATATCGATTGTAGGTTGCGGCGAGTCGGCGCTTGGCTTCGATAATAGATTTGATCTTCTTGAGCTGGGCCAGCCCCATTGCCGCCTGAAAACCGGTCATGCGGAAATTAAAGGCGGGGAGCAAGTGCTGGAAGCGGGGTTTGCTGAAGGCGAGATTGCGCAAAAGCCGCAGTTTCTCGGCGATCGCAGCGTCATCGGTCACGACCATACCGCCTTCCCCGGTAGTGATGATCTTGTTGGCGTAAAAGCTGAAGCAGGCCATCTGCCCGAAGCTGCCGGTCATTCTCCCCCGGACCGTGGCGCCGTGCGATTCAGCACAGTCCTCGATAACGATCAGTTTGTTACGCTGGGCGATCTCCATGAGGCGGTCCATGTCGACCGGATGGCCGTAAAGATGGACCGGTAAAATGGCGCGGCTGCGTTGGGAGATCAAGGGCTCGATCAGATCAAGGTTGAGATTCCAGGTTTCAACCTCGGAATCCACCGGCACAGAAACAGCGCGGTTGTGATAAGCGGCCAGCGCGGTGGCGATGTTGGTGCTGGCGCTCAGGAGGACCTCATCTCCATCGCCAATACCCGCCGCAGCCACAGCAATATGCAACGCTGCCGTTCCGCTGTTGACCGCAATGCCATACTTACGTCCGCAGAACGCGGCAAAATGCTCTTCGAAATCGGTAATGGATTTCCCGAACGATCCGGAAATCTCTCCCCGCCTCAAGGCTGCAACGACCGCAGCGATTTCCTCTTCGCCAATTTCCGGTTCGAATACCGGGATCATTCTTGAACCTCTACGATGATCTTGTCATTTTCGGTCCCCAGGAAGGGACCCTGCTTGACACTGATACACTGCATATCTTCAATGACCCGGATAGCATGAATACCGTGGATCAGAACGATGGCATCGCCCGATTTTAATATGATTTCCCGAATCAATTTCTTCTGGTCGGAGTAAAGCAGCACCGCCACGACCCCCCGTTGCACCACGAACATCTGCTGAAGATCGTTGATCTGCCGGGTGAATGGCTTATGGTAATGAGCCGATTCCACAAAACCCGCTGCATGAGCCAAAAGCCCAAACTGGAAAGAGGATTCGGCCGGCGAAAAGAAAATAGTTTTCTGCACCCGAATATCCGACCAAATGATTTCTGCATACCGCGTACCGTTATGCTCGACTGTTTCTACGCCCATCCCATCCTTCCTTTCTCACTTTTGTAAACACAGACACATCACCGCCTGCTCCCCCGCCCGGAAATCAGGCGGAAAATCGGCCGTGCTCCGCGGATCAAAATACTTGCTCGTACGGACATCGAAGAACTCGGCTAAAGCGGCCTGCGGACGGTCGCTGTTCTGCCATCCTTGCGGATGATAATAGAACACCTGTTCCGCTCGTTGCGAAGGATTGAACGTCTTTATAAGCTCATCCGCCATGTCCGCGTCGAATTGCTGAAACCAGCCATGGTCTTCGTATCGGCCAAAGGGAAAGGTAATCAATAATTTTCCACCGGGTTTGAGCACCCGGCGCATTTCTTGAACCGCCGTTTTAAACGCATACCGGTTACCGGAATCCGACGCCGGCCGGTTGTCCCCGTACAAGGAATTGTCCATGCCCACATGCTCAATCGTGGAAATGCATACCACCGCGTCGAACCAGTTGTCCTTAAAATCAAGATCCCGCAAGTCCCCGTAAACATAGGAGATGCCAAGATCCCAAAAAGCAAATTCCTCCGGAGCGAGCGTCAGAACGGTTTTAGTCCAATTCTTTAGGGGGGATGAGGTCAAAACCACCGAATGGTTAAGAGAAGAACCGGAATCAAGCAACCGACCCGCTGGGGAGGGCAGATGGGACAATACCCAAGGGATTTCCACAACCCGGGCATCAAGGCGATGACCATACCCTTGCGACAACCGCTGTCCTTGACGGAAAATATTCATCCTGGATTCATCATTCAATACGCTTTTGAGGTAATCCGCCTTGAAGGCCGAATATCCGAACCTCCAAGGACGAATGTCTGAAAGGCGATAAAGCAAAAGCATAACCAGATGCACGCCTCGGTCCAACAGGGCCTCCGAAGCCTGCTTTATCCGCTTGATGAATGTTGGTTTTGCGCCGCTGCTCACAAATTATTCGATTTTAAAGAAGGTGATGATTTATCTAAATAATAATTAACATATCATACCGCTGTACCAAATACAATAAGCTCGACGAGTTTGACGTCAGGTTTTTCTTGACAGCAAAGCTCGGGATTCCGAGAAATTCCGCCTTGTCCTTTGGGCATGGCCATAGCCCCATGCCAGAAGCGGCCACAGCCATTTCCACAGCATCCTTTCGAACGAAAGTTTGGACCTGCGCAGGGTCGCCGCCATCCAGAAAACCCGGGATCTTTTCAGATCCAAACAAGAACGCCAGAACTCGCGCCTCGTGACCACCGGGGCGATCTCCTGAATATTGCTCTCGGTCATTTCACTATCCATGGGAAAACGACCGTACGTCTCGGCCTCATGGAAGCTGGGATTGGACAGGAAACGGTGCAGTGTCGCCTCCAGGCCGGGCAGCACATCCTCCGGACTCTTCAACTCGACAGGACATTGTTCGCAGAATTCACGAACGAACGCCAGAATGCTTTCGTGCTGCAATTCAACTCTCCAGCGGAGCACTTCCGGACAGGTGGGACTGGCGAGGACCGGAACGAAACGGCCACTGGCCTGACCGAAGCCGATCGTCCTCCCCTCCGCTGAGGCGGCAAAGGCCTCATAAATATTATTATTGCGAAGGTAGAACCGCCGGGGACTTGATGACAGATCGAACAAAAAGGAATGCAGCGCCCCCGGGGGAAGTTTTGCTGCCGCCTCCGTAAGCCCGAAATAGAACCCCCGGACCCCCGCTCGGGGAGAATGACCCGCCTTAATCAAAATCTTGTTGAGGGCGGCCTGCTGGTTGCCCCTCCAGCCGATATCCACCAAAGCGATCTTCTGGCAATCGAACAGTCCTTCCTGCCGGAAATATCCGATGATGTTCTCGAAGTCGCCCCGGGACTTCTCGTGGAACCAGCGCCCGAATTCCTCCGACATGAGACAGTCCTGCAACCGCTTTTTTCCCAGTTCATCCAGTTCCCGATCAAAAACGGCAGCAGGAAAATCATATTTCCCCAAGATTTCTTCCATATCTTCTGGGGAAGAACCCAGCCGCCGGCAAACCGAACGGACCGAAAGGACATACCATAACTCGGAAAAAAGCCAATCGATTTCCTGACGCGTGAACAAGGAAATCGCCGGGATCAGCCAGGCTTGGCGCGACCCATGCAAATAGCGGCATTCGATATCCCAAGAATATTGCCGGCAGATGGTTTGGGCGATCTCCCGCAGTATCTGGCCGTCCCTCGCCAGAAAATATAAATCGCGGAAGCCCTGTTTTTTTGCCTCCTGCAATGCCCACGAAACGAAAAAGAAGAAAGTCGGGCCGATCACATCGGCACCCGTGTCCCAGATCGTTTGCGCATGGAGATCAGGAAAGCTTCGGGACAACCGGGTCGCCCGCGAAACCCCGGCCCAAATTGACCGCAGTCTCTCCGGGATCTCCCGGCGCTGGAGGATGAGCTCTTCGTAATCGTTGCGCTCAAGATGAGGTTTTATGAGTCCAGGCATCGTCGGGCGTACTCAAAATACTTTTTGATCCTTTTGAATCGGTGGAACCGCAAACGCCGGGTGACCTCAGCGGAAGTCTCGCCATAGATCCGAATGCCCATTTGATGCGGCACCCACCAGTCACTGTGCAGATCATCTCCGCAATGGGACAGCTGCCCGGGGGCACAGCCCTCCTTTTTGAGGATATGCCGGAACAGTTCACCGGAATGTTTCTTCAAGCCTATTTCTGACGACAGGTAAAGTTCCTCCTTCCCAACCCGCACTCCGACCTTGGCGAGCAGCCTTTCCAGGAGAGCCTGGGGAAGATACATATCAGAGGTGAATATGACCCTTTTATTCATTCCTCGCAAGGCGTCGATCTCGGCGACCGTCCAGGCGATCGGGCGAACGCACTGGAATTCCAACTCGGCCTCCTCCGCCATCAGTTGAACGGCCTGCGCTTGATCGAGGTTGAACTCCTTGCGCAGATTCTCATAAATGTCCTCCATCCGGATCTCCCGACCGCCTTTGCGCAGGGCTCCAAGCCGAGCCTGCATTTCCGCCCTCACCCGCGCTTTGCGGAAATTCCTCGCCAATGATCCGGGATAATCCGCCGGCCCCTTGACAAGGCGGTCCTGCATCAAGAGGAAGAGATCGGTCGGCCGGGCCACCCAGCGGGTGAGCGTCGTATCAAAAATATCGAACGAGAACACTTTGCTGTCTTTCAGCTCAGCCAGGTCCATATCATGACCCTTTCAGACAGCGCTCCATGAGAGAAGCAAGGAGCCCATCGAAATATTTCGCCGAGTTCCGCTGATAGTACGGCGCGAATTGCGGATTTTCGAGGCCCCGCGAGAACAGCTCATCGAGCGCCTGGATGCACGAACCCGCATCCCCCGGGATCGCCGGCTTGCCGGTCCCGAATCCCAGGACTCTTTTTTCCAGAAGGCCGTATTTCCCGACTATCACGGGTTTGCGAAACAGGGCCGCCTTCGTCAGGAAATTGCTGCTGTACGGAGGGAAGTTCTCATAAACGCAGAACAACGCATCGCTTAATTTGATGAGCGCATTCAATTCCGCCTCATCCGCGATCTTCTCAGGATGAATGAGAATATTACCCTCCCGGCAAGAAGCGATGGCCTCCTGCAGTGCTTCCAAATCTCGAGGAGACGTCCAAAAGTTCTTTGCTTCGCCGCAGGCGGTGAAGAACCAGTTTCTTTCTTGGCAACGCCGGGCCATATCGATGAAGGTGAAGATCCCTTTGCGGCGGTCCATGACCCCGAGGAGGGCGACGATCTTTCTTCCCTGCGCCATTTCTTGGACCCGGCGGACCAGGGGGCTTTCGCTCGAAGTTGCCTCGAACGTCGTCTCCGGAAAATGAACGACCTCGGTGGTGATGGCGCTTTTCAGATCGTCGATGCAATCCTCCTGCAAGGTCCCCACAAAGCGACAGGTCGGCAGGTTGAACACGGAGAAATTATGCAAGCCGGACTTGAGAGAATGTCGCAGAAGAAGGCGTCGATCGGAAAATAAGTTCATTCTGGCCTGGCGGGGCAAATCCAGATGAATGAACAGGCCTCCCCATCGAAAGGCGAAATGCCTGCGGACCGCGGTTAATGGGATGACGCCGCGGCAATAATCTTCGACCTTGAGAAAAAGGACGAAATCGACCGCCCGACCGGTATTATTTTGGAAAGTGGTCAGATCGTCGGCTGCCTGGCGCCAGTTAATGAACGACTGGACCAGCGCCGTGACCATGCTTCCGTTGCCTGGAGGATATTGGATGCGATGGCCTTCGATCCGGCTCATTTGCTCGGGGCTCAAGACCTTTCCGAGGGCGGCAACGATCTTTTCCGGATGCTGGCAGAAGAGGATGACGCGGAATTTATCGCGCAATAGACTTCCGGCAAAGATCTGCAAATAGGACGGATGATGTCCATGCCAATTGAAGTCGTACAGCGCGATTGTCTTCATATGAAAAGGCGATCCCTCCGCATTTTGGGGGAAATCAAGTCGAGTATACCATTGAATCCATGGACGGAATATCCATTTTTAGAGGAATTGCGGGGGGACCGGGAACTTTTTCAGAGGCGGATCCCATTTTCCTGCCTCTGACTTTGGTGTATTTTCCGACCGCAAGACGATCCACGCAGCTCCGAACGCCGGATGGGTCCGGCGATCGGGCAGGGCGCTTCACCGATAGGGGGGATTAAGACCCGTTTGATCTCGGGCATCCGACCCAAGGGCCTTGGAAATATCCGGAAGGCGGCAACGCTTTAAAATATCCGCCACCAGCCGCCGCGCCTGCGAAAGGTCGATCGAGCTGATCGTTTTCTGAACCCGGGGAAGGTTCTTGGGGTCGATGCTGAATCGCCGGATCCCGATGCCCAAAAGATAAGCAGTGTACCGGTCGTCATCGCCCATCCCGCCGCAGACCGAGACCTCCCGATGATGGCGGTCGGCCGCCTCCACGATCTTCTTGAGCGCCCGCAACACCGCCGGATGGTGCGGCAGATACAGGTCCGCGACCTTCTCGTTGGTGCGGTCCACCGCCAGCATGTATTGGATGAAATCGTTGGTCCCGATGCTGAAAAAATCCGCCTCCTGGGCCAGTTCGTCGATGATCTCGAGGACCGCGGGAAGCTCCACCATCATTCCCACCGCAGGATTCGCGTGGTGTGCGATCCCTTCAGCTTGCAGCTCATCCCGGCATTGTTTCACCACGGAGCGGGCCTCCAGGAACTCATCCAGGGAAGAGATCATCGGGAACATGATCTTAAGGTCCGCCTTGTGGCCGGCCCGCAGGATGGCGCGCAGCTGCGCCGCGAAGATGTCCTTGTATTTCAGGGAGAAACGGATGGAGCGCATTCCCAGGAACGGGTTCTCCTCCTTGGTATGATGAAAATAGGACAGGACCTTGTCGCCTCCGATATCGAGCGTCCGAAACGTCACTTCCTTGCCGGGGATGCCTTCGATGAGTTTGCGATAGATGACGTACTGCTCTTCTTCCGTCGGGAAATCACTGCGCACCAAGAACGGGAATTCCGTGCGGTAGAGCCCCACGCCTTCGGCGTGGAATTCCCGGGCGGCTTTCAGGTCCCCCAGAAGATTGATGTTGGCCAGGAGCGTCACCCGTGTTCCGTCCATGGTCGAGGTCACCGGAGTCATTTCCTTCTTGAGCTTCTCGAGTCTGGCCCGAAGGTCCTCCCGCTCGTGAAAATTCTTCACGATGTCCGCTCCCGGCTCGATATAGATCGTGCCCTGTTCGGCGTCCATGAGCACCATGGTGCGCGGCTTGAGCGCAAGGAGCTCCGGGGCATCGGCGATGACCAGGGGAAGGGACAAGGACTTGGCCAGGATCGACAAATGCGAGGTCACCCCGCCGGAAAGGAGAATGATCCCCTTGACCTTTTGAGAAGAGAGCTTGAGCGCGTCCGAAGGCACCAGCTCTTCGGCCACGATGATCTTGTCCTCAAGATCATACTGGGCCTCTTCTTTCCCCAACAGGTTCTCCAGGAGCCGGCGGCCGATGTCCCGCACATCCTGGCTCTTTTCCCGCAAATAACTATCGGAGATCTTCTGGAACATCCGGACATAATCTTCCACCGCCTTAAGGATCGCCAAGGGGGGATTGACCCCTGCCCGGATCATGTTCTCGATGGCGTCCATGAACGATTTGTCCTTGAGCATCAAGAGCTGGGCGCTGAAGATCAGGGACGCGACATCCGAGAGCCGCTCTTCGATCTGCTGTTGCAGCTGCTCAAGTTCCTGTTCGGTCGCCGCGACCGCCCGGCGGAAATCTTCCAGAGTGCAGGGATCGTTGATCTTCTCCCGGTTCGCGACCGCGAACAGGTGCTCTCCGCCCAGGACCAGCGCCTCGGCGAACGCGAACCCTTCCGAGGCGGGGCGGCCCTTGACGAACTTGAGCTCTTTGAGGGCCGGTTTTGGGGTAGCGGCCTGCGCTTTCTCGTTGAGCGACATGAGGAGCTTCGTGGTCTCGATGGTGTTGGCGAGCTGCGAGGTGACCGCCCGGAAGACCTTGACGTCCTCTTCGGTAAAATAGTTCTTTTGGGAATTCTGAACGACGATGGCGCCGATGCGGGTCTGGCCGCGGACGATGGGCGCCACCAGGAAGGATTCGTACTGTTCTTCCCCGATACCGGGGAAGGCCTTGAAATTGGGGTTCCGGCTCGCCTGGCGCTCGCAAATCGGCCGCATCTCCTTGAGCGACAGCCCGGTAAGCCCCTCCCCCAACTTCATGCGCACGCGACCGATCGAATCGGGGTTCAATCCTTTCGTGGCCGTGAGCACCAGTTCCTGAGATTCATCGTAATACAAATAGATGGAACAGACCGGACAATGCAGGTGCTCCGCGATCATCGCGACGATCCGCTGCAGAAAGCCGTCGAGACTCAGGGCATCCTCAAAGAGGCCCGATAATTCACCGATGTCGCACAGGAGTTTGGTGTGATCGCGTTTATCGAGAGGCATGGGGTGGTTGGAAAGAAAATCGGGGCGGAGAGATTTGAACTCTCGACTTCTTGCTCCCAAAGCAAGCGCGCTAGCCGAGCTGCGCTACGCCCCGGAATTAGTTTGCCGGGACCACGGCTCCCATCCCTGCTTTCCTCGGAATTACAAACCAATCAGAGAAAGCAGGGATAGTCCCAGCTCTTTCTAAAAGAATCTTTTAAATTTGAGGAAAGCTGGGACAAAGCAAGTGCGCTAGCCCCTGCGCTACTCCCCGATTGTTGAACCTTGTGACCTCTTGGTCCCACACCCTGTTTCCTTTGCGATAAAAACTCTATCGGGAAAACAGGGTGTAGTCCCGGTTTTTTCTATGAAATCTTTCAAATCTGCGGAGAACCGGGACAAAGCAAGCGCGCTAGCCGAGCTGCGCTACGTGGGCAAACTTCCTTTAAAATCCTTTAGAAAAGTTTGCCCACGTCCCGGCCACCTTATGGTCCTACAGAAAAACCGGGACGCCCCGTAGTTGGCCTGATACTCGATGATCTTTAGAAACATTACTGCTATGCGCAGCACGCTAATCGCCAGAAAAACAATGGCTTAGTATAACATCGGCTATCCGGCGTTGCAACGACCGGGCATTCTTGTATAATAGCTCACATGAGTCGCAAATTGATCATCACCCTCACCCTCATCTTCGTCGTTTTCGCCGGGTTGTTCGTCTACTTCCATTTTTATTTCTTTCCGCATAAGTTCCGGGGGCTTCTCCTGGAATACGCTCAACAGGTGCTGAAGCGGAAGATCACCCTGGGAGATACCAGCTTCAACCTGCTCTCC
>JAHFFX010000036.1 GCA_023247755.1 Candidatus Omnitrophota bacterium | reverse complement strand
GGAGTAGAAAGTTTGACCGCAGGCGGGAAGTTCTGCCGGCGGAATTTCTGCTCCGGCGTAGCCAAAGGAAAACGCTTTGACTAAGCTGGAATGTACCACGCAGCACGCTTCCCAGTACTGCCATTATTTACTAAATTCTTTTAGGAAAGGAGGAGGTAAATCATGGCACAAGGAAGCGTGAAGTGGTTCAGCGACCAAAAAGGCTATGGCTTCATCACCCCGGATAACGGCAAGGATGTGTTCGTTCATCACACCGCGATCAAGGGCGAAGGTTTCAAGACCCTGAGCGAAGGACAGAGAGTCGAGTTCGACATTCAGGAAGGTCCGAAAGGCCAGCAAGCCGCCAATGTGGTAAAGCTGTAAGAATCCGAAAATCCACCCAGCACTTATTCTCTTGCGAGAATAAGTGCTGGGTTTTTTATTGGGCTTAGCATCCCATGATTTCTTGAGAAATATTATTTATTTTCACGGAGTGTGATAAAATACGCCCTTATTGAGTTGTGTTCCCTAACGTTGACGGATTTGGGAAAATTCAATAACCACACAAGGAGGATTGCATGAAGAAGTCGAATCGGAAGTTGCTGGTTGTTCTGGGAATCGCTGCCGCCGTGGGGATCGCGGGAACTGGGTTCGCCGCTGATGACATGAAGGCCAAGGCCGCCACGCCAGCGGCCGGGGAGAAGGCCATGACCCCCGAAGAGCAGGAAATGATGAAGAAGTTCCAGGAGTTCTCAACTCCCGGGGAAAATCACCACGTGCTAGATCCCCTGATCGGGAAATGGGATTTTTCGATCAAATCCTGGATGTCCGCGGACGCCCCGCCCGAAGAATCCACCGGGACCAGCGAGATCGCCTGGGACCTGGACGGGCATTTCGTGAAACAGACCGTCAGCGGAAGCATGATGGGGAAACCGTTCAACGGTATGGGTTTTATCGGATATGACAACTTGAAAAAGGAATACGAATCCATCTGGATCGACAACATGTCGACCGGCATGATGAAGGGTTCCGGGAAATGGGATGCCGCTGCCAAGGCCCTGACTTCAAGCGGAACCTTTTCCTGTCCCTTGGTCGGAGGGGACCGGACCTCCCGTGAAGTGACGACGATTGTCGATGCCGATCATTTCACCCATGAGATGTATTCACCGGGTGCGGACGGCAAAGAGTTCAAGATGATGGAGATCCGTTATACGCGCGCGAAGTAAAAGCTCATAAGCTGAGTGGTCACCCGGGGCCCCCCGCGGCGCGTTCGCGCCGCGGGGGACCCCGCCGTTTCGCCCCGCAACGACAAAAATCGCAACTCTGTTTCCATTCCGCGGTTGCCGTGATATGATAATCGCGCTTTACTATTCACGCGATTATGCAAACCCTCGAAAAATTCCTTTCCGACCTTTCGGGCTTCGTTTGGGGTCCGCCGTTGCTCATTCTTCTTTGCGGCACGCACCTTTTCCTTACGTTCCGCCTCAAGTTCATACAAAGATACCTGGGCCGGGCGATTCGGATATCATTTCAGCGCACGAAAGAAGGCGAGGGGGACGTTTCCCAGTTCGGGGCGCTGACGACCGCTTTGGCCGCGACCATTGGCACGGGGAACATCGTCGGGGTCGCCACGGCGGTCGCGTCCGGCGGGCCCGGGGCGGTTCTGTGGATGTGGTTGACCGGGGTGTTCGGGATCGCTACCAAGTATTCCGAAGCCTTGCTCAGCGTGAAGTACCGGATCACCACCAAAAGCGGTCAGATGGCCGGCGGTCCCATGTACGCGCTCGAGCGGGGCATGAACCAGAAGTGGCTCGCGGTGGGGTTCGCGTTCTTCACGGCGGTGGCGGCGTTCGGCATCGGCAACATGGTCCAGGCGAATTCTATTGCCACTTTGGTGAATGAGACATTTCACATTTCCCCGTGGTTGACGGGGGGAGTCATCACCGCGTTGACCGCAGTAGTGATTGTGGGAGGCATCCAGTCCATCGCCCGCTGTTGCGAAAAACTGGTGCCCTTCATGGCGATCTTCTACGTTCTGGGATGCTTGGCCATCCTGGTGATGAATTGGCGGACCGTGCCGGCAACGGTTTCGCTCATTCTGAAAAGTGCTTTTACCGGCCAGGCCGCCGTAGGCGGCTTCGTCGGTGCTTCAATCAAAGAAGCGATGCGTTATGGAGTGGCCCGGGGATTATTTTCCAATGAATCCGGTTTGGGCAGCGCGCCGATCGTGGCGGCCGCGGCGCAGACGAAAAATCCGGTCCGCCAGGCATTGGTCTCTTCCACGGGAACGTTCTGGGACACGGTGGTGGTGTGTTTGATGACCGGGCTGGTCGTCGTCAATTCCATGGAATGGACGCAGGGGCTCAACGGCGCGACGTTGACGAAGCAGGCCTTCGCCGACATTCCGGTGGTGGGACCGGTCGTTTTGGTCATCGGGCTGTTGACGTTCGTTTTTTCGACCATCCTGGGTTGGGAGTATTACGGCGAGAGAGCGGCGGAATACCTTTGGGGAGAAAAGGCTATCAAGCCCTACCGCTGGTTGTGGGTGATGGCGGTCATGGTTGGGTCGGTCATGACCCTCAAGGTCGTCTGGGATTTTGCGGACGTGGCCAACGCCCTCATGGCCGTTCCGAACCTGATCGCGCTCATCTTTCTTAATAAGGTGATCGTCGAGGAAACGCGTAAGCACCTGTGGGAAGGGGAACTGTAATTGGTCATTTGTGACTTAACAAAGGAGAATTCATGGACCCAACGACAATCATCATTGCGTTAATCGTCATCGCGGCGCTGGTCCTTCTTTTAAAAAAGAAGGGCGGCTGCTGCGGCGGGATGCAAAAGCACGAGCCTAGCCAAAAGGAAGGCGAGAAAAAGGACGGTTGTTGCGGCGGGCACCACTGAAAACGTTTTGTTCCGATCAGCGCAGAGACCGTTTATAACATTCCTTTGAGAACATTATGTCTTTTTTCTGGTCAATATTCATAATTGTCATCACCCTGATCTTCACCGCGGTCTTCGTCGCCTACGAGATGGCGCTGGCCTCGGTGTCGCGGGCCCGGCTCGCGGTCCTGGTGGGGCGCAAGCGCAAGGGGGCGGAGGAAGCGGCATTCATGAAGGACCGCATGGAAGCGAGCCTGGCGGTTGTCCAGGTGAGTGTGACGCTCATGAGCGCGGTGGCGGCGGCCACCGGGGGCGCGGGGGCCGCGGAATCCCTGGCCCCGTATTTACGGCAACAATTCGCTTTTTCTGAAATTTGGGCGAAAATCCTGGCCTTGGTCTTTCTGATCATTCCTTTGAGCACCGTGACGATCATTTTTGGGGAACTCATTCCCAAGATGTTCGCCCTGCGCAACCGCGAGTGGATCTGCCTGCGGTTGTCGCCGGGCATGAAGACGCTTTCGCAGATCGCCTATCCGGTCATCACCGTGATGGAGCGGATCGTCAAGTGGGCGGTCGATCTGGGGCACCGGAGCAAACGCTTCAAGCGGATCGCCGAGGACGATCCGGGCCTGCATGAGCTGACCGCGGCGGCCTCGCTCGCCCGGGCCGCCCGGCTCATCGGGACAAGGGAGGAAAAGATCGTTCTTTCGGCGGCCCAGCTCTCCATACGCCCGGTCAAAGATATCATGCTCAAGGCGTCGGACATTTCGATGATCCCCTTGCAGGCAACGCTTACCGATGCGCTCATCAAAGCCCACCTCGATATGCACACGCGGTTCCCCGTTTGTGATCAGGAGAACGACCCGCAGACGATCTCGGGCTATGTCAATTTCAAGGACATCGTTGCCACATTGCGGCTAAATCCCGCCGATCCCAGCATCAAGGGGATTCTGCGGCCCATCAAGACCATTCCCAGCGATCTGCCGATCTCGCAGAGCCTGGAAAAGATGATGCAGGAGAAACTGCACATCGCCTTGATCGTGGACAAGGAGCAGAAGGTCGTGGGCCTGGTCTCGCTCGAAGACATCATCGAAGAGCTGGTCGGGGAGATCGAGGACGAGTATGACCGTCTTCCTACCCACATCCATCCTTTTGGCGGCGGCTGGATCGTGGGGGGCGGCGTTCCTTTTAATGTGGTCGCCCAGACGGCCGGGATCTCCTGGTCACCCCAAAATCCGAACGATTCCATCCCTCGGCTCGCCGACTGGTTCTCTCAGAAAGTGGGCGGCGGCCCGCTTTCCGGCGGGGAAGTGATCGAAAGCGACGGCCTGCAGGTGATGGTCCGCAAGCTCCGCCGCCGGAAACTGAGCGAGGCCATCGTTAATCTCGTGGCCAAATGATCGGAAGGAATTGATCGGGACGTAAAAAGAAGTCAGGAGGATTGAACATATGGCATCCCTGCAATTACGCATGTATCTGTTGATCGGCGCGCTCTTCGCCATCGTCTACGCCGTCGTGGTCATGATCGGGTCGGCGATGGGGGTTTATGATTTTTATTTTTATTTTTTTATTTCTTTGGCCATGATGTTCATTCAGTACATGATCGGCCCCAAAATGATCGAATGGACGATGGGGTTGCGTTACGTTTCCAAGCAAGAGGAACCGCAACTGCACGAGATGATCGAGACCCTGGCCCGGCGGGCCGCCATCCCCGTGCCGCGGCTGGCCATTTCTTCGGCGGCGATCCCCAACGCCTTTGCGTTCGGCCGTTCCCAGCGGGACGGGCGGGTTTGCATCACCGAAGGGATCAGGCAACTGCTCAACCGTGAAGAATTGATGGCCGTGCTGGGACATGAGCTCACGCACATCCGCAACCGCGACATGCTGACGATCTCACTGTTGTCGGTGATCCCGATGATCATGTACCGATTGGCCTGGAATTTTCTGTTTTACGGGCGGCGCCGCGATGACCGGGGGGCAACGGCCCTGATCGGACTTGCGGCGTTCTTGTTCTACTTCATCACGAACCTGTTGGTCCTTTACGGTTCCCGCGTGCGGGAGTACTTTGCCGATGAGGGGTCGGTCAAGTTGGGGAATTCCCCGGCGGCGCTGGCCTCCGCCCTCTATAAACTGGTATACGGTTCGGCGCGGATGGAACGTGATGAGTTGCGGCAGGCCGAGGGCATGAAGGCGTTCTTCCTCAACGACCCTTCCCGGGCCTGGCAGGAGATCCGGGAAGTGCGCCAGCTCGATCTCGACAAGAACGGGGCCATCGACACCAGCGAATTGTTCCGCCTGCGGCATAAAGAGATCAAGCTTTCGACGGCCGACCGGATGCTGGAACTTTTGAGCACCCATCCCAACATGCTCAAGCGGATCAAACATTTGTCGGAATATCAGGCGGGCAGCGCGGCCGCCTGATGGATCACACGGAATTTTCTGGAAAGGAGTTGTTCATGCTTTTGCGGGTTTTTTGCGCGCGGTGGGTTCTTCCCGCCGTTCTGCTTTTATCGGGCGGGGCAGAGGCGATGGCGGCGCTCACCAATTCTCAGGGGGCCCAGGTCCAGGCCATGGCGTCCGCGGCCGCCGCGGGCCGTCCCCAGGAGGTCACTGCGGAACACTTCGCGACCCTTAAGAAGATCATCGACCTCGTGATCGAAACGGTCGTGAAGTACAGTTTTCAGTTCTTTGCCGGTATCATTATCCTCGTGGCCGGATGGGTCATCGCCAAGTTCCTGGCCCGTTTCGCCCAGAATTTCCTCATGAAGTACAAGGTGGATGTGACGATCACGAAGTTCATCGTGGGGGCGGTGAAGCTCGCGGTCATGGCCTTCGTGGGGCTGATCGCTCTTGGGAAATTCGGCATCGAGATCGCGCCGTTCATCGCCGGCCTTTCGGTCGTCGGGTTCGGTACCAGTTTCGCCCTGCAGGGGCCGCTGTCGAACTACGCGGCCGGGGCGACGCTGATCTTCACCAAGCCCTTCAAGGTCGGGGACATCATCGAGGTCATCGGACAGGTGGGGGAAGTGGAGGACATGACGCTGCCGCGCACCATTATCAAGACCATGGACAATACGCGCATCATCATCCCCAACAAGCACATCATCGGTGAGGTCATCCACAACTTCTCGGACCTCAAGCGTCTGGACATCAAGGTGGGCGTCGGCTACCGGACCGACGTCGAGCTGGCCATTCGGTTGCTCAAGGACATCATCGGCCGAGAGCCGCGCATCGTCAAGAACCAGGAGCTGAAGGTGGGAATCTCGGAGTTCGGCGATTCCAGTGTCAATCTTTACGCGCGGCTGTGGTGCAAGCAGGCGGATTACTGGGACGTCATGTTCACGATCAACAAGAACATATTCGCAGAATATAGAAAGCATCAGTTGGAGATCCCGTACCCGCAGCGGGACGTGCATATCTATCAGGAGAAGTCGAAGTAGCGGCGCGTGTCTGGTTGATTTGGGATCATTCCCTGGGCCCCGGCCCCGCACCCCGTGCGGGGCCGGGGCCCGGATTTTTATGCCGGCCTGACGGTATTCGTGTATACTTAAACAACTTCCCCAAAAGGTTCATTTCAATCCGGAACCCTGTTCCTGCGCCATGAGAAAACTCTTCCGTTCCTATCTGTCGGGATTCTTCTTGTGCTGCGCCGTGCTTGCCGCTCCGTCCGCCGTCCACGCCGCCATCAGTCTCAGCGTCAGCCCTTCCGAAGGCGGTAGCAGTCTGCACATCGGACGCATCGACCCGCAAACGGCGCAAAGCAAGGAAGTCCGTTTGCGAGTGAACTCCTCGGAAGGAAAGCAGTATCAGGTCTTCCAAAGGGTGGTGAACCCGCTGGTGAACGATCAGGGGACGAATTTCCCGATGGCGGCGCTCAAGACCTACACGCTCATCGGTTCCAACGCCTACGGCACCCTTTATTCTCAGGATATCTCTTCCATCGGTTATTCGGAACAACTTCTGTACACCTCAAATCCAAATGGGGACAGCGATTCCCTGACGGTGATCTATTCCTTTGACGGGAAGGAAGTGAACGCTTCCGGAAATTTTCTTGGGCAGATCATGTACACGGTGCGGGCGATCGGTGGCGGAGGCCAGGCCGATAGTTTTCTTAACGTGACAGTCGAGGCCGCGCCGGATTTCGAATTCGGACTGGAAGCGTCTTCCGGACACGATCTGTTGAAATTGGATTCTCTGCATCCCACCGACATTCCGGTCTTTGTGAAAGTTTCGTTCGCCGGCAACAGCGGCAGCGAGGTCCGTGTTTATCAGGAAATGGACGAATTTCTGCAGGATGAACTGAGCGAGGTGTTGGGGCAAAAGGCGATCCTGGTCTCCGTGGAAGGCGGTCAGGGCCAGACTCTTTTTACGCAACCGCTGGCTTTGGAGAGAAAGCGGGTCCTTCTTTATACGTCCCGCGGGAGTGAGGATTCTTTTATGGCGCACTACGCGCTTGATCCGGCAGGGACCCTGGGGCAAAAGGCCGCCGTTTACCGGGGTAAGCTCGATTTTGTCGCCGAGGTGGATGGACGGGAACAGCGCCAAAGCGTCGATCTGCAGGTCGAGGTGAAACCCGTTTTTAAATTGGAAGTGGAGTATCCCCCGGAAGGCGTGCGCTTCGAAAGTCTCCTGCCCGATTCCCCGCCACAGATCAAGGAGCTTAAGGTCAAGGTGATTACCAATCTTGGCCGGCCTTACGCGATAACTCAGACGGTGAACGACCGGCTGACCAATGAAAAAGGAGTAGTGCTCCCCGCGGAATACTTCACCATAAAAGAAGCGCTCCTTGGGAATTCCTCCGGCAAACTTATTTTCTCGGATTTCAGTCCGGTTTCTATCGGGGATTCCCCGATATTCTATTCCGATGCCAAAGGCTCCTCAGTGGAATTGAAGGTGTTTTACCGATTGAGCCCGTATCCTTCGATCGAAGCGGGTAATTACACGGCGGGTATTGTATTTTCCCTGCAAGAGATGTAGAATGATTTTGTTTCAGCAGATATTTCGATCATTCACCAGGTTCTACAGCGAGAGGAGGTTTATCATGAGAAAAATTATCTTGAATTCGATCTTTGTGGGTGTGGTGGTTCTCTGCGGCCAGTCCATGGCGTTGGCTGCAAGCTCACCGTTCGTGGTTTCGGCAAGCGTCCCTGCGGCGACGAGTGTGGATATTAACCCATTTTCCATCAATTCCACGGGTACGCCGGTCTTCACTCCGGTGGTGGGGCTGAACCTGAGTTTTAACCCGCTCACGTTCGATGACACCAACAAAATTTATCTGCCGAACCATTTTTTTGCGATCGACTTCGCGCCGCAGGGCGGGGCGGGAAATCCGGACGTGACGGCCACCTATGCCGAAGGGGCCAATCCCAACAATCCGGGCCACGGATTGGGTTGGAAAAGCCTCACCACCTTCATCAAGGTGACCGGCCCTAGCGGCAGTCAGACGGAAACCCCCTTGGCCGGGCACGGCAACACGGCGGGTAAAAAACTCCTTAAGGACCTGAGCGGTGAGAATATTCTGGCCACCGAGTTCAGCGGCGGGTTCCTGAGGATCTATCTGGGCATGGTGACGGGAAACCCGGTTTTAAACGAGCCGACCGGTGCGGAGCCGTTCACCAATGCCGATAAGGGCGGGACCTACGACGGGACCTTGACCCTTACCGCAACACTACCATAAGTTTTAAATCTGGATTTCTGAATTGAGCGAATTGTGACGGAGGGGCGGCCCCGACGTCTTGCTGTCGCAAGACAACTGTCGGGGCCGCCCCCTGTTTTTAAAAAACACCTATCCTCTCATGACCATGAAGAACGCCATTATAACGATTGTTGCGCTTGCCGGAATTCTCGCGCCCGCGTCCGCCCGCGCCCAGCTTCTCATCGAAGAGGGGAAGGTCAATCTGACCGTTGATCCGGGGCAGACCATCGTCAATAGTCTCCTCGTGCACAACACCTCCGCGGAAGCGTTCCATGTCAAAGTTTACTGGCAGGATTTTAAATATAAGGAACCTTACGACGGCAAAAAGGATTTTCTCCCATCGGGTTCGGCGCCGGATTCGATGGCCGGCTGGATCACTTTCTCACCGCAGGAGTTCGACCTGCCGGCTTATAGCAAGCAGAAAGTTACCTACACGCTGAAGGTCCCCGGCGAAGTCAAGGGCGGACATTATGGGGTGCTTTTCTTTGAGAAAGGGAGCTTGGAAAAGGACAAGCGGACCGGCGTGCGGGTGGTCACTCGTGTGGGCTGTCTGTTTTTCACGGAAGCAAGAGATCGGAACAAAGGCGGCAAGATCGAAGCACTGTCCTTACAGGGAGCCGCGCTCACCGGAGTTTTTCGAAATGCCGGGGACGTGATCGTCCTGGCGCAAGGAATTTATTACATCATGGATAAGGAGGGAATGGTCATCGATCGGGGAGAACTGAGCCGTTTTTATCTGCCTCCGGCAGCGAAGGCGGATTTCAAACTGGAACTTCCCGAAAACCTGGCAAGCGGCAAGTACACCTTGGTGCTCACCTTTGATCTGGAGGAAGGGGATACTCTGGTTAAAGAGGTTGATCTTGAGAAGACCGACCAAAACACCATCCGTTTGCTTCAGGAAAGAGACTAATGCCGTCGACTCCTTATGGTTCACCGAAAATTCATTCTCTTCTTGCTGCTGATATCGTTGCTCGCCGCTGGCGCGTCTCCACCGGCTTTTGCGGAAGAAAGTTATTCTCTTTCTGATCTGCTCGATCTCGGCAAAAAAGCGTTTTACGAACACGACTATCGTAAGGCGCTTTTTTATTTTCATCTGGCGCACCTTGCCCAGCCGCAGGCCAAAGAACCCTTGAACTATGTCAATCTGGTCCATCGAGCCCAGGAAGGCCGGGTTCTGGTCCTGGAATCCGATCGGGCCGTGGTCGTCGCTTCCCCACCGGAAAAAAAGCAGGAAGCGGATCAGCTGATTCCCGTCAAATCCGCAGCTCGGCAAGCCGCCATTGAGAAAGCTTTGGCCGCATTGAGCAAGGGCGCTTCTTCCGCGGAATCGTCCGCCAACATTTCTGCGAAATCATTTACCCCAATTCCCATGAAGCCCCAAGGGAAGCCGTCGGCAAAGAACGATTTGACTTTGGCGGAAGAGTTGGTCCTGGATGACCAGCTCTGGGCCCGCCAGCCCGACACCCGGCTGCAACTGGACATGCACCAATCCGTGATCCTCCGAGGGAACCGCATCGAAAAATTCCTGGTGATCACGCCCGGTTTCATTACCATTGAACGCATGGACCAGGACCGGATCAAAGTGAACGCCGCGGCGCGCGGTTCGACCATCATTCATGTGTGGGACGATCGCGGCCGCTGGACGTTCAACCTGGACGTGGTCTTTCTGGCCGCGCAACAGGAACTCCAGTCTCTTCCGGAAGAATTGACGGTTGAATCCTACCGGCCGTTCAAATTCGATTACTCCAATGACTGGTCGTCTTATTACACCGGTAACAGCTTTGATACCCTCGACCGTCGCAGCCTGACCTTCATTCAAAGGGTCGCTCTCGCTGGCCCCACCCCGTACGGCTATTTCGATTCCTTCGGCACGTTCACCAAATTCGCGGAGACGACGGAAGCCACCGGTTATGGTGTCGGTTTGACCGATGGAAGGATCGGCGACTTTCAGGATTTCTCGATCCGCGGGTTCGACGTTTCCCGCCGGTTCTCGGACCTTTCCATGCCCGGTAAATATTTGCGCGGCGTGCTCTTCAGCGCCAAGGCGTTCGACCACAATATCAGTTATGATATCATCTGGGGCAAGGACCGTTCCATCTTCAGTTACCTGACGTCCGGGAGCTCTCCCTTGCGTGAATCGTTCATCGAGGGCACCCGGGTCACTTTGTTCCCGGAGTCCGCGCACCGATATTCCGTCAACCTGGCGCGGGGCTACGGCCCGGCGCGGGAGACTTTTCTAAAAGAAAGGGTCTTTTCTTTCGACACCCAGCATGAACTCACGGAAAGATTGAAGGTGGGAGGGGAACTCGCTTACGATGATGAGGAGTACGGAAAGCTGATCACGACCCGCTGGGGGGACGATCGGCTCAATCTCAGCGTCAATGCCCGGGATATCGATAGAAATTATGTGACCATCGCCGGCATTCCCGGAGACCAGGGGGAGGCGGGGGGGAACGTGATCCTTAACTGGAACACGCCCGGCGCGGAATTGAATTCCAACCTGGATGTGTATCGCGATCGGAAATTGTTCAATCCCGCCGAGCCGGATTCGGCCAATCTGGATTGGAACGGGTCGCTTTCCGTTCCGCTCAATGAGCGCCTTGATCTGCGGACGTCGCTTTATTACGTCGATACGCCGCAACTGCTTTCGCCGCGGCGCAATGCCAAGGTCGACAACATTCTGACCAAGCGTTTCCCCATCCCAGGCGGACGAACCTTGACCGCCTTCGTGGGACAATCTTACCAGAAAAGCCGGTTTTCGCTTTCGCCGATCTCGGAATTCGACCGGCTGAGCGCGACGGCGGGGCTGAACGTTCCGCTCATCCGGAACCTTTCTTATTTTCTGAACTATGAGTACTCTTGGGTCGATGAAAAGCTTACCGGAACGCGCTTCAATCCCAACGTGGTCAATACCGGGTTCGGTTACACCCGGCAGATTTCGGATTCGCTGTCGGGAAATATGGGGCTTACTTATCGCAATGAAGAGCAGTCGGAAGAACTGCACAGTTTTCTGGCCGGGGAGGACAGTGTGAGCGCTAACTTGGGCCTCTCATTTCACCCGACCAATGATTTTGAGTTCTTTGTCGATGGGCGGCTGCGCGATGTCTGGCGCGAGAACGCTTCCCGGGCGGCCTACAACGAAGGCGAAATCAATTTCGGCGTGCGGACGTCCTGGGAAACGCCGTTCTCCTGGAACCCCAAGGGAGTGGTGGAAGGAACGGTCTTCAAGGACCTGAATTCCGACGCTCACAAAGACCCGAACGAGCCGGGGATCCCTGGAATAAAAGTGATGGTCGGAAAAAAGGAGTTGGTGACCGACGCCCGGGGAAAATACCGTAGGGAGATCCGGGCCAGCAAGGTCACGGTGGGGCTTGAGACCGACAGCATTCCGCCGGCCCATGTCGCCTCGACCCCGCTTATAGAGAAGCTCGAAATCATTCAGGGAAAAGCCCGGACCCTGAATTTTGGACTTAGCACACATTCTGGAATTTTCGGGATTGTCTTCTTGGATGCCAACCACAACGGCAGCCCGGACGAGGGGGAGTTAAGGATACCCAAGGTCCGCATCTTGATGGATGCCGAGGCGGTCGCGGTCAGCGATTTTGAAGGCAGTTACCGCTTCGATGGCATCGCTTCTGGAAAACATGTTGTCAGGATCGATGTGAATTCTTTGTCTTTGGAGTATTTACCGGTGGTGAAGATCCGTAACGAGGTGGACGTGACGGAGGGGACGACCTATGTTCTGCACGTGCCGGTGGGGAAGAAAACCGGCCCTTGAGAACGCGTCGTTTACTTCACTACGAATGTTTCCAGAAGGACCGTTTGGTTGTCCCGGGTGGTTTCCTCAATGATCCGTTCGGTCCCGGCCGCGCTCGCCAGCATTGCGACCGGCGCTTGGCCGATGGTAACGGATGTTTGGGAAACTGCGGGAGCCATGACGTGTTCCGGAATGGTGACCGAGATCTTGTAGGCGGCGGTCGTGGTGTAGCCACAGATCGCCGAAACGGGGCTCAGAAGCAATTCCCAAGTGATCACGATCCCCAGTATCCATATGAACTTCTTCATCTTTCGCCCTCCAGCGATGGTGAGGTTTTCCCCTCACTTTGCTCGGGGGCTTTTTTGTGGCTGTTCGATGATGCGTTTTAGCCCACATTTAGGCCACAAAAAAGCCCTTTTCTACTTCAAGAAAAGGGCGAAAGAGATTAACGGAAATGACCTAATAGCAGTCACTTACGGCAACCTGACGACCCTGCTCGCCGTGCGGCGAGGTTAGGCTCATGGCTTTGCGCCCTACTCTTTCGAAGTAGTTTGCCCTTCTACGATAAGGATGTCCTCCGGGCGACCCGATAGGGGCCACCGCAGAGGACCGTGGAGAGATGGCATCCCAACCGGGGCATCTCTCCAGCTTGAAAGAACGAAATATCTTTGAACCGCTCCAAGTATAACATATAGATTTCAAATTTGCCAAGTGGCCCGGGCAAAACAAAAAAACGATTTTTGAACAATTTTCTCTTGTATGCTGGAGAAAATGTTTTAAACTCATTCTGGGTGTTGCCCCTGCTGCACCTTGTCCTTCCGAAAAAAGGAGCCCTATGATCATCATTGCCGCTAAAGTCGTTGTCCGCCCCGAATGTGTCCAGCAGTTCAAGGATCTTTTGCCCCCCCTGATAGGGTCATGCCGCAATGATGAAGGTTGCATCAGCTATGATGTTTACGAGAGCGTCGATCTTCCTTGCGGATATTTCTTTTTTGAGAAATGGGCCACCCAGCAGGATTTTGACGAGCAAATGCAGTCGCCGCACGTGCAGTCTTTCCTCTCCGCCGTCCAGCCTTTGTTGACCGCGCCATCGGAGATCAAACAGTATTCCGTTGCCGGAATAGGCCCCAAGTAACGATCCTGCCGAAACCAGCGAAACTTTCCTGTGCCGCGAGTGTTTGACATAGTGGCAGCGGGGAAGGTTAACTTGGAGGGTATCGTTGGAAAGGAGCCGGTTTATGAGAAAGTTATTCGTATTCTGGGCAGTTCTATCGGTGGCGGCTTGGGGTTCCCTGGCCTGGGCTGGTGAGGGAGAGCGCGGAGGGAAAGGGATCGAAGGGAAACCCAACGCCTATCGCGAGGGGCAGAAAGATAGGGTCAAAGCCCAGCGTGAGGAGCGAAAGCAGGGGAGCCAGGCCTTTCGGGAAAGTCTTAAGGACCTTTCTCCGGAAGAGCGCGCTAAGGCCATGAGCGCGCATCGCGAAACCCAGCATGGGGAGATGAAGGCTTTCGCTGAGAAAATACACCAGGAGAATTTGGGCCGGCTGAAGGAAAAGCTGGCCAGTAATTCGAAGCTTACCAATGAGCAGAAGAATGAATTGATCAGTAATTACGAGAAGCAGTATCAACAGAACGTGAATTTTCGCGAGCAGCAATATCAGGAGAATCAGGCGTTCTTGCAGTCGATCGCCGGCGATTCCGGTTTGACGCAGGAGCAAAGGAAGGCGGCGATCAAGGAGCATTTTGCGCAGCAGAAGGCGGAGAACAAGTCGCGCCGGGAAGAACAGAAAAGCCAGCGTAGGGCCCTGCGGGAGGAGATCAAAGCGCAGGTCCAGGCGCAGCAGTCTCAGCAGACACAGGAGTCTTCCAGCGAGAAATAGCGGTTCGGTTTCAGGGGTCTATGAGAGAAACGTGTGTGCCTGTGCGGCGGGGCATGGAAAGCATGCCCCGCCGCACAGAGACGCAGTTGTTCTGCAGCGACCTCCGCCAGGGATGGACGCTTTAAATTTTATGTAGTTTGACTTTTTGTAGAAAACATTTTACCATTATGAGGATATGATTGCAGGGGAGTAGGAAGCGAACTTCCTGCGGCAGCCCCGGATGCCACAGTCGTTCAACCAGAAGGAGGCTTTATGAGGGGTATGAAAGTGTTCATGTTCTGTGGGATGGTTCTATCGGCGATGTGCGCCGTTCGGATAGCGCAAGCGGAAGATGCTCCAGTGGCTCCGGCCGCGATTGAGCCAGCAGCTCCTGCGCAACCGGCAGCTGGAGAAGTTGCTTCCGGCGAAGCCGCCGCTGTGGCCCAGGATGGCATGATATCGGATGGTAAAACCATTAAATTCGACTACTCCTTGTCTGTGGAAGGAAAAGAAGTTGAAACTTCCCAAGGGGCCGACCCCATCGAATATGTTCAGGGAAAAGGTGAGCTTGTCCCAGGTTTGGAGAAAGCTTTGGTGGGCATGAAGGTCGGAGATGAGAAAACGGTCAAGGTGAGCGTTGAGGAAGGGTACGGCCCGGTCGATCCGCAGGCGATCCAGGAGGTTCCCCGCAACCTGATCCCCGCTGATATCGATCTTAAGGTCGGGAGTCTTTTGGAAATGAGCGATGACCAAGGCAACCGTTTTCCGGCAACGGTCGTTGAGATCAAGGATGATAAGGTAAAGCTCGATTTCAACCATCCTTTGGCCGGCAAGGAATTGACCTTTAACGTAAAGATCGTCAGTATTAAATAAACCGGTCCGAAGAACCAGATTGGGATCTTTACACTCAGGGCCCGCTGCGGCTCAACCGCAGCGGGCCCTGAGTGTTTTTAATCTTCATTAAATCTTAATTCAAAGCACATTCAATTTTCATCCCGCCGTTATATCCTTCCTTTGTTCGTTCCAGTTTTAAAACCATCGATTGTTCGCTGGTAAGTTTACCCAAAGTTCATCCGCCCTTTATCCCATATTCATCCGGTGCGATTAGACTGGAAACAAAATTGGAAAGGGGGTGATGAATGAGGATCAGGCAAAATGATCATTTGCACGAAGATTTGATCGTCAGTTGGTTGCGTTCTCAGATCGGGATCTTGACGAAGATCCTCCATTACATTGAGGCCGGCAATGACATCAACGGATTCGTGGATGAAGGGATCAGGGGGGTCGAGAAGGAACTGCGTTCCTTTCGGAAATTCTATGTGGGGAATTGAAAAGGAGGGGATGATGAGGAAAGTTTTTCTGTCCGTTGTTGCAGCGGTGGGCCTGTTCTGGGGAGTGTCGCGGGCCGAAGCCGCGGTCACCCAAGTCGACTCGCTTTTGGATGCTTTGGTCGAAAAAGGTTATTTCACCGAAGCCGAAGCAAGGGAGATCAAGGGGGACATCGTTGCCGATGAGAAAGTATTAAGAGAAGACGGGTTCAAGCAATCGTTGCCCTCCTGGGTCACGGAAATGAAGCTCAAGGGGGATTTCCGTCTGCGCTATGAGTATTCCAACCGCAACGACAGTACGGATATTGCGCGCAGCCGGGGAAGGATCCGTTATCGTTTGGGTATCGAGACCAAACCCAATGACAAGGTCAAGGTCGGTTTCGGGATCGCCTCGGACGGGGGAAACCCGCGCTCCACCAACCGCACCTTCACAGACGATTTTACCAAATCGAATATCATTCTCGATTATGCCTACGCTGAATATGTCCCCAATGACTTGTGGATATTGCAGGGGGGCAAAATGCCTAAAATGCCATTTTGGCAGGTCTCGGATCTTTTGTGGGATACCGATATCACGCCGGAAGGCGGCGCCATTACGGCCAATGTGAAGCTTTCTGATGCGGCCAAAGTGTTCGCCACCGTCGCCCCCATGGTCCTGGATGAAAGTTCCACCGACGTTTCTGACCCATATATGCTGGTTGCCCAGGGAGGGATCGAACTCAAGGCCGGGGAAAAGGCCGATGCGAAGGTCGCCGGTACCTGGTATTACATGACGAACTTGGGGAAGGAACTGCTGGATAACCGCTCCTCTCCCACAACCAATACCGTGGTGGGCGGGCGGTATGCCTATCATTACGATTCCATCGGTGCGGATTTTGAAGCGGGGATCAACAATCCTCTGGAAGACGTTCTGCCGATCGCCATTCCCAGGGTGGCCCTCATCGGCCAATTCATTCATAATCCCGATCCTGCTGACAACAACAACGGTTGGCTGGCCGGGGCCTATTTCGGGGACAAGAAGGTCAACGGTCCGGGGCAATGGAAGGTCACGGGTGCTTATCGTTACCTGCAGACCGACGCCTGGCTCGACGCGTGGCCGGATTCCGATTTCTACGGCGGCGCAACCGATGTCAAAGGCTTCGAAGGGATTCTGGAAGTCGGTCTGGCCAAGAATGTCACCTGGGGCCTGGATTTTTACAGCAGCCGAAGGATCGTGGCGGCCAAAGCCCAGGAAGTCGTTGTCCAATCGGATATCAATTTCAGGTTCTAACTTAGGAAGGATTCTTTAGGAGGATGAAAATATGAAAATGTTCATGGCAATTGTTCTGGGCATTGGACTGTTGGCTGCGGCCCGTTCTGCCGAGGCCGCGGGTGACCTTATCAAGATCGACGGTTCGAGTACGGTTTTCCCGATTACCGAGGCGGTCGCTGAGGAATCGCAGAAGGCGGGCGGGGCCAAGGTGATGGTGGGGATCTCCGGGACCGGCGGCGGTTTCAAAAGGTTCTGCCGCGGGGAAACCGACATCAGTGATGCTTCTCGTCCGATCAAGGCCAAAGAGATCGATGCTTGCCGGGAGGGCGGGGTCGAATACATCGAATTGCCGGTCGCCTATGACGGGTTGGCCGTGGTGGTCAGCAAGGATAACGATTTTGTGGATAGTCTTACGGTCGCTGAACTGAAGAAAATGTGGTCTCCGGAAGCGCAGGGAACGATCACCAACTGGAACCAGATCCGGGCTTCTTTCCCGGATAAGAAATTGACGCTTTTCGGTCCGGGAACGGATT
>JAHFFX010000133.1 GCA_023247755.1 Candidatus Omnitrophota bacterium | reverse complement strand
CGCCGAAGACCGGCGTCGCGAACTGCATCTCGCGCGTGTGCATCCAGTTGATGTTGCCGCGCAGGGTGTTGATCTCGCCGTTGTGCGCGATCATGCGGTACGGATGCGCCAGCGGCCAGGTCGGAAACGTGTTCGTGCTGAAACGGGAATGCACCATGGCCATGCAGGAGACCATCGAGGGATCCGCGAGGTCCGGAAAGAAGCGGTCCAGCTGTTCGGCCATGAGCTGTCCTTTATAGACGAGCGTCCGGGCGGAAAGACTGCAAAAATAGTAGTAATTGCGCTGGGCCAGGGTGGACGCCTGCACTTTGTTGTAAAGCCGTTTGCGGATGACGTAGAGCTTCTGCTCGAACTTCTCGGGCGGCGTGTTCTTGCCGCGGCCGATGAAGATCTGCTTGAACTCCGGCATGACGGAACGGGCGACCTTCCCGATCTTGGCGGGATCGTGCGGCACCTCGCGCCAGCCGAGGAATTTCTGTCCCTCTTCGCGCACCAGATGTTCGGTCCATTCCTCGATGGTGTTGCGGTCGGCCAGGTCCGGCGGCAGGAAAACGATGCCCGCGCCGTAATCGCCCTCCTTGGGAAGGTCGATGTTGAGCTTGCGGCATTCCTTGCGCAGGAACGCGTCGGGCATCTGCATCATGATGCCGGCGCCGTCCCCGGTCTCGGGATCGCAGCCGCACGCCCCCCGATGCGACAGGTTCTCCAGGATCTGAACGGCATTACGGACGATCTCGTGGGATTTGTTCCCCTTGACGTTCACGATGAAACCCACGCCGCAGCTGTCGTGCTCGTTCGACGGATGGTATAACCCCTGGGGGCCGGGCTGGCCGGGCAGAAGCGGGTTTTGTGGGGGGATAGGGTTGGCGCTCATGTTTTAAACCTCTGTGTTTCGATGTGCAACTTTTTTATCTTGGAACGTAACGTATTGCGGTTCAAGCCCAAGAGCTTTGCGGCGATGAGCTGATTGCCGTGCGCGCGCTCCAGCGCCTTCTCGATCAAAAGCAGCTCGGTGCGGTCAATGACCGCGCGATAGATACGGCCGGTCTGTGTCGCGAACGTTTCTTCGATCTGACTAATAATACTGTTCATTTAAATCCTAACTATTGTACTGATTTTTATAATATCTTCAACGGAAAATTCGGGGCGATAGCCTTTGCATCATACAGTCCTTTCCTCCATCCGGTTCGCAAGATTCCAGGAAAGCTGTCGCTTAATAAAATCGATCGGACTAATACTCGTCATGGGAGGCCCGTTATCCTTCTCGCATAAATTTTGAGTGATCGTAAGGTTCGTCTTCGGCAGATATCCGGCCAGTTGCAATTCAATGGACCGGCATGACGGTTGCCCTTTTGTCTCCCGGCCTTTCCTTTTACAGCAAACCGCCTTCTTGATCCCTTCCCACTTCACAAAAAATCCGCCGAAATCAAGGCCGCCTTCTTTCAGCGTAAATGCCGGCTTAAAGAACAAACCCCATGCCTTATATCCGAAAACTCCGGATCGCACCTTATAGGAGCCGGAAGGCGTTGTTTCCTTGAGGAATTTTTCCATCTTCTCAGCAAGATCCGCCGCCGAAAGATTTTCGTCGAATTCGGGCAGGTTGAAATCATCGGCCATGGAGTTAAGCCAGGTCTTGAGCTGACGCTCATGCTTATCGTTATCTTCCTTCAACTCCGGTTCCACATTGGGAACCGGGGCGGAAACCGGGAGACTCGCATCGTAGATGTTCTGGTGGGTGACCGGCAGATTGGCCGCCTTCAGCGCCCGGATGCGCTCCTCAAACTTTCGTTTGACCTTGGCGTCGTATTCGGTTTCTCTTCTGGGTGGAGTGTCGTCCATGCAATATCTTCCGTAATTCAAACCCTTCAAACTTCCTTATACTTGTTGGTAATAGGAAGCCGCCAGCATCCGCCTTTCTTTTAAGTATTGTGGAAGCGGGTACGTGACCAATTTCTTCTTAACATTTTTGGGCGGGTGACGCGGGGAATCCATGAGCGGGAGGATCCACACCGGGCGGAGGGGCCCGCGAGGGGATTCCCCGCGGCAGGACCCGCCGATGGTCTCAATGGAAAATTGGTCACGTCTTTGCCGAACGCCCTAAAACTCCTTGTATTTATTTGTGATGGGTAATCGCCAGTCTTTCCCAAATGCTCTCGGCGTTATCTTCACCCCGGGCGCCGCCTGGCGGCGTTTATATTCGCTCAGGTCCACCATACGGATGACCTTCGCCACAAGCGCTTTATCCGTAAAGAGCTTCGTGAGCTTGTCGAAGGAACGGTGCTCTTCGACGTATCCTTTGAGGATCGCATCGAGCGTGTCGTACGGCGGCAGCGTGTCCTGGTCGGTCTGGTTGGCGCGCAATTCCGCCGTCGGGGCGCGGGTGAAGACCGACCGCGGGATAAGGTCCCGCCCCTCTTCGGCGTTGCGGAACTTCGCCAGTTCATAGACCTTGATCTTGGGAACGTCCTTGATGACCGCGAAGCCGCCGGACATGTCGCCGTACAGCGTGCAATAGCCCACCGCGATCTCGCTCTTGTTGCCGGTGGTGAGGACCATCCAGCCGAACTTGTTGGAAAGCGCCATGAGGATGTTGCCGCGGATGCGCGCCTGAAGGTTCTCCTCCGCGACGTTGCGCGGCTGCCCCACGAACGCCTCCTTAAGCGCTCCCAGGTACCCTTCCATGATGCCTTCGATGGGGATCTCGTAGAACTTGATCTTCAAATTCTCGGCAAGCGCCTTGCCGTCCGAGCGCGTCCCGGAGGACGTGAAGCGTGACGGCATGGAAACTCCGACGACGTTCTCCCGGCCGATCGCGTCCGCCGCGATCACCGCCACGAGCGAGGAATCGATGCCGCCGCTCAGACCGATGAGGACCTTTTGAAAACCATTCTTGCGAACGTAATCGCGCGTTCCCAGGACCAGCGCCTTATAAATGCTTTCGATGCGGCTCACCGGCGCCAGAAGTTCGGTCCGGATCTTGGGCTTCGTCGATCCGTTCTTGGGCGCGGACAGCGTTACGATCTTCGCGCTCTTCTTCGGCGCGGCGGCGACGCCCAGGTCCGCCACAAGGAAATCCTCGGCGAACTCCTTGCCTTCGGCAAGGAGTTCGCCCTTGGGGTTGTAGATCAGGCTCGCCCCGTCGAAAACGAGCTCGTCCTGGCCGCCCACGATGTTCACGTAGCAGATGAACGATCTCGTTTCCAGCGCACGTTGGCGCAGCAGCTTCTTGCGGGCCTCGAGCTTGCCCGCGTAGAAAGGAGAGGCGGAAATGTTGACGAGCAGCCTTGCCCCGCCGCGGGCCTGGCGCAGATACACTCCTCCATCGTTGACCCAGATGTCCTCGCAGATGTTCACGCCGAAGACGGCCGCGCCGAGCCGGAAGATCAGCTCGTTGCGGCCGGGCACGAAATAACGTTTCTCATCGAACACGCCGTAATTGGGCAGCTGTTCCTTGTGGCAGACGGCCGCGAGCTTACCGTTGTTGAGGACCGCCGCGGAATTATAGAGCTCGCCCTTCTTGCCTTTATCGACAAAGCCGATGATCGCCGTCAGGTCTTTGGTCTTGGGTCTTAGGTCGTTGAGCGCCGTCAGATTGTCCCGGACGAAATGTTCCTTATAGAGCAGGTCCTCCGGCGGATAGCCGCAGACGGCCAGCTCCGGAAAGATGACGAGGTCGGCCTTCACGGCTTTCGCCTTTTGCAGATGTTCGGTGATCTTCCTGGCGTTGCCGGAAAGATCGCCGACGGTCGGATTTATTTGAGCGATAGCAATTCTCATAGCAGTGTCTTTGGGTCGGTGATCATTCAATGGGTTTATCGCCGTACCGATAAAGTTTCCAGCCGGACTTCTTTGTCTCCACGAACATAAAATATGAGGTGTTCGTCCGGATAAAGAACACGTCCCCCCCATCATAGCTCCGGGTGAGCTGGATCTCATCCTGGAAACCCGATCTAATGAACGGAAGGTTGATCTCCCGTCCCCACTCTTCCTTGCCCGGGGCCCGCGGCTGGGAAGTGACCATCACCGAATCATGGAGCGTCATTTTCTTGATGACCGCTTCATCGCCGGAACGGAGGACCTTTACCAGCTTCTCATAAGTCGCTTTTACCTTGGGAGGGATCGCAACGTTCATGGCGATCTTTTCCGGGATCGTCAATTTACCGGCATGAACGTTGGAGACAAAAAGCACCGCCACCGGAACAAGCCACAGGATCATCTTATTTGCATCTTTCACGCCGAACCTCCGTTGCTCATGAGCCAGGTGCTTCTTGCTTCCCCCTTGATCGCCGATGATCGGACTTATGGTAAATTGAATGTCGCTATGGGGATTTCACCCGATGTCATCAGCCATGTGCTATACGCCCATGCGTACGTTTATTGGAACGAACCCGAGGATGAGGTGTAGACGTACGTGGCCCCCGTGGGCCCCGTGTACTGAGTGTTGCTGACCCTCGTCCACTGGTTCGAGGTCACACCCCCTTGTGAGAGAATATTCGAGAAACAGGTGTTGCCCGTCGAGCAGGCGGCGTTGGAGGCCCCATCCAGGGTCGTCGGGAACACCCGGTAGTTGGCGAAATAGGTCGTAAGCCCCGAACGTACCCCTCCCGCGACCCCGGCCTCCGAAGAGGTGTTGGCGTTCGTCGTGAGATTGTAATACTGCGGGAGCGCCACCAGCGCCAGGATCGCCAGGATCAGGATGATCATGACGAGTTCGATCAGCGTGAAACCTTTCTTGCTTCGCATAGAACCTCCTAGATTAGTGGTACGTGGTTCGTGATACGTGGCTCGTTAATGAGATACGTGTTCCCGGAATTGCGTAATTGCCCCAATTACCGACGAACCACGAGTCACGTACCCCGTGCCACCCGTTAAGACCTATTTCTCGTCACGCTTCCAGACTTCCTTCAAATACCCGAACGCCCGACGCGGCTGGCGGGTGAGCCAATCTTTGCCGTCGCCGAGGGCGACCACGCCCCAGTACTCGTCGTGTTTGACCGGTTGGTATCTCTATCCAACTCTGCGCGCCCGGCTCATGCGAGAACGGTTTGAATTTAATTTTCCTCAATTCGCGGCGCGGTTTTGGCCGGCAGCTTGATCTTTCCCGCGAGCTCCGGGAAGACCTGGCCCAGGGTCGCATCCGTCAGATTGGTCGCGTCCACGAAATTCCAGCTGCTCCCCTGGTCCGTCGAAATCGCCAGAAGCCACCCGTCCTGGATCAGCTTCCCCTGAGGGACCTTCATGCGGATGGTCTGCGGGACCAGGGCGTAGCTCAACTGCGGCATCTGCCCGAGCTGTTGCGGCTCGCCGATCTCGACCGACTCGATATCGGCGCCGGAGGATTTCATGTCGGCGCTGCCCTGCTGGAGAATGGACAGCATATGCTCTTTTCCGCCGTTCATCTCAATGACCAGTGGATGCGTGCAAGCCACGATGCCTTCATAATCATCGTCCGCCGTGGCCTGTACGCACTTTTGAGCCCGGGCCTTGATCGCTTCTTCCATCCCCGCGGCCAGGAGGCGGCCGTTCAAAAGTGAACAGGCCAGCGTGAACACAATGGAGCTCATCATTTTTCTCATATTTCCTCTTGCTTATTACTTACATAAACTTCCTTTTGACTTCCGGCCTGGTTAAGAACACCGCCGCCGCAACGTTCCAGACGACATATTTGAGGACCGCGGCGAGCGTGGTCAGCCACATCCACAGCGCCGAGAAGAACTGGGCCGCCCGGTCCGCCCGCACTTCCGCTTCATAGCGCCGGGTGATGATCTCCTGCTCCGAGATCGAGGTCGCCGCCGCCAACTTCTGAACGTATATGGCTTTCTTGAACTGGAACCGCAGCGCGAGCTCCCGCTGCAGGTCCTCAAGCTTTTCGTACCGGCGGACGATGTACTCGCGAGAACCGGGTTTGAACGAAAACGACATCGCCAACGCCATCACAACGTAAATGCCCAGTATGACCAAGACACCTTTGCGCGCCCATTCCTTCATTTTCAGAACGTTCAACGCCAGAAACACCTCGGCCGCCAGCAAAAGCGGGGTCAGCGCAAAGAACACCTTGTCCATGGGTGCCCGGTAAAGATGCTGGTGTACCTCCCAGAATCCGGCACAATCCCACCATTGCGACAGCTGCAGCCCCGCGAGGCTGAGCAGCGACCAGCCTATGACCTTGATCCCTATGGTTATGGTGTTTCGGGGCATTGAATTCTTTTTTGATTTACTCGGGCGCCCGGCGCAAAGCGCCGGGCGCCCAGCGTCGATAAAAACCCTTTAGCCGGGAGCTTTTTCGACCAGCTTTTTAAGATTATCCAAATACCGCGGCCCGGTCGGTTTACCGAAATGGAAGATGAACCAGATGAGCCAGCGCCAGGCGGGGGGGATCCCCGAATGCTCGATAGTGATATCCTGCTTGAGGAGCGTCCCTTCACCCTGCGCCGTTAGGGTGAGGTCTTCGAACATCTTGCACTGCCAGCTGACCGCTTTCGTCATATGTTTTTCGCAATACATGTTCCGCAGGCGACGGGGCCGTTCATATTGCATGACCTCGACGGTCAGTTCCCGCTGGCTCCCGCCTATTTCATAGGTCACCTCGTAATGCGAGCCACGCCGAAGGTCCCAAGTCGAGAAGGTCTTACAGGACTTGAGCTTCGGA
>JAHFFX010000035.1 GCA_023247755.1 Candidatus Omnitrophota bacterium | reverse complement strand
CGGACAAGAACCGGTTCGCCGCCGAAAAGGACCGCCAGATCAACCAGATCCGTTCCCTGAGCCGGGAAGCGGCCGGCCTGCAGGCGACCACTTCCGCCGCGACCCTCGGCGTCGGGAACATCGGTCAGGACCAGGGCGGCAACATCGTCATCCAGATGGCCAACAGCGACGTGGTCAGCCCGGCGCAATACTTTGAATACCTCGCCAACAACGGCGTTGCCAAGAACAGCGCCGCGGTCATCGGCGACAACCGCGCGCCGGTACAGCTCTTGCCGAAAGTCCAGTCGCTGGATGATTTCATCAAGGATCAGGCGGCCTTCGGCCGCAGCGGCGTGCGCTTAAGCTCCGGTACGCCCAACAACGGCAAGGTGACCGCCGACATCCTTTATGACTGGCTGTCCAGCAATCCTACTTACAAGGAACAGTTCAAGTTCTACAATCCGATCGATCGCCAGCGGGTGACCCTGCAGGTGGACCGCGACGGCAACAGCGATCAGCAGATGCAGGTGACCTACATCCGCGATTCCTTCGACCAGGAATCCCAGGATCGCGTGGTCGTTCATACCAGCCATACGGCCAACGACGGCAAGTCCGTTTACAATTTCGTGGAATACAACGGGGACGGCACCTTCCGCATCGGCGGCGGCACCCGCCTGCCGTACAAGCTGCAGGATGGCCGCGGTTACGTCGCCATCTTCGCCGACGGTACGACCGCCACCGTTTCCCTCGACCAGAGCAACAAACAGACCATCCTCCGCTTCCGCGGCTCCTATGCCTACTCCACGGCCGAAGGCGAATCGCTGAAGGCCTTCCGCGATGAGACGGTCCGCTTCAATTCCGAGCTCCTGCGGCGCTCCGAAACCGGCGATATCACGGCGGGTCTGGGCGTCACCTATGACAGTAAAGGGGTCACGCCTTATCTGACCATGGACACCCGCGGCTTTGCCGGCGCCCACACGATGAACTTTAAGGTCGGTTACAACACCGACGGTCAGCCGTTCGTGCAGGTCCTGAGCCAGGACACCACGTCCGGAGCTGCTCCGTACTTCCGCTATATCAGGGACCATGATGACAGCGATGTGAGCTTCGGCGTGCGCAAGAACCTCGCCAGCGGACGGTTCTATGATATCGGCGTGTATGGCGACCGCTTCCAGCTGCGCTACGGCAATCGGTTCTATGAGCTCTTCGGCCGGGCCAACCGCGGGACCGAGATCGGCGTCAACCTCAACCTGACCGGACGGGGATTTGATTACAGTAAATATGACGTGATGGATGCGGCGCAGACCGGCGTGAACGGCGGGAACGTCCAGATCGCCGGCGGCGAAACGGACGAGCCGCTCGCCGGGGAACTCCGCGACCTGGAAACGGCCCTGCAGCAGAAGGGCGCGAAGGGTTCCTTCGGCCGCGCCCTGGGGAGTGCTTTGGGCGGCGGCATGGATGCGACCCTCAAGAGCGACCTGAAAGGTCTCAATGCGGCGTCCTTCGAAGAGTACGTCGCGGTGGAACAGGCGTTCGATAAGATCCGTGGCAAGGGCAGCTTCGCCGCAGCGGTGGCCGACATGACCGCGGCCAGCCAGCTGAGAACGGCGGATGGCCGCCGCGGCGTGCGCGACTATCTCTATCCGGGCAGCGATGTCCAGTTGGACATCCAGAAGCCGTCCGACATCCGAGAGTTGATGTATTTCGCTTACCTGATGAGGACGATGGGTTCCCAGGGCGCGGCGGAGAAACTGGATCGCTTCATCCGCGTCCGGGAGATGCTGGTGCGCTCTCTGGGCATGGGCGACTTCTCGATCTCCAAGTCCGGGCACGTTTCGCTGATCCGCTCGCTGGTGGCGTCCCCGGCCAGCTTGGAATCCCTGGCCAGATTCTTCGCCGAGGTCCAGGAGCTGAAGGCGGACATGATCAACCTGGGCCGTTTGACCGAAGGCAAGGAATTCAATCTGACCACCGTGGAAGGCTTCCTGAGCTTGCTGGTCTGGATGGGACGCCTGACGAACAACGGTTTTGTCGGCATCAACGACGCGCGGATCCTCAAGATCGCCTATGAGATGATCAAGCGCGGCGAAAATCCGGAAACCGCCGTCGGTCGCGCCGCCGAATTCTATAAGGAAATGCTGCGCCGCGGCATGACCAACAGCTTCACCAAGGTCCTGGACGTCCTGAAGGTTCTCGGCAACAACGATTATGACCTGGCCATGCAGCTGGGCCGCCGCATCCGCCAGATGGTCAATGAGGACGTTCTGAGCAACGCCCTGAAGGCGACCGCCGCTTATCGCGCGCTGCCGTTCTACAGCGACCTGGTCTACGCGCACTACGTCAACGAGCTGAACGGCATCAATCTGCAGCCGATCATGCCGTTCATCGCCGTGGTCTATCAGACGGCCCGGCGCGCCGAAATGACGATGGTCTTCGACAATGACCGTATGACGACCAGCTCCGCCAACTTTGACAATCTCCTCTACTGGGCGCAGGTCATTGGCTATCTCACCGTGCGCGGCCAGAACCTGGGCGACCTTCAGCTCCGCCTGGAGCGGGTCTATCGCACCGACCGGAACCTGTTCAACAACCGCTTGAGCGCCAGACCCGAGGTCGTCCAGTTCCTGCTCGGCCGCACCGGAGTCCTCGAGATCGCCGGAGATGACAAAGAGAAGGTCGCCGAGGCCTTAAAGCAGGTCCAGGGCTTCTTCCGGGCGATCGGCCGGGAGCAGCAATTCGTCGATAAGCTCGCCACGCTCAAGTTCGTGACCTCCGAGATCATCAATGAGGCCTCCAATAACGGGCAAGATGTCGTCGAGATCCCGCACCGCGACCTGTTCTTCCGCGATATGAACCGCATGAAGGATGTCCTGGTCCACGAGATCGGCGCCTTGATGGGATATGCCCATAGCGTGAACGAAAAACTGGTGAGCCTGCTCAACAGCCCGCAGTGGAACGTCGCTCCGCAGCTGGCGATGGAACTGGCCAATCCCGGCAGCCGCGTTTCCGATCTGCACGAGCAGGGCGTGGCCGTGGCGCAAGACGCTCAGTCGGAGGTCTTCCCGGCGGGCACGATGGAACGCAATCTGCTGGGCTATCGCGAGGTCCAGGACCTCTTTAAGGTGGGGAGTTACCGTCAGTGGGAAGATACCTATGGCCCGGATGTGCTGGCCAGGGACTTCGTGCGTGAGCAGGCACGCGCGGCCGCCGGCAATATCCAGCGTTATCTTCAGAACTTGCGGCAGCTGCAGCTGCTGTCCCAGGAACTCGGACGCAACCGGGCGGCGGCGACCGTGTTCACCCAGGCCTACGGCGAACAGCCGGAACCTTTGACCTGGGAGGCGACCGGCTATCTGCGCGTCCTTTCGGAGATCGTCAACGGCCAGACGTTCCCCGGCGCCGGGCAGTTCGTCCAGAACCTGGCCCAGGCCGAAAGATTGCGCGAGCTGGTCCAGCGCGATTCCCAGTACGGCCGGATGATCAACGACGACATATTATCGCACATTTTCAACATCAACCTGCTGGACGGCGACATCAGCCAGGAAGACCTGGAGGGCATGGACCATCCGGAGTTCGGACGCAATTACGAACAGTTCGGCGCGCCGAAATCGAACGTTGCGGAACAGATCTATGCCGCCTATCGCCAGGTCGCCGACTTCACTACCAAGGTCCGCAACAGTCAATACGGCCGGGAGATCCAGCAGGAGATCCTGGTGAACTTCAACATCAATCTCTTCGACGGAGCCATTGATCTCGGCGATCTGGAAGGCATGAAGCAGGCGGAATTCGGCGTGGTCTACCCGGCCGGCGCCCAGGTCCGAAGCTTCGCCCGCGCCTTTGAGTTCTACGAAGCGGTCATCATCCTGCGCAACGCCGAGAACGGCCGGGTCAATGAGGCCACGCTCAAGGGGTACGGCATCGACCTGCGCAACGGCATCGATCTCGGGGACCTGCGCGCCTTCGCCAACGAGGAGCTCAACGGGATCTTCGGCCTGTCGGGCGGCCGCGTCTATTTCCAATCGGCCTTCACCTCCTATCTGGCCGTCCTGAAGATCTACAACGATTATCAGAGCTTGCGCCCGAACCTCAAGCAGCAGATCAAGGACCTCATCTTCGTGAACTTCCCCGGTATCAACCTGGACGTGGACAAGCTCAATCTGGCCACCGTTGAGTTCTTCCGCAACAACAAGTTCGGGTTGATCTACGAGCGCAGCGGCGCTCTGCGGGACACCAGCGGCACCATTCCGTTCTTCGTGGCGGCCGTGACGTTATTCGACGAGTGGAAGAAGCAGCCCAACCGCAAAGAGATCTCCGATTGGGTCTACCACATCTATTCGATCAGCCTGTGGGACGAGGCGATCGATCTGCGGGACCTGACCTATCTCGGCCGCGATTGGGGCCCGTCGTACAATCCGCTCTATACCGAGCAGGGGACCATCAAGAACGAACAGCAGGTCCGCGACACCGTCCACTTCCTCAGCCGGGCCGTGGAATTCTATACCATCTGGAGTTCACTGCAATATCAGCTCAAGTTCGAGATCAATGACAAGATCCTCTTCCTGTGGAACATCGACCTGTTCGGCGTCCAGAACGGCCGGGCCGGCATTGCCGGCATCCAGTTGAACGACCTGACCGGGTTCGGCAACAACAAGGACGACCGGTTCAATCCGCTGTACAAGGAGAACGGAGATCTTAAGAACTCCAAGGAGGTCCGGGAGACCTTCGACTTCTTCGCCCGGATCTTCGATTTCTTGAGGATCCTCGGCGGGGCCAAGCATGCCCGGGCCATCAAAGAGAAGATACTGCCGCTCTATGATATCAACCTCCTCGACAACGGCGGCCGCCTTGACATCGCGGACCTCAAGGGCTTCGGCCGCAACAAGGGACCGGACTTCGCCGAGATCGAGAACAACCGGTTCAGTTACAATCCGTTGTACAACCGCGACACGACATTGAAGAGCATCGCGGAGGTCACCCGGACGATCGATCTTTATAACGGCATCATCGAGTTCGACATCGCGTTCGCCCGGTATGACCAGGAACTCAGGAAGCACATGACGGAGCTGATCATGAAGCCGATCTTCGGCATCGACCTCACGGACGGCATCGGCGTGGCGGATGTCAAAGGTTTCGGCAACAACGAAGGGCCGAACTTCAATCCGCTCTTCATCAAGAACAAGAAGGGCGCGGACTTCAATTCGTTGTATCCGTCCTTCCGCATCAAGAAGGCCGCCGAGATCGCCCAGACCGTCGAGTTCTTCTTGATCGTGACCCGCTTTGCGGACCTGATCAAGGAACTGAGCCTGGAGAAACCCTTCAACGTCGTGTTCCGCAGCCGCATCAACTTCACCCGACTGACGGGCGGCGACCTCACCTTCTTCGGAACGGTCTTGTATGACGAGAACGGCCGCCTGCGCGACTTCGATGACATCATCCGGTTCATCCTGGGCGAGAACCGGGAGGAGTTCGCGGCGATCCTGCCACTGGCGGCCACCATCGTGAGCACGCTGCGCAGCCGCGCCGATTATCAGGCGGCGCTCAACTTCTTCTTCGGCCTGAACATGATCGAGTTCGTCGAAGCGCCGTTCGATCCGGTGCGCGAAGAGGCCATTGATTTCATCAAGGGCGTGGACTTCGTCTTCGGGCTGGCCCGCCAGTTAAGGAGCCACCAGCGCGCCGGCCAGGACGGCCATGACGCGGTGGAGGCCTACTTTGAGGCCATCTTGAAGCTCTACAGCAATCGTCAGGCCATTGAATCCAAGATCGGTTCCTCGCTTGAGCCGAAGCTCCTGATGCCGGAGAGCGTAGGATTCTCCTATCGCATTCTGGGCGGCGTGGTGACGATCTTCATGTTCGACAATTACAAGACGAGCTCCAATGTCTTCCAGCCGGACGGCATCGCCAAATTGAGCGTGAGCTTTGTGGCGGACGGCCGGTCCTTAAGGAACGTGCGCAGCGAGTTCGAAAATGATGCTTCCCTGATCCAGAGCGCCAATCAGATCGTGGCCGTCACCACCCGGGAGCTTCCGCTGAACGAAAAGGGACAGGAAACCAATGTGCTTCGCCGCACCTACCTGGCGGACGGCCGTTTGTTCAACACGATCAAGCAGACGTATGACTCCGCGACCGGCGCTCTCAAGCGGGAAGAGGTGGAGAATGAGTATCTGCGCTATCGATTGCTGACCGAGTTCGATTACCGGGATAACCGTGGTTATGAGTTCCGCGATTCCTTCGGCCAGCCGTATTACGTGGCGACGTCGTCCCGGACCTACGCGGATGCCGGGACCGGACTGATCCTCCTGAGCGAAACGACCAATGAGATCCCGAGTTACAACGGCCCGAGACTGCTGGGCTTCAAGACCGAGGAGCTGCATCAGCATGTGATCACCTACAATCCGAAGGGCGCCGTCGCCAGCGACCTGAACCGCGTGCGCGATCTGGCCAGCGGCGCCTTGCTGAGGGAACAGGACCCGGATACCTATACGATCTATACCTATAACACTTCCTTCAGTCGCGCCCTGGGTCTCGCCGACCGGGTCCAGAAATTCGATTTCGCCGGGGTGCCGATCGATGAAGAACAGTTCATGAACTTCCGTCCGACCTTCAACGGCACCCGGCTGGTCTTCAAGGGTTACGACCATGTCCTGAAGATCGAAAAGCGCATCGAGCGCGACCTCTTCGGTCAGACCTATCTGGAAGAGCATATCCGCCAGGGCGTCGCGTATCGTCAGACGATCTACGAATATCATCAGCCGCTGGCGGCGGCCTTCAATACGGCGTCCGATCTTAAGAACGTCGATCTGAAGACCGGCATCACCTACTCGACCGGTCGCCTGCTCGAATTCAATCAGTTCGGCGGCGCCACGTTCATGGTCGAGCTGCCGATCGAACAGCGCAGCATCATCAAGGAATACGGCCAGAAAGGACGCGAGAACCGCATCTACGAGGGCAAGAACGTCCGTTGGGTCGACGGCTTCATTTATGCCGATACCGTTACGACCTCCGTTTATAACGGCTCCGACCGGGATTCCTACTGGAGAGCCCGCAACGTCGCATCCCTGTCGGAACGCCGCGTTTGGAGAGGCTATGAGGGCGAGCTGATCAGCCGGTCGAAACCCATTGAGATCGTCGACATCCTGACGACCTACGGCCAGTTCCACGCCCTGCGGATGCAGGAAGAGAAGTTCATCCAGGGCTATGGCCGCGACGAAGAGCGCTTCATCACCCGGGAGCTGTTCGTTGACCTGCAGACGGGCACGCTGGCGAAGATGTATATGCCGACCCGCAACATCACCGTCGATATCGAGAACAACAGCCTTAATATCAAGACCCGCAGCGTCAAATACAACGAATACGCGACCTTGGAAACCACCGTCAGCTACGTGGATGGCATCGGCCGTCCGCTGCCGGTGTACGATGAGACCGGGCGGCAGATGAGAGGGAGCCTGCGCGAGGCCGTGACGATCCCGACCATGGCCAATGTTTCCACCATGGACCGGGTGATCGACCTCGGGACCGGCTTGGCCCAGAAGGCCTTCCTGTATCCGGGCCGCAACAGCGCCGATGCTTCCTGGAGGGAGATGTTCAAGGATATCGTGTTCGTTATCGGCATCCGTTATGATGCCGCCGAACTGGAAACCGACACGTTGACCACGGCGTATCGTTATAGTCTTCTGGACCCGGCGACCGGCCGCGCGACCTACCAGCGGCTGGCCGAGGTCCGCCGCACCCAGACCATCGACCTCGAAGAAGGCGCTCTCTTCAAGAAGGAGATCGACGCCGGCGGCTTGAGCGAATTGACCTATCGCCAGGACGCGGTCGACGGCCGGGAGAACGATTTCCGCTTCAAGGTCCGCCTCAACGGCCGGGAATATCTCTGGCAGATCGAGCGGGTCTATGATGAGCTCAACCGCGTGAAGGCCTTCACGCTGTTCGTGGACGGCAATCCCAACGACTGGGTGATTCGCGCCGACCGCAACAGCGTCAACAAGGACCGTCAGGAAGTCAGCTTCGATTATACCTGGGCCTTCGGCACCACCTGGACGAACGTGGCCGACGACATCGTTACCGGCTGGAAGAAGAGCCACGAGATGACGGTCCAGACCGCCTGGGATTTTGACAACAATCATAATATGGTCGGCGTCAATCAGGAGGTGCTCTGGAAGACGATCCGTCATTACGGCATTATTACGGACAATCGTACCGGCCAGGGCTACTTCATGCAGGACGGGGAGCGGACCTTCCTCGCGGAAGATGAAGCGAAGACGGTCGTTGCTTCCGGCGCTTTCCTGCCGGGCCAGACGACGACCTTGGATCGCGGTCGCAATCTCTTCTTGGCGCCTTACCTGAAATTTGACGGCACCCGGGGCGTGATCGGCACCGATTATCAGCTCTTTGGTCTTGAGACCCTCTCGACCGTCTCGAACGCGGACCTGGGCGACGGGCGGACCACGACGCACGCCACCAGCATCAACCGCGATTTCCGCGGCCGTCCGCAGGCGACGGTGACCGTTGATGAACAGACCGGCAAGATCGTGGAGAAGACCTTCCGCGACGATCAATTGACCAACTATGAGGCCAAACGCGCGGTCTTCGAGTTCCTCAACCGCGACGGCCGCAAGGGCGAACGGCATATTTCCACCCAGGGCGGCCTGGTCTACAAGGAATATTTCGGACATCAGCCGTTCGCCGCCGGTCTGGATGATTCCTATAAACCGGTCGTGATCAATTCGGATCGCGCGACCCGCTTTGCGTATTCGCCGATGGGCGTGTTCGCTTCCGCTTCCACCTATGACAGCCTGCAGGGCCTGATCGAAACGAAGGAGGCCAACGACGACCAGGGCCGTCAGCAGACGGTCCGGCAATACCTCATGAACAACCTCTGGCAGACCACCCGTCAGACGAGCCTGCTGGGCCTGGGCAAACCCGGCCGCATCCTGACCGACCTCGCCGCCAATGCCGACCGGGAGACCACGATCGTGTATGACTCCACGGGGCTCGCGCACGACAGCACGACCCGCGGGACCAACCAGAACGGCGCTTGGGAAGTGACCAACACGGCGACCATGAGCTATGACTTCGCCACGGCCTACGGCATGGAATATGCCGGGCAATCCCATCGCAAAGAGAACGTCTGGCACATGTATCAACCGAGGGTCCTGTTGTATCCGATGGAGACCGTCTACAACCAGTCCGGCGCCAAGCTTTATTCCCTGATCGGTCCGGACGCTTCGCCCAACCAGTTAAAGGCCTATCCGGTCATCGAAACCAACCTGACCCTTCCGTTGCGGGCCCTGGAAAAAGGCCAGGTGGCGTTGCGCCGCGACCTCACCGGCGTCCATGATCTGCAGGATACCAACAGCTACTTCCTCATCTACGATAACTATCATTATGTGTTCCCGGGCGCTGCGACCTCCAAGGGTGTGACCAATACCTGGGGCGCCGGGATCATCGAATGGGACCGCACCATCAACGACCGGGCCTTCCACTTCAAGGACCAGCAGGTCATGAACCCGTACGGCATCCTTTGGAAGGATTACTTCGAGACCCGCGGGGAACGACAGACCTTCACCAAGCCGGACGGCTCGCAGGGCGACGGCCAGCGGATCTTCGGTTATCACAATGATTTTGACATTGCCGGCGCCACCAACCGGCACGTGAGCAGCCAGTATTATGAAAAAGATATCCAGGGTCGGGAATATCTGCGCCGCACCCGCATCGCCCGTTCCGGCCTCAATGCGACGGACCTGGTCCTGGAACCGACGGCCTATGAATACTTCATGACGGTGGACAAGTTCGAAATGGGCAAGCACATGGGGGCGGATCATTATCCGGTCGGCGTCACCGAGCGGTCCACCTTCTGGCCGCTGGGCACGCAGCCGTCCGGTTTCGCCCGCTTCACCCGCCCGAGCGACATGCGCTATGACGACCTCTTCCCGCTGACCCGCAACAACTTCTACAGCCTCTCGGCCCTGCCGCAGGGAGTGAGCATCTTCAATAACGGCCAGACCTTTGAGACGATCGAGACCGACGTGGAGGCCAACCGGACCCGGACGAAGGATAACATCGAACTGTTGCGATATGACCATTTCCGTCCGGTGAACTTCGGTTCGGCCAACGTCAACATCGTTCATTTGATCGAAGAGACCGTGAGCTTGGGCGGCACCAGAACGACGACCCGGATCCGCCTGGCCACGGACGCGGAGATGCTGCAGGCCACCCAGACGGAGATGTATCGCACGCTTCCGAAAGAGCAATGGGGCGCGTTCATGCTCATTACCCAGGATGCGAGCACGCCGCTGGTCAACGGGATCCACAAGATCAACGGCGTGACCAGATATCTCAATCCGGGTGTGGCCCTGGGCGACAACACCTTCCAGGGAACTGCTTATACCCGCGACCTTCAGGAGGCCAGGGACAAAGGATTGAAGCACGTCCGTATTTATCAACCGACCCGCGATAACGCCTTCTTCGAGGCATTGTTGGCCAACGATCTGCGCGTGGCCATCGGGTTCTCCACCGCCGATCTCAAGAGCGGGGCCTACCGGCAATACGTTCAGGATGTTTACAACAATCCGCTATGGAGATCGAGGGTCGCTTACTTCATCGTCTTCAACGAAGAGAACGATCCCGTCAAGATCACCCGCGACTGGTCGGATTATGTCGCCAACGGCTATGCCAGCGCCGCCGAGTATATGTACGGGACGGCCCGGCAGGCGGTCGATTTTGTCAAATACCTGGGCCGCACCGATACCTTCAACACCGGCTTCCCGGTCACGGCCTCCTTCAAGGAACCGCTGGAAGCTTCCCATATGAACCTCTTCAAGGACTTCGTCCAGGAGCTGACCTTCTTCGGTCTCAACGTGTACCGGGCCGACAACCTGCAGTGGCCGGACAACCTCTTCCTCTCCTGGAACGATTTTGTCCTCAAGGAGCTGCCGCTCAACAAGCCGCCGCTGGTCCTCACCGAGTTCGCCGGCGCCGATGCCTACAACGACAACATCAAGGACGAGGACCAGGAGACCCAGAGGTTGAGCTTCATCAAGCTGCTGCGCACGATCTACGGCTTCAACGAATATCTGCGCGTGTCCGGCGGCTGGTCGGTGATGTTCATGCTGCGCGATGACGCCAGCAAGCTCTTGAGTGAAGCGGTTGAAACTCACCCGGGCATCCTGCCGGAATTCGTCGTCAATCCCGACAGGTTCGGTCTGTTGAGGGAGAATTACGAGGCCCGCGAGGCCGCCGGCGGTCTTACGGACCGCAGCACCGGCCGGCCGATCTATGGCGTCAAGAACTTCTTCTCGGACATGGCCTCCGGCGCCTTCGCTCCGAAGAACTTGCCGGACCGCCTCTTCATGAAGTCCGATTATTTCATCCCCGGCACCGAACTGCTGCTCATGACCGAGTGGGCCCGCAACTACGACCGGGAGACCGGCGAATACGAAGGGACCCGCCTCGAGAGAGATTATCTCCTGCGCGGCCAGGCGGACATTTACGCGGTGACCGTGGACATGAAGAGCGAGCAGGAGACCGATCCGCTCAAGAAGCGCGGCGTCGACTTCGTCAGCTCGGATTATCAGAGCCTCAAGGACGTCGTGCGCATCGTCTTCCGGTATGAGCCGGGATATTACAACAAATACAACAATAACAATGACTATGACCGCTTCTACCAGGGCGCCCGCATCGAGCGTCCCGGTCAGCCGGCGGACGAAGGCGTGGTCAAACTGCACATGCTGGATATGACCCGGATGAACCGCGATCAGACCAAGGCCGCTTATTATTACCGTATCCATGACGTGACCGGCCGGATGCTGGAACAGGGCCGGGCGGGCGAGGTGAGCCCGGATGTCGTCTCGACGCTCCTGGGCAAGCCGGTCGCTCTGCCGACGCTGCCGCCTTTCCCCAGGGTCATCGATCGGGTTGAGTTCATGAGGGACGGACGGGAATACCGCATGCGCGGCTGGCAGACCATTATTCGCGGATCGAGCTCCGATGCGAACTATGCGGCCCCGGTCCGCGGCGGAACGACCTTCGTGCCGGGCACAAGCCTGGTCCCGGCCCCGAGACCCAACATTTCTTCCATCGATATCGAGACCGCCCGGCCGGTCGTCGAATCCCTGCTGAAGTCCAACAACGCCGAGCTGTCGGTCGACCGTCTGGCCGAAGGAAGCAAGCAATTGACCCGGTTCATCGAATTCCTGCGGTTCCTGGAAGGCCGGATCAATTTTGCCGGCGGCGATCGCATCGCCCGCGGGTTCGGCGCCCAGGTCGATTACAATACCAGCCTGTTCGATCGCAATGTGCAGCTTTTGGCCAACGTCCGCGCGGATCTCGCGAGGATGGGTTACACCGCCGAGGAAATGACCCGCTTCGTGGAATGGATCAAGGCGTACAAGGCCCGCCGCGAGGGCGCGCTGCCGTTGATGAACGCGGTGGCCAGCTATCTCAAGGGCCAGCGCACCGCAACGCCCGTTCCGGTGGCTCCGACGGTAGGGCCGCTGCTCAATACCCGTCCGGCGGACGTGGAATCGAACGTCCGCACGCCGCGCACCGAAAGCCAGCAGCTTTCCGGTCCGACCTTCGAGGCCGATCCGAGATATCTGGAACAGATGCGTCAGCGGGCGGCCGGCTCCGGCGACCTCAAGACGATCTTCGTCGTCAGGGATGCCAATGTCGGTATCCGTCTGTTGACCACCGCAGAAGAGACCCGGTTCCGGGTCGAGATCAACCGCTTGAGCGGCCAGCAGGCGATCGTGGTCTTTAACCAGGCCACCGGCGCCGTGGAGCCGTTCGCCCTGCGGGCCATCGACTGGCATCCGTTCCGCAAAGAGAATTATTCGAAGATGTACAAGCTGGACCTGGATCTGATCCGGCAGGCCGGCTACACGGTCGTCCGGACCTATCATCCGGTGACCGATCCGGCGATCCTCGACGAAGCGCAGCGACTCGGACTTTACTTCATCGTCGGCTTCTCCAATCAGGATATGGACAACGGGTCCTATCGCAATTACGTCCAGCAGTTCGGCAAGCATCCCGCCATGCTGGGTTATGCGTTCGGCAACGAATACAACCGTTATGCCCACATGATGAACGGCAACTATTGGCCGAATCTCCTGCGGGATACCGTTCGCGATGTCCGCGCCCTGGAGCAGGCGAACGCGAATCCGGCCCTGCCGACGTACGTTCCGGCGAAGTTGATCACCACCATCCAGGGCGGCACGCCGACGGGCCTGGTGCCGACCCAGAACGAATGGAACTATCTGGAAACGCTGCTCAACGAAGGTTCCCTGAACTTCCTGAGCTTCAACTGGTATCCGAGTCCGGCGACGGCGGCACCGGCCCTGGCCATGACGCAGCTTAATGATTTTGCCCAGCTTTATCGCGGCCGCTCCGTCAACCGGCCGCTCTTCCTCGGCGAGATCGGCCGGGCTTCCTACATCTTCAACGAGAGCTGGGACCGCAGCCGCGACAACGAGCAGATCCAGCTTGATTTCCTGCGGGCCGCCTTCCGCACCCTTGACTCCACCCGCAATATCCTGGGCGCGGCGGTGTTCGAATTCGCCGATGATCCCGGCAAGCAGTTCGTCCGCACCCGCTCGGAACTGGAAGCCGGCTTCATCGATCATAAGTTCGGCCTCTTCAGCTTTGACCGCGTGCCCAAGCTGGCCGCCATGGCCCTGCTGCAGCATCTGGGCAGCAACGTTCGGATCGCCGCGCCCAATCTCAGCCTGGCGCAGTACAGCACGGAAAAGAAGGTGATCGATTCCGTCCGGCTGGCCCTGGATTCTTTCGAATATACGACGCTGACTCCGCAGGAGCTCCGGCAGCAGGACGGCATCGATGTGAACGACATCCTGCAGTTCATCAACGCCAACGATAATAAGACGCGGTATTCGTTCCTGCAGCTTACGGAAAAGATCCTCAATACCAATCAGTTCCAGATCATCCGGGTCATTCCGAAGGTTAAGACCCAGTTCCTGCTGAATTACACGATCACGGTCCTCTTCCAGGGCCGCGAAGTGATCCAGATCATGCCTTATCTGGGCCGCATCCGGTTCGTCACCTATTCGTCCCGGGACGTGGACCTCATGGAGCAGGTCGGCAGCGTCGACTTCCTGTTCGGTCTTCCGAGCCTGCCCGCGGCGGAATTCGCACAGCATGACCGTACGTATCGGCAGCAGAACGGGAATGAAGCGCTGGAACGCTTCTATTTCGTCGATAAGCGTTTTGCCGACGACCGCCGCAACGCCATGCAGGATGTCTACACGCCGCGGTCCTTCATGAACTTCATCAACGACCACGAAGCGTTCACCCGCCTCGCCGGCTTCTTCTTGCGGCAGGGCTTTGCCGAAGAGCTCGGCGTCCGCATCAATGTGGCGCCGGAATCCCGCAGCGAGTTCAGGATCGGTCTGGTCCAGGACATGCGCCGCACCTTCGCGATCCGGAACGGCCAGCTGGTCCGGTTGAGCGAGTCGGCGCCGACCACCATCGAGGTCCGCGAGAACTTCCAGGGCAGCTTCGGTTCCAAATTGATCACCTATGACGGCCAGTACAAGGGCACGGGCCAGGATGCCATCAGCACCAAGATGCTCTCCGATCTGGCGGTGATCGGCCAGCCGGACCGGTATCGCAGAGTCGATCAGCTCCATAACCTCTTTGTCTATAATTCCGCGAGCGTGAACTTGAATGAGGATGTGGAGGACCGCAACGGCGACATCCTCTCGGGGCTCGCCCTCGGCCTCGTCGACGCTCCGGGACGCTCGGCCAACCTGCCGATCAGTTATTTCCGAATCGAGATCCCGACCCAGATCCGCAGCTTTGCGGCCGATCCTTTGAATCCCGCCAACTCGCTTTACAACACCCGCTTCAGCAATTACTACGATCTCCGGAATCCGGACGGCATCGCCAACAACGGCGATGAATACTTCACCCTCAAGGCCGATGTAATCGACGCGAAACGGCACGCGCTGATTCAACTCCTCAAGGGAATCGGTGTGGAGAACGTCGGCCGCATCGAAGCGCGCCAGGTCTATTATGAGCGCAACGTCTTTGTCGGGGACATCTATGAACTGAACTCCCTGGAATTCGCGGGCATGACGGCCGCGGACCGGCAGCTCCTGGCCAGGGTGTACCGCCTGGCTCCCGATGGAAAATTCGTCCTCACCGGCCCGGTGAGCGCCTCCGACAGTCAGGCCCTGCTCGAGTTCTTCCGCCGCATGAACATGGGCCAGGGCCGCTTCGAGATCAAGATGATACCTCTGGACACGTTCGCTTCTCCGCAGGCCATGCTGGAAGAGGTCAGCATCAACCGTGGCGGCAACCCCTACAAGGTCTTCGCGCAGACCATGTCCACGTCCGCCCTCCAGGACCTCCGGACGCAGCGGCTGTTCACCAGCAACTTGCGGGACAAGAACGGCAACAATATCGTGTTCTACGATAATAGCGTCGATTACAAGGCCGCCCATGACTTTGATTTAAACAGCGAGCGCGTGCGCTTCGGCTTCCGGGAGATCCGGGACGGCCTGGGCCGCCGCAACGTCTATGAAAGCGAATACTTCGGCGAGCCGAGGGAAATGGCAGCCTTAAGCAAAGAACAGATCGCCTCCGTGGTGATGAAGGACAGCAAGCCGGTCAAGATCTTCCGGATCGTCAATAACTATGAACAGATCTACGGCCAATACGGCATCGCGAACCAGTCCGTGGCCATCATCGGATTTAAGCCGCGGCAGGGCGAGACCCTGATCAACGCGCAGGTCTTCTCCATGTCGCGCCTGAACCAGCTCGATGAGGAAGGCAACTTCCAGGCGCTGATCAGCAAGCTGCAGCCCGGCTTCCTGGTCACGCCGGCCATGCGCGACGCCCAGGGTTTTGAGAACCCGGCGCTCGTCATCGGCGGCATAACCCGCGATAACGTCCGCGAGGCCTATGCCAAGGTCTTCAACATGAGCGGTAAGGACGCCTACCTCTTGAGCGGCTACCCGACCGCCGATGCCGCGGGCTTTGCGGTGGGCCGCAACCGCTGGGCTTCCCGCATGGAGCTCTTCCTTAATCCCATGCAGTTCGAGCGGGACCTGGCGACGGTCATCCTGTACAACATCAACGTCGCTCCGAACATCAATGTCTTTGAGGATGAGAACGCGTATCCGCAGGGCTTCCTCAACCCGATCCGCAAAGGGGTGGAGTGGGCGACCTCCTTCCTGCCGTGGTCCAAGGCCGGCCAGCCGGCGATGCAGTTGAGCGGCGTCCGGTTCTCCAATAACGGCCAGGAAGCGGTGAACGAATACCAGGTCAAGATCAATAAGCCGGACAATATCAATCCGGCCGAACGCGGCAAGAAGAGCGCCGTCTATGACCGCACGGGAAGGATCCTTTCGCAGCTGCAGGAAGCGCTGGAGGACAGCAAGCTGCGCCGCACCTATTACAACGATTTCGAGGTGCCGACCCGCGCCACCATCGTCGCCGGGGCCTTGTTCGAGCCGCTGTCGACCGAAGAGCCGTACCTGGAGTTCGATATTCGTTACAACTTGACCCAGCCGCTGGAGACGCTGGTGACCGAGATCCCCGTCGAGCCGGGCGTCTTTGACGACATCCGCCGCTTCGTCACGATCCATGACCGGTATCTGCCCACCGATCTGCGTTTGCCGAACATGCGCTTCATCAACGGGAACTTCGTGGAAAGCTTGAACAACCGCGATCTGAAATACCAGGACAACCGCTTCCTGCCGCCGTATCTGCCTTCGACCAAGGAAGGCGCCAACCGCGTCGTGGGCGACCTGCTCGGTTCGCATGTCCGAGAATTCCTGGGGACGACCTGGTTAAAGATGACCGGCACTTACAGCAGCACGCTGCACACCCTGGGCAAGGACCGCATCCCGCAGGCCTTCTCCGATCAGCGGGGAGTCCTGATCGTCCTGGCGGTCATCGCCGCCATCATCTTGATCGTCGGGATCCTGCAGTTCATCTTCCTGTGGCGCACCCGCAACGGCCATACGCCGGCGGTCAACGGCCGGAACTTCACCCGCGCGGATTATATGCGCGCCTTCCGGAACATGACGATCATTGACCACGGCGTTCCGGTGCGCTTGGTGGACGATGCCCTGGTCGCACAGGTCGAAGCGCAGGTCCGGGCGGAGCAGGCGGCCGGCCAGGTGACCCTGGGCAACGAACGCGACGTGCTTTGGGAGGTCTATACCCGCATCGTTCGTCAGATCTATGCGCCTTATATCGAACAGGTCCTGGAAGACCTGGGATTCGATCGCAACGCCCTGAACCAATGGACGTTCGGCGAGAACGGGTACATTCCGTTCCTCCGGCAGGACGCT
>JAHFFX010000034.1 GCA_023247755.1 Candidatus Omnitrophota bacterium | reverse complement strand
TTCCGGGACGTTCGATTATTTCACCGAAGCGATCAACGGGAAGGCCAGCGCGAGCCGCGGCGATTATACCGCGAGCGAAGATGACAACGTCTTGGTGGAGGGGGTCGCTTCCGATGATGGCGGTTTGGGATATTTCGGTCTTTCCTATTATGAGGCCAATAAGGATAAACTGAAGCTGGTGGCGATCGATGACGGAAAGCCGGCCAACGGGGTTGGGGCTATCCTGCCCAGTAATGAAACCGTCCTTGACGGAACCTATCAGCCGCTGGCGAGACCGCTATTCATCTACGTGAGCGTCGCCTCTGCCCCCAAAGAATACATCCGGAAGTTCGTGGATTTCTACCTGACCAATGCGGCCGATCTCTCCGAAGAGGTCGGCTACATTCGCCTGCCCGAGGAAGCTTACGCGGCCGCCCAGGAAAGATTCCGGCGGGGGTCGAAGGGTTCTGTCTTTGCAAAGGCCGGCGGCAACGTCGGTGTCAAGATGATGGATCTATTGAGAATGGAGAAGTAGAAGGGATCAAGTTTTCGGCAAGATGAACCGGCAATTCAAAGAAGCGGTGATCGAGAGGCTGCTGCTGTGCAGCAGCCTCTTGTCCGTTTTTACTACCGCGGCAATAATTTTCATTCTGCTTTCCGAATCGCTGGGGTTCTTTAAAGAAGTCTCCATTGTGGATTTTCTCACCGATACTCAATGGACCCCGCTTTTCACTCAGAAACATTATGGGATCTTGCCGCTGTTATGCGGCACTTTGCTAACGACCTTGGTCGCGCTTCTGGTGGCGGTTCCCCTGGGATTGGTCAGCGCCGTTTATTTGAGTGAATACGCAACCGGAAGGGTGAGGAATTACATTAAGCCGCTCATGGAGGTCCTGGCCGCCGTTCCAACGGTCGTGTACGGGTATTTTGCGTTGTTGTTTGTCACGCCTTTACTTAAGAAATTTATTCCCGGCCTTTCCGGTTTTAACGCGCTTTCGGCCGGCTTTGTGATGGGCGTCATGATCATTCCGCTGGTCTCCTCATTGAGCGAGGATGCCATGCACGCGGTCCCGATGGGGCTGCGGGAAGGAGCTTACGCGTTAGGATCGCACAAGATCCAGGTCGCGTTCCGGATCGTTTTCCCGGCGGCCTTATCGGGGATCACTGCGGCGACCATCCTGGCCGTATCACGGGCCATCGGGGAGACCATGATTGTTGCCATTGCCGCCGGCCAGCAGCCCAATTTAACTTTCAATCCGCTGGTCCCGGTTGAGACCATCACCGCCTATATCGTTCAGATCAGCTTGGGGGATACCCCGCATGGAACGCTCGAATACAGCACCATTTTTGTCTGTGGTTTAACGCTGTTCCTTTTGACGTTTGTCCTCAACGTTGTCAGCTTCAAGCTTAAACGGCGCTTCCAGGAGATCTATGAATAAGGCGCAGTTGGACAAGCAGGTCGATAAGCTCTTCAAGTTCATCGGCATTGCCTCCACCTTATTCGGGCTCATCGTGCTTGTCGCCCTGGTCTTCGATGTTTTTACGGATGGCTTCAAACGGTTGAATTGGGATTTTCTTGTAAGTTTCCCTTCCCGCAAGCCAGAGAAGGCGGGTATCCTTTCGGCTTGGGTGGGGACGATCTGGGTGATGCTCACTACCGCTGTGCTGGCCATTCCGCTGGGGATCGCTTCGGGCATTCATCTGGAGGAATATGCGAAAAGGAACCGGCTGACGGATTTCATCGAGATCAATATCGCCAATCTGGCGGGGGTGCCTTCCGTCATCTACGGTATCCTTGGACTGGGGCTGTTCGTTCGCTGGCTCAATTTGGACCGCAGCGTCTTGGCCGGGGGGCTCACCCTGGCCCTGCTGATCTTGCCGACGGTGATCTTATCGACCCGGGAAGCGCTCCGGGCGGTCCCGTTTTCCATAAGGGAGGCGGCTTTTGCCCTCGGGGCCACCAAATGGCAAGTGGTGAGCCAGCAGGTGCTTCCGGCCGCATTGGGTAATATCTTGACGGGCATTATTCTGGCCATGTCGCGTGCGATCGGAGAGACGGCGCCGCTGATCACGATCGGGGCGCTCACCTATATTCCTTTTCTGCCGGAAAGTCCGGTTTCGTTCTCCAATCAGTTCCCGTTCCTGCAGGTGAGTTCGAAAGGTTTTCTGGACGCGTTCACCGTGCTTCCGATCCAGATCTTCAATTGGGTGTCCCGTCCGCAAAAAGGGTTCGCCAGCTGCGCGGCCGCCGGCATCATCGTTCTTCTGGCGATCACGCTCTTCATGAACGGCCTAGCGATCTATCTGCGGCAAAAGCATCAGAAAAGGTGGTGATATGGAACCTCCCAAGGTCTTTGAGATCGAAAATCTGAGCTCGTTCTATGGAGCCAAACAAGTTCTGAAGAAAGTATCCTTGCCCATCTACGAGAAGTCGGTCACCTCCCTGATGGGGCCCTCCGGATGCGGGAAAAGCACGCTCATCCGCTGCCTCAACCGCATGAACGACCTGGTGGGCAATTTCCGGATGGAAGGGAAGATCCTTTACAAGTCGAAAGACCTTTTTTCCAAGGACGTGGATGTCACTAATCTGCGACGCGAAATCGGTATGGTTTTCCAGAAACCCAATCCATTTCCCAAGAGCATATATGAGAATATCGCTTACGGATTGAAGATCCAGGGTATCAGTAATCGGGAATACCTGGACGGTGTGGTGGAGGAATCACTCGAGCGGGCCGCTTTATGGGAGGAAGTAAAGGATCGTCTGCGGGAATCCGCACTCTCTCTATCCGGGGGACAGCAACAAAGACTGTGTATCGCCCGCGCCCTGGCGGTCAAACCCCGGGTCATCCTTTTCGACGAGCCCTGCTCGGCTCTGGACCCGATCGCCACGGCCAAGATCGAAGAGCTTATCACGGAACTGAAGCAAAATTACACCATTGCCATCGTGACGCATAACACCGCTCAGGCCGCGCGCGTATCGGATCACACCGCTTTCCTATTCCTGGGAGATATGATCGAATTTGGAACGACGGCCAAGATGTTCACGGTTCCCAAGGATAAGCGAACGGAAGAGTACCTGACGGGTAAATTCGGATGAGCATCCATTAAGGTGGGGGGCCTATGCTGCCGCAGAAAATCAGTGAACTGAAGAAACGTTTGATCGAGTACGCAACGCTCGTTGAGAACATGATCGACCGCAGCATCAAGGGGCTGGTCGGCAAGAACGAAGACCTGTTCTATGAGGTCATGAAGCGGGATGAGCCGCGGGCCAATAATTTCGACCGGGAGATCGACGAAATGTGCACCGAGACGATCGCCCAGTTCGACCCTTTGGCGCGCGACCTGCGGATGGTGTTGATGATCCTGAAAATGAACAAGGACCTGGAACGCATGGCGGACCACGCCGTGAACATTTCAGAAAGCGGCCTGTTCCTGATCGCCCGGCCGATGTTGCGGCCGCTCGACCTCGTTCCCCGGATGGCGGAAACCGCCAGCGCTATGCTCAAGGACAGCATCAGCGCTTTTATTCAGGAGGACAGCGACACCGCGCGTAAGGTTCTTGAGAAGGATAAGATCGTTGATGACCTGGGCGACAGGATCCTGCAGGAAGTTACTGCCTTCATGAAGGAAGAGCACGATGGCATCAAGCGTTCCCTGCACCTGATGCGGATCGCCCACAACCTCGAGCGGATCGCCGACCTCTCCACGAACATCTGTGAGGAAGTGATCTACATTGTCGAAGGCAAAGACATCAAGCATCATCACGGAAGCGAAATTTAGGCCATTCCTCATCGGGGATCGCCCGATTCCCGGTCGTCCCGTTTTCTTAGAATGAAGAGTTCCCGAATCGAGAGCTGGTGCGGCGGTATCGTGACCACCGGCCGCTTAATTTCTTTTGCAGAATGAAGGCCGCATAATATAATGAATCCAATCCAAGAGGTGGAATATGCCCAAAATTAAGGTGTTGGTCGTGGAGGACGAGCGGGAGATCAGTGAGCTTCTGCAGTATAACCTTGAGAAAGAAGATTACCAGGTCATCCAGGCTTACGACGGCCAGACGGCCATCCGCAAGGCGGAGCACGACAATCCGCAGCTGGTCTTGCTGGATCTGATGATCCCGGAGATCGATGGCACGGAAGTCTGCCGCTATCTCAAGGGGAACGAAAAGACCAAACACATCCCCATCATCATGCTGACGGCCAAGAGCGAAGAGTCCGATGTGATCGTGGGGCTCAAAATGGGGGCGGATGATTATGTTACCAAACCCTTCAGTCCCAAGATCCTGGTGGAACGGGTCAAGGCCGTCCTGCGACGGGCCGCTGAGAAACCGGGCGCGGGCAAGATCCGTACCCTGGGTGGATTGACGATCGATACGGTGAAGCACAAGGTCACGTATCTTAACAAGGAAATACTGTTGACCGCCATTGAGTTCTCCATTCTGGAATTTCTTTCACGTTCGCCGGGGAGAGTTTATTCCCGTGACCAGATCATGGACGGTGCCTGGAAGGAAGGAAAGTTCATCGTTGACCGGGCGGTGGACGTCCATATCCTCGCCTTGCGCAAGAAACTCGGCAAAGCAACGCATCTCATCGAGACCGTCCGGGGCATTGGTTACCGCTTTAAGGACTTGAATCCTTCCGATGAATAAGGTCTTTCGCAATCTCCTGCTTGTTCAATTGAGCGTGATTCTGGCCGGATTCGTTGGCCTGGGTTGGGCCTTGCGACTCTCGGCCCAGCAGTGGGGCCCATTTTTGTTGGGGGCCCTGGTCATCGTTCTACTGTCAGGCCTCGTGTTGCGCGGCATGCTTTTAAGGCCGATCTCCCGGATCGGAAAAGCCGCCGAAAAGTTCGCCCAAGGGGATTTTCGCGGCCGCCTTCCCCATATCCGCCGGGATGAGTTGGGAGACCTGGCGGATTCCCTTAATTATCTCTCCGATGAACTGCAGAAAAAGATCGCCGAGGTGACGAAAGACCGGACCGAGGTCAAGGCCATCCTTTCCAGCATGGAGGAGGGGGTGATCGTCATCGGCCGGGATGAAAGGATCATTCTGTTGAACGACCCGGTCTACCGGATGCTGGACCTGCGTTCACGCGACACCATCGGGAAATCTTACTGGGAGATCCTCCGCAATGAAGAGATCAACTCTTCTTTGAAAGAGGCTCTTTTGGAGAAGAAAACGGTCCGCAAGGAGATCCACCTGCTTACTCCGGCGGACAGCCAGTTCCTGATGCAAATCTCTCCCGTGGTCTTGGAAAAAGGAGATCTGACCGGGGTCGTCGCGGTGTTCCATGACGTCACCGAATTCAATAAGCTGGCCCAGATGCGGTCGGACTTCGTTGCCAATGTCTCTCACGAGCTGAAGACGCCGCTCACCACCATCAAGGGGTTCGTGGAAACCCTCAAGGAAGGGGCTCTCAACGACCCGCAGAAGGCCGAACGGTTCCTGGATTTCATCAAAACCCACACCGAACGTCTGGAGCTTTTGGTCAATGATTTGCTTTCGCTCGCGTCCATTGAGTCCAAGGAAGTCGAAATGCGCTGGGGCGGCGTACGCATTCCGGAGGTCGTGCAAACGGCGATGGCCATATGCAAGGAGAGCATCCGGCAAAAAAAGCTTACTGTGGAAATAAGCTTTCCGGAAGATCTTCCTCCGGTCAGGGCCGATGCCGGCAAGCTCGAGCAGGTTTTTCTGAACCTGCTCGATAATGCCGTCAAGTTCACACCGGCCGGGGGGCGGATCACGGTCAGCGCCGTCCAGGAGGGCGGATATGTCCGTACTGACTTCCGGGACACGGGGGTGGGTATTGCCGCTGACCATCTTCCCAGGATCTTCGAGAGATTCTATCGGGTGGACAAGGCCCGCAATCGCGAACAGGGTGGGACCGGTCTGGGACTTTCGATCGTCAAACATATCGTGGAGGCCCATGAGGGAAAGGTCTCTGTCCAGAGCGAACCGGAAAAGGGCTCCCAATTCTCTGTATATCTGCCGCTGGCCGCTTGACCCCGCAGTAGTGTTCCCGCCTTCACCTTAACAGAAACTTAACAAAATCTTAATCAAACTCACACGGGTTGTGAATAACATGCATGTTAATTTAACGCACAATTAACATGCCCTTTAAAATTCCCCAACATCGCCGTATCTTATGTAGCCTCTTTATCTGTGTCCTGAGCTTAACTTCCTGCAGCCGGAAGGGGGCTGGGGACTCCAAGTCCGGTGGGCACGATTCCATTCAGATCAAAGGTTCCGACACCATGGTGAACCTCGGCCAGGCCTGGTCCGAAGAGTTCATGCGTGAATTCCCGAACACTTTCGTGGCGGTGACCGGCGGCGGTTCCGGAACCGGCATCGCGGCATTGATCGCCGGGACCTGTGATATCGCCGAGTCTTCCCGCAAAATGAAAGAAAAGGAATTTGCGGAAGCCCGCCAGAACGGAATTGAGCCGGTCGAGTTGCAGGTGGCGCTCGATGGCCTCGCCGTGGTGGTCAATCCGCAGAATCCGGTGGAGCGGCTGACCATTGATCAATTGGCGGACATCTTCACCGGCAAGATCAGGAATTGGAGGGAGGTGGGTGGTGAGGACCGGCCCATTGTGCTTTTGTCGCGGGAGGTCAATTCCGGGACCCACGTTTACTTTAAGGAGCGGGTGCTGCGCCATGGCGATGATAAACGCAAGGAAGAGTTCGATGAAGGGGCCCTTCTCATGCCCTCCTCTCAAGCGATCGCCGATGAGATCGCCCAGAACCCCAACACTATCGGTTACTATGGCATGGGATATTCGAACCCGACCCAAAAACTTCTGGCCATCGCCAAAGATAAGAACAGTCCTTACCACGAGCCCACGATAGAGAATGTCATGAAAGGGGACTATTACATTTCCCGGCCACTATTGATGTACACCAACGGCCAGCCGAAGGAGATCGTCAAGAAGTTCCTGGATTTTGTATTGAGCGAAGAAGGTCAAAAGGTCGTGCGCGCCGTGGATTTCGTTCCCTTAACAAAATGAAAGTCCAAGAATGAACCTGAAATCCCTCAAAGAACAGATCATCGAGAAGACCATATTCCTTTGCGGGGTCACGTCGGTCCTTTTCGTGGTCCTGATCTTCATTTTTCTGGCGAAGGAAGGATTCGCATTGTTCAAGACCGTTCATCCGGCGGATTTTCTCACCGGTCGGCGGTGGTACCCCATTTCCGATCCGCCGCAGTTCGGGATCCTGCCGCTCATCTTAGGGTCGCTTTATGTGACATTCGGAGCGACGCTGATCTCGGTCCCGATCGGGGTGGCCAGCGCGGTTTATATCTCAGAGATTGCTTCTTCGAGAGTGCGAGAGGTCCTCAAATCGGGCATTGAGCTCCTGGCCGCCATTCCCAGCGTGGTGCTCGGTTTCATCGGGATCACGACACTGGTCCCGTTCATGAGAAATGCGCTGAACCTTCCCACCGGATTGACGGCCTTTTCCGGATCTTTGATGTTGGCCTTCATGGCGATGCCCACCATCGTCAGCATTGCCGAAGATGCCATTACCGCCGTTCCCAAGAAATACAAGGAAGCGGCCCTGGCCCTGGGGGCAACGCACTGGCAGGCCATCTGGCGCGTGGTGCTGCGGGCGGCTTCTTCCGGTATCGTCGCGGCGATCATGCTGGGGATCGGTCGGGTCATCGGTGAAACGATGGCGGTCATGATGGTCACCGGCAACGCGTCCCGGATGCCGACCTCATTGTTCCTGCCGGTGAGGACGCTGACGGCCACGGTGGCCGCGGAGATGGGAGAGACGGTGCAAGGCAGCGCGCATTATCATGCGCTTTTTGCGATCGGCATCGTGCTTTTTGTGATCACGTTCATCATTAATCTGATCGCCGACTGGGCGGTCCATCGAAAATCCAAATGAAACATAACCCTTACCGAACCGAAAAGATCGCATTTTCATTATTGTTCCTGGCCACGATCGTCGTCCTGCTGCCGGTCATATTGATCATCGGCATCATCGTTCAAAAGGGTTGGCCGGCGATCAGCTGGGAATTCCTGACCGCCATGCCGGAGAAAGGCATGCGGGAGGGGGGGATCTTTCCGGCTATTGTGGGAACGCTCTTCCTCGTTCTGGGCACATTGACGTTCGCTCTGCCTTTGGGGGTCATGTCCGCTATTTTTCTTGTCGAGTACGCTAAAGACAATGTTTTGACACGGCTGGTGAAGCTGGCGATCATCAATCTGGCGGGTGTCCCTTCCGTCGTTTATGGATTGTTCGGGTTGGGGATATTTGTCATGTTCCTGAAATTCGGTGCTTCGATCCTGGCCGGGTCATTGACCTTGGCGATCATGGTACTTCCGATCATCATTACCACCACCAGGGAGGCGTTGGAGAGCGTCCCGCAATCCTTCCGGGAAGTGAGTCTTTCTCTGGGGGTAAGCAAGTGGCAGACCATCCGTTATTCGGTCTTGCCCCATGCGCTTCCAGGAATTCTCACCGGGATCATTCTCGCCGTTAGCCGGGCGGCTGGGGAAACCGCGCCGATCCTGTTTACCGTGGCGGCTTTTTATCTTCCCAAGTTGCCGGATTCAATTTTTGATCAGGTCATGGCCCTACCGTATCACCTTTACGTCATTTCAACACAAGTTCCCAACGTGGACCCCAAGGTCCGTTACGGAACAGCGTTGGTCCTATTGTTGATCGTGCTTTCGATGAACTTCGTGGCGATCGTCCTTCGTTCAAAATTCAGGAAAAAGAAGAAATGGTAAATAACGGCGTCAAGATCGAAGTGCAAGGTCTGGAAATCTGGTTCGATCAGATCTATGCCCTGAAACCGCTTAACATCCAGATCAAGGACAAGGAAATCCTGGGTGTTATCGGCCCCGCCAATAGCGGGAAGACGACTTTTCTTCGGTCCCTTAACCGCTTCAACGATCTGAACGATAATTTCCGCTTTAAAGGAAGTATTTCTCTCGATGGAAAGAACATTCACAAGGACATTGCGGTCGGGGAACTTCGCAAAAAGGTCGGCATGGTTTTTGCCTTGCCCATTCCGTTGCCATTGAGCATTTTTGAGAATGTCGTTTACGGCCCCCGCCGCCACGGTGTCAACGACAAGAACAAACTTGAAGAGATCGTCGAGCGGACTCTCAAGGAGGCGTATTTGTGGGATGAAGTGAAGGATCGCCTGCAGGTTTCCGGTATGAAATTATCCGGCGGGCAGCAGCAGCGATTATGCTTGGCGAGGACCCTGGCCGTGGAGCCGGACGTGATCTTATATGATGAGCCCTGCTCGGGGCTCGACCCTATTTCTACGGCCAAGATCGAAGAAGCGATGTCGCGGTTCAAGGACAAATATACCCAGATCCTGGTGACCAACAACACCAAGCAGGCCGCCCGGGTGAGCGACCGCACCGCGTTCTTCTTGATGGGCGATCTGGTCGAGATCGACCGTACCGACAAGATGTTCACTTACCCTTCCGATTCGCGAACCAACGATTATATCTCGGGGAGGTTCGGATGAAGACCGCGGTCGAAACGCAAGACCTAAATCTTTTTTACGGGGACTTCCAGGCGTTAAAGAACATTAATCTGAGGGTGAAGGAGAATTCCATAACGGCCCTGATCGGACCTTCCGGTTGCGGAAAATCGACTCTGTTGAGGACCTTTAACCGCATGAACGATCTGATCGAAGGGGTGCGCATCGAAGGGCGGATCGTCATTGAAGGAGAGAACATCCTGGCAGGAGGAACGGACCTTGTGACCCTGCGGAAAAAGGTGGGAATGGTGTTCCAAAGGCCCAATCCCTTTCCCTTGAGCATAGAAGAGAACATCCTTTTTGCCCCCAAGATCCACAAAACGGCGGCAAAGGCCGACCATGAGCGGATTGTGGAAGAAAGTTTGAAATCCGTTCTTTTATGGGATAATCTTAAGGACAAGCTGGGTAAGAACGCTTTAAATCTCACCTTGGAGCAGCAACAGCGGCTTTGCATCGCCCGGCTTTTGCCGGTGAAGCCCGAGATCCTCCTGATGGATGAGCCGTGTTCGGCTCTCGATCCCATCGCCACCGAGCGGATCGAAGAGTTAATGCGGGTGCTCAAGGAACACTACACGATCCTGATCGTCACGCACAATATGCAACAGGCGGCGCGGGTTTCCGACGATACGGGTTTCATGCTGCTGGGAGAACTGATCGAATTTGCCAGCACCGGGAGCATCTTCACCAATCCGAGCGATCAGCGGACCAACGATTACATCACGGGCCGGTTTGGATAAGCTGCCACCCCAACTATAAGGAGACCGGGAATGCACCGACATTTCGATGAGGCGTTGAAGAACTTGAAAGAAAAGATCCTGCGCATGAGCGGGCTGGTTGAGGAGATCATCGGGACCGCCATCAAGGCGCTTCTGGAGCGGAACTCGGAGCTCGCCTACAAGGTCATCAAGTCCGATGACGCCATCAACATGCTGGAGATCGAGATCGATGATCTGTGCATGAAGCTTCTGGCGCTGTACCAGCCCACCGCGGGAGACCTCCGGTTCATCACGTCCACCATGAAGATCTGCAATGACCTCGAACGCATCGCCGATCTGGGCGTCAATATCGCCCAGCGTACACTGGATCTTCTCAAGGTCCCGCCGCTGAAGGTCAAGATCGATATTCCCAAAATGGCGACCGCCTCCCGGGAAATGCTCAAGGACAGCCTCAATGCCTTCGTCAACAAGGATTCCAAACTCGCTTATGAGGTCTGCAAAAGGGACGATGAGGTGGACAAGCTCAACCACGAGATTTTCATGGCCGTTTTTCAGTGCACCCCCGAAGACCAGAAGCCGGTGGAGCGGGTGATCGATCTCATTCTGGTCGCCAAGAACCTGGAGCGCATTGCCGATCATTCCACCAACATTTGTGAAGATGTCATTTACCTGGTGGACGGAAAGGTCATTAAACATCATATTACCGATTAGGGACGGGCGATGGACGATTTCCGGGAGATCGATGTCTCCGAAGCCAATGCGCTGATCCAGCGCGGGGGAGTGACGTTGGTTGATATCCGCGATCCGGGTTCCTACGCCGAGGCGCATATCCCCGATGCCGTCTCCGTTGATCAGCAGAGCGTGCAGGAGTTCATCCAGCGCGCCGACAAGCAGAAACCGCTGATCTGTTACTGTTATCACGGGATTTCGAGCCAGTCGGCCGCGCAATTCTTCAAGGAGAACGGTTTTAGCGAAGTTTATAGCATCACCGGCGGCTTTGAAGAATACCGTAAGCATTATCCCCCCGCTTGAGTTTGGAGCTGTCGGCCCCTGTAGTCATGTCAGCGCCCTTCCAGGGATCATCGTCATGAAATCCATTCAAAATGTACTGCTGGTCTTGTTCTCGTTAAGTTTGGCGGGTGGCGTTGTGTTTGCCGCGGCCGGACCGACCAGGCACGCTCTCAAGACATTGGACGACATTGTTGCGGCCCCGGAAGGCAACCTGGACCTGCTGGAAGCGGTCCTGCTGATCAGCCGAGATGCCATTGAGGACCTGGATGGGATAAAAGTCTCTTCGGGGGAATCGCGTCAGCAGGTGGAGCGGATGGTCAACCAGGTTTCCAAAAGTGTTGCGGAAGCGGAAGAACCTTTTGATAAATTGCGGGTTCTAAACCGCTGTCTGTTCGAGCGGGAAAAATTCCAGGCGGGCAGTTCCTCCATCGAGAACAGTCTTCCGGATGAGCTGTTCATCGACCGCGTGATCAAGAATCATAAGGGGACGTGTTTGAGCCTGTCGCTGCTCTACCTTTCCTTGGGGGAGCGGTTGGGCTTGCCTTTATCGGCGGTATCCGTTCCCGATCATTTCTTCGTCCGCTGGGATGACGGCGAGGTTCAGATCAACGTGGAAACGACCCAACAGGGAGAGTTTCTGCCCGATGAGTTCTACAAATTGACCCATGGCCAGGGACGGCCCGATATTTTACCTTTAAAACCGCTGACGAAACGCCAGGTGGCGGGCATCTTCTTAAGCAATGTCGCCAATGAGTATAAACAGCGCGGCAAGTACGAGGAATCCATCGTCCTTTACAGGAAAGCGCTGGCCCTGGCGCCGGATAATCCCACCATTATGACGAACCTGGGGAACGCCTACGAGCGGATGGGCTGGATCGACGAGGCCATCGCGCAGTACGAGCGGTCGCTGAACATCGATCCCCTGCTGTGTGAAACGCATTATAATCTTGGGTTGGCGCATTTTTTGTACACGAAAAGGTTCGATCTCGCTCTGATCCACGGACGGGTGGCCGAGAAGATCGGTTGCCCCATGCATCCGGCGTTTAAGGATTTCCTGGAGAAGAATAAACAGCCGTAAGGAGTGCTCTCCTGGGCCTGGGACGCCTCCGGCGGCCCAGGCCCCACGAAGGATAACCCTTTCATATCCGTTCGTACGGCTTGCATTTTATATCCCGCCTTATATAATCTTCCCATGTCTTTGCGCCGCCTCAAGCTGGAAGCCGTGATCTTCGATATGGACGGGGTCATCACCAACACCATGCCGGATCATTTCCGGGCGTGGAAGACCATTTTTAATAAAGAAGGCATCCCCGTCACCCACCACGATATTTATAGTCGCGAAGGGCAGCGGGGCATCCACAGTGTGCGGGAGATATTTGCCGCTTACGGACGCTCGTTCAGCGCCGCTAAGGCCAAGGAGTTGCTGCGAAGAAAAGAGCGGCTCTTCCAGCGGATCGTTCAGAGGCGATTTATCCCAGGTGCCCGGCGCCTCATCCGTGATCTGAAAAGCGGAGGGTTTCGGCTGGCTTTGGTGACCGGAACTTCCCGGCATGAACTGCATCGCATTCTCCCGGAGAACCTATATGAGCTTTTTGATGTCGTGGTGACCGGAAGCGATGTCCGTCACGGCAAGCCTCACCCCGAGCCGTTTCGGAAGGCCGTTCGCGAATTAAAAATATCTCGTCGTTACGCGGTGGTGCTTGAGAACGCTCCTTTCGGTATTCGTTCCGCGAAAGCCGCCGGTTTGCATTGCTTGGCGCTTTCGACATCGCTTCCCGAAGCATATCTTAAGCAAGCGGATGGGGTCTTTCACTCCATCCGGGACCTGCGCTCTCAGTTGAGATTCCTTCATCTGCGGAAAACCGGCCGGTCCGCTTGATATCCTTCTTTCAGCATCGGTTTTCGGATATAATGGTTCCCGGCAAAAGGAAATGACCATGGCCTTCAATAACGTCCTCGTCGTCCATAAGAAAAGCGCATACAAGATTTATTTCCTCGAGAAGGGAAGTTCCCTTTACGGAAAACAGCGCAGTATCCCTCCCGCCGAGCTCGCGCGTTTTCGAGCGGCGCACTCAACCCACTATCGAACGCTGGATTATGTCCTGCAGATGCTGAGGGCCATGAAGGTGCGTCACAGCATCCATTGCCGTGGGCGGACCATCAATGCGGCCCCGTATAATCTTATTGTGACAGTGGGAGGCGATGGCACTTTCCTGGAATCCGCCCGCAGCGCTGTGCGCCAAGTTCTTTTGGGGGTGAACTCCGACCCCGAACGCAGCATCGGCCGCTTCTGTGTTTCGAGGGATGAGACGTTCGTGGAGATCCTCCATAAGGTTTTGTCCGGTCGCGCCGTCGTTCAGGAGATCCCCCGTATCCGGCTGATCTTGGGTACGGGAAGGCGGAAGGTGAACTTGAATGTCCTTAATGACATCCTGGTTTGCCATGCCAATCCGGCGGCCATGAGCCGATATTATCTGACGATCGATGGCTACCGGGAAGAGCATCGCAGTTCGGGCGTGTGGATCGCAACCGCCGCCGGTTCCTCGGGTGCTGTCCGTTCGGCGGGGGGGAAGATTCTGCCGAAAGAAAGCCGCAAGATCCAGTATCGGCCGCGCGAATTGTACGAGCAATTCAACCCGCGTTATGTTTTGCGAGGCGGCGTCCTGAACCTGCATCGTCCGGTGGTCGTGGAGTCCTTGATGCGCAGCGGCGAGATCTATGTCGATGGCGCCCATTTCAAATTCCCGCTTGCTTTCGGGGACAAGGTGAGGATGACCCATTCTCCGCAGCCGGCGCGGGTCGTTTGCGGGTGATTGCTCCTGCGAGGAATTCAAATGAAAGCCGCTCTGGTCGTTTCCCACGGGAGTCATTCCCCGAAAACAAAAGAAGAAGTGCTTGTTCTGCTGGCGCGGCTCAAGAAGAAGAGCCGGATCGGAATATGGGAATACGCTTTCCTGGAAATTGAGCGGCCCGATATCCCGGAAGGGATCGCGCTTTGCGTCCAAAAGGGGGCGACCGACCTGGCCATCCTTCTGAACTTCTTGAATTCGGGAAAGCACGTGGATGAAGACATCCCCCGCATTGTCCGGGAGGCGCGGGAGCGTTTCCCCAAGGTCCATATCCGTTTATCGGCCCCCGTCGGGCAGCATCCCGAAATCACCGCGCTTTTTCTCGATCTGCTGAAGCAGAAATGAATCCCCGCCCGAGATCTCCCTCATTCAGTCGCAGTCTGCTTGTCTGGTTCAAGAAGAACGCCCGCGATCTGCCCTGGCGCCGGACGAAGGACCCCTATAAGATCTGGATCTCGGAAGTGATGCTGCAGCAGACCACGGTCAATGCGGTCATTCCTTATTATGAGCGTTGGGTAAAAGAATTTCCTTCGGTTCAGGCCGTGGCGCGCGCGCCCATCCAAAGAATTCTCAAGTCCTGGCAGGGATTGGGATATTATTCGCGCGCCAGGAATCTTCATCGAGCGGCGAAGACGATCTGCGGAGAGTTCGGGGGCCGAATCCCGGCGGACGCGGAGGCCCTCCGAACGCTGCCGGGATTCGGCCCTTACACGGTCGGCGCGGTGCTGAGCATCGCCTTTAACCAGAGGCAACCCATCATCGATGCCAATGTGCGCCGGGTCATGATGCGCCAATTCGCCTTGCACGGACACGCGGACACTTCTCAGGATAAGAAGATATTGGAGTTCCTGGATCGGGTCATGCCGCATGCGAACCTGAACCTGTTCAATCAGGCGCTCATGGAGTTGGGAGCGCTGGTTTGCCGCAATCGGGAACCGTTGTGCATCGTCTGTCCGGTCCGCGGATCCTGTCAGGCTTACGCCAAGGGCCTGCAAGAGGTCATCCCGGAAGTTAAAAAGAAGGTATTGCAGGATGTGAGCGTGGTCATCGCGCTCATTGAAAAAAACGGAAAGTATTTCATTCAGAAAAGACCGCCCCGGGGGCTTTTTGCCGACCTTTGGGAGTTTCCCGGAGGAAAGATCGAGCCCGGGGAATCTCCACAAGGGGCCCTGGCCAGAGAACTTCGGGAGGAGCTTAGCGTGGAAATGGAAGAGGGGAGACCGCTCTTTCGGGTCAAGCAATTCTATACTCAATTCCGTGCCGATCTCCATGTTTGGCAGTGCCTGCTGAGATCCTCTCCCAAAACTGACTCTACCCATAAATGGGTTAGGCCTTCCGAGTTCTCCCGTTATCCCATGCCCTCCGGCAGTGCCCGTATAGTCGATCGTCTTTTAAAAACTAATTGACAAATATAGGGTTGTAGTATATCTTTACTAATGTGATTTAGTTAGTAATGATAGTGCGAACCTTATGAAGATTTCCGCCAAAACCGATTACGCCTGCCGGGCTCTCTTGGAGCTGGCTTTGCATTGGCCTAGCGAAGCGCCATTGCACGTCAATGATATTGCTGCCCGGCAGAAGATTCCTATGAAATTCCTGCCGCACATCCTGATCGCTCTTAAGCAGTTCGGATATGTGCAGAGCGCCCGCGGTCAGAAAGGCGGCTATGTTCTGCTCAAGGCCCCGCAAGCGATCCGCCTGCGGCAGGTGATCGAGAATTTTGAGAAGGAGCCTTTCGCCCGCCGGATGAGCAAAAAATCCGGGAAGGAAGATGTTTTCGAGAACATCTGGGGCCAGATCGACCGTACCCTGGTCGAACTGATGGATAAGATCGATTTTGAAGAGATCTGCAATCGACAGCGAAATCATCAGGATGTTCCAATGTATACCATTTAATAGAGAAAGCGTGCCGCCATGGACCTCAAACAGAAACTTTCCGAACTTCAGCAAAAAAGCAAAGGGCTAACGGCCCCGGGAATTCTGCAACTGGTTGAGAAGGAATTCGGCAAGCGTTTGACCATGGCTTCCAGCTTGGGGGAAGAGGATCAGGTCCTCACCGATATGGTCGCCAAGGTCGCGCCAACGATCGAGATCTTCACCCTTGATACCGGACGCCTGCATCAGGAGACGTATGATCTTTTAGCCAAGAATCAGAAGCGCTATAAGCTGAACTTCAAGGTTTATTTTCCCGACCCGAAAGCGGTCGAAGAAATGGTCCGCACCAAAGGCATCAATCTTTTCTATGAGAGCATTGATAATCGCAAACTTTGCTGCGGTGTCCGCAAGGTGGAACCCCTTAAGAGGGCGCTCGCCAATGTTGATGCCTGGATCACGGGTTTGCGCCGGGCCCAGGCCGTCACGCGCGGCTCGATCGAGGTTTTTGAATGGGATGAAGACCATCAGAAGATCAAGATCAATCCCTTGGCGTATTGGTCGCTGGATGAGGTACGTAAATATATCAAAGATAACAATGTCGAGGTGAACGAGCTGCACGCCAAAGGATTCGTCAGTATTGGTTGCGCTCCCTGCACCCGGGCGGTGAAGCCCGGTGAAGATATCCGGGCCGGGCGCTGGTGGTGGGAACAACCCGAGCAGAAAGAGTGCGGGCTTCATAACAATCCCCGCCGGCCGGCCCCACCCAAGAAATGAGGATTCTGATGAATCAGCAAAGGACCATGGACAAATTGGATAACCTTGAGGCCCAGAGCGTCTTTATTTTAAGAGAGGCTTACCGGGAATTCAAAAGCCTGGTCATGCTCTGGTCGATCGGCAAGGACAGCACGGTGCTGTTGTGGTTGACGCGCAAGGCCTTCTTCGGTCACGTGCCTTTTCCACTGGTACATATTGACACCAGTTACAAGATCCCGGAAATGATCAAATACCGGGATGAGCTGGCCTTGAAATGGAAGCTCAACATGGTCGTCGGTCAGAATAAAAAGGCCCTGGAAGAAAAAAGGACCTATCCCGATGGGGCGCTCGACCGCATCGCCTGCTGCAAAACGCTCAAGACGGAAGCGCTCAAGCATACGCTCGATGGCTCCTGGCCGCGGTTTCGTCTCAACCACAACATCGGCAAGTACGAAATAGATACTAACATCGAACCTTACACGGGTGTCATTGTGGGGGCCCGCGCCGATGAGGAAGGGAGCCGCTCGAAGGAGCGTTATTTCTCGCCGCGCGACCGCAACAGCGATTGGGACGTAGGCGATCAGCCGCCGGAACTCTGGAACCAGTTCAAGACCGATTTCGCGCCCGGC
>JAHFFX010000132.1 GCA_023247755.1 Candidatus Omnitrophota bacterium | reverse complement strand
TCGAGATCTCTTTGCGGAAAGCCCCAAGCATGTAGGAGGTTTTCATGACCGAATTCTGTTTTTCCACCCCGCGCATCATCATGCACAAATGTTGCGCTTCGATGACGACCCCCACCCCTTTGGGCTGCAGAACGTTCATGAGGGTCTCGGCGATCTGTTTCGTGAGGCTTTCCTGTACCTGTAGTCGCCGGGCGAAAACGTCGACGACGCGGGCCATTTTGGAGAGCCCGATGATCTTGCCGTTGGGGATGTAACCTACGTGGCATTTCCCGAAGAACGGCAGCAGATGATGTTCGCAAAGGGAATACAGTTCGATGTCCTTGACCACGATCATCTCATCGTCATCGGTGGAGAAGATGGCTTTGTTGATGACGGATCGGATGTCCTTGTGGTAGCCACTGGTCATGAATTCCATCGCACGGGCGGCTCGCCCGGGAGTATCCAGCAGTCCCTCGCGGCGGGTATCTTCACCGATGTCCTTGAGGAGCTTTTTGTAATGAGGTTCCAGTTTTTTCATGCAGTCCCTTTCTCGTTTTTGCGTCGTGAATCTTAGCACAGTCGCATATCGATGTCAAAAAATGCATGTCGGCCGGCGGGGTTGTGTTATAATGGGCCTCCTGTTGGGCTCCATTGCTCCTAAGCTGCTGAGCTCCTTGGTCAGTTAAATTTGCTTAGGAGCAATGGAGCTTAGCAGCCAAGAACTCGAATATGAATCCCATCTGCGACTATCACATGCACACTCCGCTTTGCGGCCACGCCGTAGGCGAACCGCGCGAATACGCCGAACGGGCGATCGCCGTGGGCCTGCAAGAGATCGGGTTCTCCGATCATGCCCCCCTGCTTTCGCACGATGACCCCAAGATCACGATGAATATGAAGCAGCTGCCGGGGTATTTAGAAATGATCGAGGCGGTTCGCGAGCGTTTTGCCGGCAAGTTGCGGATCAAGATCGCGCTTGAGGCCGATTATTTGCCCGGTTATGAAGAAAAGACCCGCGCGATGCTTGAAAGTTATGAATATGACTACATCATCGGCTCCGTCCATTACATCCGCCGCTGGGCGTTCGATAATCCGGAGGAAATGGACCGTTGGAACGAATCGGACGTCAACAAGGTCTACCACACCTATTTCGATCTGTTGCGCAAGTCTGCCCGCTCGAAACTCTTCAACATCATGGGACACGTTGATCTCGTCAAGAAGTTCGGCCACCGCGCCACCGACGACATGACCGGCGAGGTTGAAGAGACGGCGAAGGTATTTAAGGAATGCGGGGTCGCGGTGGAGATCAACACGGCGGGCTTGCGCAAGCCCGTCAAGGAAATGTACCCGGCGCCGTGGATGCTCAAGATTTATTGCAAAGCGGGTGTTCCCCTCACCTTCGGTTCGGACGCGCATGATCCGAAGGATGTCGGAAGGGATTTTGATAAGGCCGTAAATTTGGCGAAGAGTGCGGGATATTCGGAATATTTAATTCTTCAGCAGCGCAAGATTGAAAAGATGATAAAGCTTTAGGGTTCAGATGCTCAAGTTTGCAAGTTTCGATTGGATTACCTTTCTCATTGTCATTCTTGCTTGGGCCTTGATAATATTTGCCGGCTTTTTTCTTACGGACAAAATTACTGAAAGAACTATAAAATTTTGGATAAAAAATAGACCGGTTTTTTATGTCATCAAATGGTCAATATTTATTCTGGTTCTATTCATTGAATTCTGTTTGCTTTGTTGGCTTGCATTGTTCGCCAGAGAATAGTGAGAGGAATGATGATTAAAATTCAAGGCATTGACCATGTCGCTCTCAACGTCCGTAACCTCGATGCGTCCGTTGAGTTTTATGCCAAAGTGATTGGTCTTAAGGTCACCCAACGCGAGCCGTCCAAGCCCGGAGTTGAGTATTTTTTTGATTGCGGCCCCTCCTTGCTGGGAATCATCCAGGCGAAGGACCTGGATAAATCTCATCCATTTGAGAATGAAGGCCTCGGGGCGAACCATTTTTCCTTTCGGGTCCACGCGAAGGATTTCGACGCGATGATCGTGAACCTCGAAGCGCACCAGGTCAGGATCGAATTCGCCAAGAAGCGTGAAAAATCCTGGTCGCTCTATTTTTACGATCCGGATGGCAATAAATTGGAAGTGACCGCTTGGCCTCTTGAAGATGAAGTCGCTAACCCGCAGCGGATGATTTACGATCCGAAATCAAAGATCTGGAAAGCGTATTAAGAAATCGAGATGAAGGGTATCCAGCAACCTTGGGTCCCAGTGACCCAGGGAATGCTTTTCCTGGGACGCTGGGTGACTAGGCCGCTGGGAAACCCTTCAGAAATCGGAGGATATGATGGCAACTCTCAACGAAGGCGACAAGGCCCCGGATTTCACCCTCGCCGCCAGCAACGGCAAGAATATTTCTCTTAAAGAATTTCGTGGAAAAAAGAACGTCGTTCTTTATTTCTACCCCAAGAACGACACGCCGGGTTGCACCACGGAGGCCTGTAATTTTCGTGACGTCCTCCCCACCATCGAGCAGAAGGATACCGTCGTTTTGGGCGTGAGTCCGGACAATGTGGCCAGCCACGAAAAGTTCATCAAGAAATTCAATCTGCCTTTTATCCTGCTGAGCGACCCCGAGAAGAAAATGCTTTCTGCCTACGGCGTCTGGGCGGAAAAAAGTATGTACGGCCGCAAATATATGGGCGTCGAGCGCACGACGTTCATTATCGACAAGGATGGCCGGATCACCAAGATCTTCCGCAAGGTCCAGCCCAAGAACCACCACGAAGAAGTCTTGGAGTGTCTTAATAATCTGATGGCGGCGCTCGATTGAAATCAGTAGGGCTGATCGTAGACCGTTGCGTGGTCGATGATCTCCGGGGATGGATTGAGTCCGTAGGCCTTCGGGCGGGGGCCGAGGAGCGTTTCCACCCGGTTGCGGATGATCTCCTGGTTGGCGGGGCGCAGTTGATTGGGGAATTCCAGAACGCTGCTCCGGTTATCGGTGACGACGAAATTGGGGCTGAGCAGAGCGTTATTGGCCGTGGCGACGGTGACCAGGTTCGGGTAGCGTAACGCGGCCTGGCCGTTGGGCACCGGCCCCGTACGCAGAACTTTTTGTGTTTCCGACGCGAGCTTTTCCCGTGTTTCCTGCAGTTGTCCTTCCCGCTCGAGTTGTCCCTCTTCCCACGTAACGGTAAGCTCCTTCCATTGCCAAGCCAGACCCTGCAGTTGGAACGAAGTGTATTGGGCAGGAAAATTCTCTTTAAGATAAGCGATGGCTTCGGGCTCGCTGTTCAGTTCTTCCCAGCTGCGTCGAATGAGGGCATCGTTATCGCCGGCGAGCGAGTCGCGGTAGGCGTTGATGAGCGCCAGCGTCTCCCTTTCGGTGAGCGCCCAGGCGTTAGATGAAAAGGAGATAAGTGTTGCCGAGAGAATGATCCGGATGAGTAACGGGGACATGAAGGAAAGTATATCCGCCAAAGGCCGGATTGGCAAGCGGCGCGCGCTGTGGGGCTCGCCCGCCGGCGCGGGCGAGCCCCACAGCGCGAACCGCTATTGGGAGCAATCCGGCAGGCGGCAGATGCGCACGGGCAGTTTGTTCTCGATGATCAATTTGATGACCTCCGTGGCCATCGCCGGCGGTTCTTTCTCCGGGTCCTCCCGGTAATAGAAAACCATCCCGTTCTTTTCTTTAAGGCGGATGAGTTTCATCTTTAGGCCCTCAAAACTGCTTTCCTGGTCATTGACGAAGATCCGTCCGGTCTTGGTGATGTTGATCTTGATGGCGGCGATCGCGGTCGGTTCGCTGCTCGGCGCCAGCGTTTGTTCCGCCCCGACCGGGGCCGCCAGCAGCAGTAAAGCCGCCGCTGTTATTCGGATGATCCGCATATGTGCCGGCATGTCCTTCTCCTTTCGGAAGCGGGTTCAGTTCTCGATCCCTAAATTGTCCCCGAGCGTCTGCAGGCGCTGGCGGATATCGTTGCGTTGCGGCGCGAGCTTGAACGCCGTTGCAAAATCCCGTTGAGCCACATCCTCCCGTCCCTTCCCTTGGTAGGCCAGCCCCCGTTTGTAATAGGCCCCCGCGAGCGAAGGCTTCAGATCGATCGTCCTCGATAGGTCCGCGATCGCCGCATCGAAGTCTTTGGCCAACAGATGCAATTGTCCCCGGATGAAAAAAGCGGAGGAAAAACGCGGGTAGATGGCGATGGCGGCATCGAGGTCGCGATAGGCCAGGGCGTCATTTCCCATCGTATGATGCAGGACCCCCCGCAGGTAAAATGCCCAGTAATTCCTCGGTTGCAGTTCCAGGGCCATCGTGTAGTCGGCGAGCGCCTTCTCGTGCTGTCCCGAAAGATCATAAGCGATCGCCCGGTTGAAATAGGCGAAACGGTAGCCCGGGTCGTAGCGCAGGCTCCGGGTGTAATCTTCGATGGCCGCCGCGAATTCCCCTTTGTGGACATAGGCGAGCCCCCGGTGGCTGTAGATCCGCGCGTCCTCCCGGGGAAGGATCTGCAGCGCCTGCGTGTGATGGCGGATGGCTTCATCGAACCGCCCATGGGTCGTGTAACAGGAGCCGATATTGTCATGAGCGATCGAGCTGGGAAAGAACGCAAGGACCCGCTCCCATAATTGCAGTTCATTGCCCCACGCCGCGGCCTGCCGCACGGTGCTGAAGCACAAGGCGAAGATGAGCAGTCCCAGGGCGGCGCCCCGGCCCCACACGCGGGCGCCGCCCGCGACCCTTTGCTCATCCGCAGTCTTCCCAGTTACCGCTATCGCCCATATCGTTCCCAGAAGGTAGCAGAATCCCAGGCTGGGCAGGTACATATAATGGTCGGAGACCATGATGAGGTCGATGCGCGCGTCCATCTTCAGGAGAAAAAAGATGGAAAGCGCATAGAAAGCGACGGCGAACCACGCCATCCGGTTCTTTCGCAGGAGCCACGGCCCCGTGAGCAGAAGCACAAAGAGCGCCGTAGAAAGCATATAGGCCGGGTTGGCCATCGTCACGGGCCGCGGCGTTTCATAAAGGACGAGGAGCGGATACGGAAAAAGGAATTTCTGAATGTGGAAACCGAACGACCACATCCACAAGAGGGCCGCTTCCCCGATATTCCGCAAGGGAACGCGCGCGTGCAGCGCATAGGTCATCCAGCCGATCCCGATCCCGTACGCAACGTGCGGCAGTTTGTCGATCAGGGCCTTCACGCTCCGGGGCCGCTTCCAGAAAAGATCGCACAGCAGCATGGTCAAGGGCAGGCTCAGGGCCATGGGTTTGGCGAGCATGCTCAGCAGCCCAGCGACGACGCTGCCCCAATACGCCCACCGGCGGCCTTCCAGCACGTATCGCGCGTAGCTCAAAAGCGCCAGCAGGTAAAAAAAGGAATACAGAACGTCCTTGCGTTCGCTCACCCACGCGACGGATTCCACATGCATGGGATGAACGGCAAAAAAGAGCGCGCCGAGGAAAGCGGCGATTTCCGAAAGTCCCAGCCGGCGGCCCAGGAAGAACGCGAGAATGACGACCCCCGCATGCAGCAACAGATTATCCAAGTGATAGAAGAACGGTTGGAATCCGAAGAAATGATACTCGAGGGCGTAAGAGAATACCGTCAGCGGCACGAAGATCTGCTCGACCCGGGCGGTGAGGAGCCCTGCCAGATGCTCCCGGTCGAGCCGCAGGACATCGGGATTGTTGGTCACATAGACGGGATCGTCCCAGTTGAGGAACCCCTGTCTCAAGACCGGGGCGAACGACACGAAACTGACGGCAATGAGGATAAGAACGATCAGGGGGGTTTTGCGGTGCATCACTTCCCCATTCGGGATCCCTGCGCCAGCATTTCGGCTAGGAAGAATCCCGCCGCCGTAAGGAGGATCCCTCCTCCAACGCTTACCAGGATGTTGAGCGCGGCCAGCTTTCCGGAACCAACTCGCAGGAGATGCAGATTCTCGAGACTGAAAGCCGAGAAGGTCGTGAACCCACCGAGAACTCCGGTAATGAGGAACAGTCGCGCCGTGTAGGAAGCGTTGGCGAATTCGAACCATCCCCCCAGGAACCCGATCGCGAACGAACCCATGAGATTGACGAAGAGCGTGCCCCACGGAAATCCGTCGCCCAGCATTCTGAAGGCCACGGCGCTGGCGGCGTAACGAAGCAAGCTCCCCATTCCTCCCCCGACGGCAACTAACAGTACCTTGATCATGCGGTGTTTCCCTTCGTTGAATGTTTATCCCGGATTTTACTTTACAAAATCCGGGGTTAGCGATGGTTGAAATTATACGTCGGCGCGGGCGGCGCCTTGCCGGCTTTGCGGTCGGCCTTGCGTCTGACCTTTTCCGTTTTCTTTTTCTTATCCCGAGCTTTCTTCTGGGATCTTTCCATCTCTGGGTTGAACTTGAGGTCCGCCGGTTTAAGGGACGTCGGCTCCCTGAACGCCGGATTCTCATCGGCGGGAAGGAACAGATTGAGGGTCGGTCGGTTCTCGGCGGACCCCGGGCCGGCGGATCCGGCAATCAGTGGACCGGCGGCAAGAGCGATCAAGGAAATGCGGCGTAGAATATGGATCAACATTTTATATTTTGGCGATCACCGGGAAGGTCAGCTGCACCCGGCTGCCCCCTTCTTCCCGGTTGAATATCTCGATCGTTCCGTTATGCATGAGGATGATGTTGCGGACGACGGACAGTCCGAGCCCGGCGCCCCCACGGTGCC
>JAHFFX010000131.1 GCA_023247755.1 Candidatus Omnitrophota bacterium | reverse complement strand
AAACAGGTGGAAGGCGTGAGGGAAGGGGTTGCGGAGGTCCTGCAGGAGCGCCGCGCCGGTACCGGGAAAGACCCGGGTGCCCAGCGGGAGGACGAGGATAATCTCTCCGCCCACTTCCTTTCGCCCGAGGGGATCGTCCTCTTCGCCTTGGCCGCTGTGGCCATGTCGGTCCGGAATGATTCCCCGGAGCAGCCCGCCGGGGGATCCGCGCCGGTCCAATTCGAGAAGATCCTTAAACTCAAAAGAGGAACTTTGGTTCGCTTTGTGGAAGGATCCGATCCCGATCGGGCCAGCCGGGAGGCGAATCATCCGGGAATTGTCCTGGCCTTGAGAGAGCCGTTCTTTGTGCCGGTCGACTTTGCGCTGGAAGCTTCACTTAAATTTGATTTCAATTTGTGGCAAAGAGGCAATTTCGGCTACCGGGTCACTCCGGCGACAGTCGGTTTCTTCCAGGTGAAGATCGACGGCCAATGGGTCGATCTGTCGGAGTTGACCGTCGAAAGCTATCAGCGGCGTGCTGATGCGAAACTGCAGGCCGCAAGCGCCGTCGAGCCGGAGGCCGCCGTTCGCCGGCAGCGTAGGCCGGATCAATCCGCTGAAATAGGAAGGCAGGCAGAAGACCGGCGTCATCAACGTCAAATGGAACACGAGCTTGAATTAACCTGGAGGGAAGACGAGCGCCTGCGTAAAGGGGAAGAGAAGGAATTCTTAACCCGCATGAAAAGATTGGAAGAAGCATATTACCGACGGGAAGCCAAAGCCGACCAAGAAATGGCCCGGCGTGTTCAAAAAGAGATTGATCAGGCCTGGGAAGATAAAGCGCGCTCGGAGAAAGAATGGGAGAAATTCCTCGCCAAGTTGGACCGCTCAAAAGAACCGGTGGGAAGGGCGAAAGCGGAAGAAGGGCGCCGCGCCAGAGCCGCTTCCGCCGGGCCAGACCACCTGGGTGGACCGGAAACGGATCGGTTGCCGAGTGAAATACAGGCCATGAAGGCTTCCGTTCTGACCCTGGAGGCGGTGTTCGACCCCGTTATCCGGAGTTTTGATGAGGCCTTGGCACAATCTCCCGACGACGATGCGAGCCGGATCGAGGTCCAGCAGCAAAGAACCGGGGTCGTGGCCAAATACCGATATCTGCGGCGGTTCACCCACCGCTGGGGCGAGCCGTTGTATCTGACCGGTCCCCAGCCGTTGAACGATCGGGCACGGCTGATCCTGCGCGGACAAGACTTCCAATTGCCGCCTTCCCTCGCCGCCGAAAATGTGCTGGTGTACCGGCTGCAGCGCATCGACCGTCGGGAAATCCGGCCGGGAGTCTTTGTCGAAGACAACTTCCCGGCGGTGTTCATTCTGGTCCGGCGCGATTCCAGCAGGGTGCCTCGGGTCTTGCTGATCCACCACGACCGCTCCGGCCGCTTCTTCCTCAACGCGCGTCCGATTCCGGTCAGCGACGGAAAGGCGGTCCTTCTCGCCCAGTTGCGGGGCGAAGACATCGATCCCTTTCTGACGGTCTCGCAGGCGCTGGAGGTCAACACCAAAGGTGCGGTGATCCTCCGGGGGGTCGAATTGGTGGTGTCCCCCAGGTCGCAGGTGGAGGAATTCAGGGGCCGGCTGGAGCTGGTGGTCGAAGGGGTGATGCAGGTAAGCGGCTGGGACAAGCAACGCGACCTTTCGGCGCGATTGATCCAATTGGTAAAAACCGATGAAAAGCAGCCCCCAACGCAAAAGATCCTCATCAGTCTGACCATCAAGGCCGTCGGCGCTTCCGGTGTACAGTCTGTGTTGATCGATGGCAAAGAGATCCAGCCGGAGAATTCGGCTATCCGGTTGTACGACCATTCCCCGGATCTCAAGAAGCTGCTCACGGTGGAAACGGAACTTCAGATCAAAGACCGGACCGTCCATTTCGGCAACCGGACAACGAGTGTCGTCACCCTCGTTCCTTCCAATGTCAAGCGCGACCCCAATGAGATACTGACGGTCCGCAAGATCGAGCGTCCCGGGGAGGACCTGCTCCTCGTGGTCAGCCTGAAGAATGAGCCGCAGCGCGGGCTGGCCGTCCTGGGGGCCAATTCGAAGAACTTCTATATTATCCCGCCGGAAGGAGGGATCTATTGGACGATCTTCTCCAGTTCATGGAACCCCGCAAAGGTCTTCACCGCCTTCTGGCATGTACCGGCCTTGTTCTCCTTCTGGCGGGAATGGCTGAAGGGGCAGGCCGATGACCGGGATGCTCTGGCGTTCGGGTCTCTCGCCAAGGAAGGGAGCATCATCAAGACCAGTGCGGAAGCCGGCACTTTCCAGGTCCGCATCCTTCCGGATTTACAGGACAAGAATTATCAACGCATCGACGGGGCCGAGACCGCCACCCGCCAGGACGCGAAATCTTTCTACGAATACCTCAATGGCGTCATTGAGTTCAGGCAAGTGATGCTGGGGAAAATGGCCGTTGAATGGGATTTCCGGCTTGCGGCCCGGGACCAGTCCCTGCTGCGGGTCTTCTTTGCCGAATATGGGCTCCTGAGGATGGTGGTCCCCGATCCGGGTCGGCCGGAGGAGAACGATACGTTCGAATTTGATCTCAGGAAAGGAGCATCTTCCTCGGAAGTTCTCATGGAAGATCTGATCCTCGCCAGCCCGGCGTTCCAAAAGCGGCTGTCGCTGCTTTGGCAGGATTATCAAAACGCCGGATCGATGTCGCTGTTGGGCCTCGGGGGCGTTGAATTTCTCGTGGCGCTGGCGTTCGCTGCCCTGGCGATGGCGGACAGCCGCGGGAGCTTCCAGCCGCGCGCGGCGATCGCCCTGCAGGTGGCCAAAGGCGAGCATCTGGGCAAAGAGTTCCGCATCTCGGCGCTCGATCCCAGCCGGACGCTCGATTTCACTCCGCGGGTCCGCTATGGGATCAATTTTGATTTCTCAAATTCCAATCCTGAGGCGCAGCCGGCCCGCTCCCGGATCCGGGCGTTTCTCAAGGAGGTTTCTCTCTTGCCTGCCCTCAAGCTCGGGGAGGAATGGCAGGAGCGTTTCGACCGGTTGGCCTGGGAAGGTCCGACGGGGCGCGAGGATAATTATCCCGCGCTGCGGGTCCTTGCGGATAAAGTGGCCCAGTGGAACATCCGCCGCAACCAGTCGCTGGTCTCCGACCTTTTCGAGAATTGGAGGTTGTTCGACACCAAGAACAATTTTGGGAAATTCAGCTACCTTGCTTATACCACGGGATTGGGTATGGCGTATTCCCGCGATCAGAAGCTCTTCGTCTTCCTGGGGACCGGGGAATTGCTGGCCGCGCAAAGGGAAGTAGGCCGCCGCATGTTCCCGTATGCGGAGAAAGTTTTTGACATGCAATCGGAGATCGAAACGGCCTTTGCGGCGGCGCTGCCCGGTCTTCAGAAAGACCTCGGCGAGATCGAGGGTGTCCTCACGGGCTCCTTCACCGAAGATTATTTCGAGCTCAGGTCCCGGGCCGAAAAGGCGACCGCTGTCGTGATGCGGATATCCAATATGCTTGGTCTCAAGGTCTTTCATCCCGGATTCACGGACCTGTTCCTTATGCACGCACTGCTGCGGGCCATCTATGCCCGGGGTCTTCAGCGTCGGGACGTGGAAGGAACTGATTATCGATTATATTCCGGCGTGTTCCTGCCCGGCGCGGTTGAACTGTTGGGCCTGATCTTGTTTACGCTGGCGCAGACGCGACCCGCGCAGCGGTTCTTCTGGGAAGATGAAAGGCTTTTATCGGTCCTGCGGGAATTCCTGCGCTTCCAAAGAAGACCAAAGGCCCTGAAGGACCGATTGGTCCGTATGCTGGAGCGAAGAGCAAGAAAGTCCATTCGCTTGTGGAACGCGGTCAGTCCGGGTGGGATCCGCAAAGACATGCCGCCGGCAAGAAGACACATCACGCAGTTCGAATTCAGGGATATGCGGACCGGCAGGCTGTTGTATCAGATCTCGAAAGATGTTCATTACCCGGTGGTCAAACATTTCCGCCGGGACGGGGGGCTGGATTCCCTGGTGACCTTGGAGGAGAACGTCTTGCGCCGTTTTGAATTCGTCGGCCGGCAGGATTACTCGACCTCGCAGCTGGCGATCTTCCAGGAGGACGATCCGTACCTGCATGTGCAGGGGATCTCCCTGCGGGACTTCCTGCAACATTTTGTGGAGCCATCCCGGAGGGCATCTTTCGAAGAAACATTGGACGGGCGAACCTTGAGCGAATTGATCCGTTTTAATGCGGCGCTTGCGGTCCTCAACGGGATCCGTCCCATTCTGCTGCGGCATGCCGATTTCCCCTCGGCCTGCGGTGTCTCCACGTCCTTTGCGCTCAGGACGCTGGCCGCATTCGGGTTCGCGAACGCGCTTCATTACAAAAAGGATCTTTCGAGGCCAACCGTGCAGAATTCGACCGGGGTGACGGTGGCCGGGGTCGATCTGATCGTCGATCTGAACGCGGACAGCTGGGAGAGGCAGGCTCTCGACGAAGCCCGGCACATTTACCGCATGTACGATCTCGGTGTGGTGGTCCTGCCCCGCTGGAAGGTGAAGGCGGATCCGGGACGCTACAACATCTATCACGCTGAGACCATGCTGGAGCTTTTGAGCCGGTACCCGCACGGAGAGATCCAAATGCCCGACGGCACGGTGATCCCGGCGACGTACCCGATCAATAGCGACGCTCAGCGGACGATGCTGTGGAGCGGAGAAGCGTTATTGTGGCTGGTTCTCGCGGCGGTCCCGCGGCTTCTCATAGATACATTGGTGAATGCGGGTCCTGAGGCGCTTTCTCTCATCGGGGTATTATTACCAGCGCCCCTGGCGATGGCCGGGCCCACCGGACGCCCGGCGCCGGGACAAAGAAGGGTCCCTTCGCTGGAGGAGATCATCGCGTATTACGATGGTTTTGACGAGAGCGGAAAAAGACCTTACGGTCCCGATGGGACGGACTTTCTTTCGGTTGCCTACAATACTCCGGAATTGAACGATGAGTTGCTGCAGTGGATTGGGGAGCTCCGCCCGGGGGCCGGCATTCTATCGCTGGGGTCCGGGCCCGGTGTCCTGGAGGAAAAATTGATGAAGGCGGGCCATCGCGTGACGGCCGTTGAGCTGGTCGCGAGCTTTGTAAGGATGCTGAATGGCAAGGGCATCCGGGCCTTCGAAGGGGACGCCCACCGGTTGTCCTCGTTCTTGCCCCGGGAAGAATTTGGGATCGTCCTGTTCCCGTATTCGATCGGACATATGGACCTGGATTTGGCCTTAAGCTCCGCCGTCCCGTATCTGGAACACGAAGGTCGGCTGGTGCTGAGCGTCGTAGACGCGGAAGCGCTGATCGCTTACTGGCAATTCGACCCCGAAGAATCGATCAACCTCCTCTACCGGCAGGGTGAGATCACTGCGGCGCTTGCGAAGGCAGGTTTGCGGCTGGTGGAGCGCAAGAAAAGCAGGATCGCGCCCGAAGGTCTGCCGGTGAGGTATTACGCGGCCGGACATCAGGCGGGAACCGATGTCGCTCCGGTCATCCCCGGAAGCTCTCTCGGCCTGGTCTTCATCCCCGGCGCCCAGGCGATGACGTTCCTTCTTGTTTTCGTTGTTTACCTTGGTGTTCGGAGGCCCAGGCCCCCCGGAGATGGTCAGCGAAAAGAAGACTCGTCCGCGGACCCCTTGAGGAGGAAGGGACCTTTCGCAGCGAACGCCCCGAACTTTGGACGGGACCGGCGCCTCTCGCCGGCATTGACCGAGGTCGTCATCCGCAACGTCGCTGCCCCGCATCAGGAGATCGAGTTGATCACCCGCACCGTTCTCACCGATGCTCCGAAATTCGCTTTCACCATGGAGGACCCGTATAAGGATATCGTCGTCGATTTCGAGATCAAACCATGGGGGATCCAGGCTTTGAACATCTCGGTCCCCGCGGGCAGCCGGGACCAGGACTTCGGGTACACGATACTTTTGTGGCTGGCCTGGGAAGCGGCGAGGATCGCCCCGGGCGAGAAGTCCCCGCTGAATCTGGCCCTTATTGAGAATCCGCAGGTCCTCAGATGGGTGGATAGGATCTTTGAACCGCAGACGGTCAGCATCTTCCCATACCGGCACGGGGTCTCGTATCGGCTGACCAATCCGGACTTCGATCTCTATCGGACCTTCGGGCCGTTGACCGTCTATCTTGCCGATGAAGGGATCTCCCGGCCTTATGAAGGGAAAAAGATCTTTATTCGGAAAGCGGGTGATCGATACCGGGTCATGCGCAAGCCGGCCGGCGTGGAGGTCGACATCGAAGGCTACCAGGTAAGCATCATCGATGAGGAATCGGGCATAAAGTTGAGCCATGTGCGGTTCAGCCAGTTGTTTCAACTTTCCGGTCAATTGCGCTCCTGGTTGCCTCAAGTGGAAGTCCGGAAATATTTTTCGGATGACCCCCGGATGGAAATGGTGGCGGACCTTTCCGTCGCTTCGGTGGCCGGGGGCCTTCTGGTGCTTGTTCTGGCCGCCATGATCGACACCGGTGGAGGCCGGCAGGAACAACGGTTGTTCCGTCTGCGATTCAGCGCGCCGTTCGACCGGAAGCTCGATTCGATGGACGACAATATACAAAGATCGGCCCTCCGGCGGGTCCGCAGCGCGGTTTCCGTCATCGAACGGAAAGCCGAGGTCGGGTCCCTTCCCGGCAAGCGGCTGAAAGGCGGGCTGGCCCGTCACAATGTCTGGGAAATTTGCT
>JAHFFX010000130.1 GCA_023247755.1 Candidatus Omnitrophota bacterium | reverse complement strand
CTCGAACTATCAACTTAATGATATAAACATATCCCCCACATACAGAAAGCCCTTCAGCTTTATAGCCGAAGGGCTTCTCTGTCCACGAATGCTCCCCCGCGAGGACTCGAACCTCGGACCCAGTGGTTACTTTCTGACCTGCCTTACGACAGGAGTCGGACTTTCTCTTCACCCGGTTATGCTAACCTCAGGGTGGCGGGTGTAAAGTCTCTGCACTTGCCCTCTATGAGAACTGCCCATAGATGCTAGCTCAGGATTGCCCTTGCACTGGCCAGGGATCTCCTGAATTAGCCCGCTTTTCACCTCAACATTTCTGCCGAGGGCTGCTAACTTTTGGCGTGAAGTTCCCGGTGACAATTGGCACATAGCATCATGCACTTATCCAACTCTTGCCTGACTTTAGACCAGCTTCTGGTATAACCCTTGCTGGAAATATTAAAGTCCTTTTGAGCCGGATCAACGTGGTGAAATTCCAAGGCATCGATACAACGATCATAGCCGCATCTCTCACATTTGCCGCCCTTATGTTCCACGGCCATAGCCCGAATCTTTCTCCTGCGGGCGTAAACGGCTTTAATGAGATACTCCCGGCGATCCTTGTAGCTACGCTTGTCTTTTACCACCTTGCCACCATTCCCTTCCACCAGGAAGGTCGCGCCATATTCTGACGCTCGCTTCGCTCGCGAACAGCCACTTGCTCTACCTAGCTGAGCTACAGGGGAATAGTTACCGCATTATAAAAGAACACTATTCCCTAACCGTTATCGATATCCGGGTAGGGAATATCCACAGGATTCTTATTTCCAAAACCTAAAAATCGTAACGCAATTATACTGTAAAACCCTTAAAAGTCAACCGCCTCGACGGCCCTACTCCACCGTCCGGCGCGCATTGAGCGACATCGCGAGCGTCGACATGTCCGCGTACTCGAGCGAACTCCCCACCGGCAGGCCGAGCCCAATGCGGCTCACCTTGACACCCGTCGGCTTAAGTTCCTTGCTCAAGAAAAGCGCGGTGGTCTCCCCTTCGGTGTCGGCGTCGGTCGCGATCACCACCTCTTTGACGTCCTGCGTCTGTACGCGCTTGATGAGATGGCCGATCTTCAAATCCTCCGGCCCGCGCCCTTCCGCCGGGGCGATCGCCCCCAGCAAAACATGATACTGTCCGCGGAAACTTCCGGTGCGTTCAATGGCCAAAAGATCTTTCGGGTCCTCAACGACACAGATCGTCTTATCATCCCGGGACACATCCGAGCAGATGAGACAGACTTCGGTCTCGCTCAGATTGTTGCAGATCCGGCAGAACATGAGATTTTCCTTGAGCCTCACGATGCTCTCGGCCAGGTCCTTCGCGTCTTCCGTGGGATGGTTCAAAAGCCAGAACACCATCCGCTCGGCGCTCCTTCGCCCCACGCCGGGGAATTTGGTGAGCTTCTCGATGAGCTGTTCGATCAGTCTGGGATAGGCCATTGTCTAAGTCACCAGTCACCAGTCACCGGTCACCGTAAAACTGTATGGTGACCTGGTGACGTGCCCAAAGGGCACGTGACTTGTGACCCTATGTCTTACTCATTATGCCACTTGTTGACCACTTTTCCGCCGAACTCCTCGAGGGCGGACTTGACCAAAGGCTCATGCTCCGTGGACTTGAAATCCTCCACGATCCGGTATTCGACGCGCACCGCAACGCCTAACTTCTCGGCAAAGATATTCTCCACCAGGCGCGCCGCGCCCTTATCTTCCAGCGAGTCCTTCTGGAAGACATGGTCCTTGGAGAACGCCACGATGATCTTGTTGGCCTTCACTTCGTAAGGACTTCCTTCCTGAATGCACGTTGCCAGCGACATCTTCTCGCGGCTGATCGCATGCGTGATGGCGTTCCAGGAAGATTTGACCTGCTCGAGCGTCAAGGCCTCGGTGGCAACGGAACGTTCTGCTTCGACCTCTTCCGCGCCAGGTTCCTCCCGGGACAAGGCCACCTGGCCTTTCTGGTTCTTGAGAACTTCCATAGGAGAAGTCCGCGCGGCCGCGGCATTACCGGCAGCGGGAGATTGCGCTTTTGGGACCGGCGTTGCGGGGCTCGCCGCCTGGGGGGACGCAGCAGTCTTTGCTTCCCCCTGATAGGTCAATTTGGCCAGCCCGACCTCCAAGGCCATCCGTTCGTGGCCCGTCACCCGCGCGGTCTCCTGCGATTCGATGAACATTTCAATGCCGATAATGATCTCCTTGAGCGTCAGCAGATGCGATTGTTCGAGCAGGCGGTCCTTGGCGACGATCGGATAATCCACCATCTTGCCCAGCGTTTTGCCGCCGATCTTGAGGATCATGAGGTTGCGGAAATGTTCGATAAGGTCCTTGATGAGCTGCCGCACGTCCTTGCCCTGGTCCGCCGTCTGCTCGAGCACTTGCAGGGCCCTGGTCGCGTTCTTCCGGGCCAGGGCGTCGGTGAGCTCGAAGAGCAATTCCGTCTCCACCATGCCCAGCATGGCATAAACGTCGCGGCCCTCGATCTTGCGCTCGTTGAGAGCGCTCAGCTGATCCAGGATGCTGAGGGCATCGCGCATGCTCCCCTGGGCGGCCTTGGCGATGGCAAAAAGCGCCGCCTCCTCGATCTGCAGTTTCTCCTTCTTGCAGATCTCCAAGAGGTGCGCCTGCAGGTTCGTCATGCCCATGCGCTTGAAATCGAAACGCTGGCAGCGCGAAATGATGGTGGAAGGCACCTTGTTGGGCGAGGTCGTCGCGAAGATGAACTTCACGTGCTCGGGGGGCTCTTCCAGCGTCTTGAGAAGGGCATTGAACGCCTCGGGGGTCAGCATGTGCACTTCATCGATGATGTAGATCTTGTAGCGCCCGTAAGCGGGGGCGAACTTCACGTTGTCGCGCAGCGTGCGGATCTCATCGATGCCGCGGTTGGAAGCGCCGTCGATCTCCAGGACATCAAAGCTCGTGCCGGCGGCGATCTCCTTGCAGGAGACGCATTCGCCGCAGGGGTTGGCGCTCGACCCCTTCTGGCAGTTGAGCGACTTCGCGAGAATACGCGCGCAGGAGGTCTTGCCGATGCCGCGCGGCCCGCAGAACAAAAAGGCGTGGGCGATCCGCTGGGAAGTGATGGCTTTCTCCAGGAGCCCCGTGATGTGCTCCTGCCCGATGACCTCGGAAAGTTTTTGCGGACGGTATTTTCTGGCGAGGACTAGATAGGCCATAGGTCAGTTAATCTCAAATGTCAAAATCCAAATGGGTGGTGGACTCTTCATCATTGGGAATTGGACATTGGTCATTGATTTGTCATTTGGAATTTGTCATTTGCCATTAAGACGGTACCACCGTGATTATAAAAAACTGATCTGCTGGTCGCTGATCTCCACGTCCCGGAACGTCTCGATGAAGGACAGGATCGCCTGCAGGCATTGGTCCAGATACCGGTTATCGTTGCCGATGACGGCGACACCATAAACGGCGGTCTGCCATTTGTCCAGGTCGTCCAGCTCGGCGAAAGCGACGTTGAACTTCGCGGCCACCCGGTCCTTGAGACTCTTCATGACCATCCGTTTTTCCTTCAGCGATTGGGCGGATGGGATATAAAGGGAAACCAACAGCACCCCGACATGATAACCGATATCCCGCATGACTTTGGCGCCTTCGGCCCCGGACCGAAAGATCACAGCCCTTCTTTTAAGATCCTGCGTAAAGCGTCCTCAAGCCCTTCATAGGCGAACGCGTATCCGCTTTCCAGCAATTTCTTGGGCATGACCCGCGCGCCTTCCAGCAAAAGTTCTTTCCCCATCTCCCCGAACATGATCTTGACCAGCCCGGCGGGGACGGAAAAGAACGTCGGACGGAACAGGACCTTCCCGAGCGTTCTGGTCCATTCGGCGTTGGAAACGGGATTGGGGCTGGTGAAATTGACCGGTCCCGAGATCGAATCGTTCTGAATGATGTGGGTCATGATCCGGGGGATCTCTTCCAGCGCGATCCAGCTCATCACCTGCTGTCCCGAGCCGAGCTTCCCGCCGCAACCGGCACGGAACGCCGGAAGCATCTTGCCGAGCGCCCCACCCTTGCTCGAGACCACCATCCCCAGACGCATGTTGATCACCCGGGTATGGACGGCTTCCGCGGCCTGGGTCGCCTTCTCCCACATCCCGCAGACCTGCGCGAGGAACCCCTGCCCGCGGGGGCTGTCCTCGGATATTTCCACAGCGGGGGACTGGGGCCCGTAATATCCGATCGCGGACGCGGAAAAAAAGAGAGCGGGAGGACGTTTGAGACGCGCGAGGGTCTGGCTTAAGAACGCCGTCCCTTCCACCCGGCTTTCGGAGATCGCGTTCTTGTGCGCTTCCGTCCAAAGCTGGTCGGCCAGATTGACACCGGCGAGATTGATGATGGCGTCATGGCTCTCCAGTTTTTCCACTTCGATGGTTCTGGATTGGATATCCCAACGGATGATGGGGTCTCCGAGCTTGGTGACCGTACGGTCCCGGACGATACGGGTCACGGAATGGCCCTGACCCCGGAAATACTCGACAAGCTTGGAACCGATGAGGCCCGAAGAACCGGCAATCGCAATACGCATAATTATCGAAACAACCCCTGACAGTTAACGGTCATTGGTAAAAATGCGGAAGTTCGAGAAGCAATTTGTATGTTACATAGCAAAAGAAGGGTTGTCAACCTCTCGCTTCCCGAAATTCAAAATAATGGAGCTCCGCTAACCGGCGCCGGCCTTAGCGGCGCGCTTTTCGCCGGTCGCTCCGAATATGAAGGAATACACCGAAAGTCTTGCCCAAGGAAGAACTTAGCAATACACTAATAGACACTTGGAGGAAACATCAATGGCAAAAAAGATCCTGGTGATCGATGACGCGGAGGACCTGCTGGAGCTGACCCGTCGGCTGCTCGAGTCCCGGGGGTACCAGGTCATCCCCCTGCAGGACGGAGATCAGGCCATGACCGTCATTCGGGAACACCGTCCGGACCTGGTCATCATGGACATGCTGATGCCGGGCCTGGACGGCGAAGAGATCTGCCATGCCATTAAAAGCGAGCCACTCTTTGCTCATCTGCCGGTCATCATAACGACCGGGCAGTTCCTGGAAGGGGACTCTTCCTCCCCGCAGTTCAAGAAAGCCGACAGCTACCTGCGCAAACCCTTCGACCCCGAAGAGCTCCTCAACCGGGTCCGGGAATTCCTTCCTTAAGACAAGCCTTCAATTCTTGGGATTCGATTTGAGCGACAGCGCGATGCGCTTGCGCAAGGGGTCCACTTCCAGGACCGTCACCGTCACTTTCTGGTGGACCTTGAGGATATCGCCGGGACTGCGGACGAACTTGTCCGACAGCTGGCTGATGTGCACGAGCCCATCGAGATGCACCCCGATATCAACGAATGCCCCGAAGGCCGTGACGTTGGTGACCACCCCCGGCAGCCGCATGCCGGGCTTGAGGTCCTCGACCTTCTGAACGGAATCATCGAAGTTAAAGACCTCAAAATGTTTGCGCGGATCGCGGCCGGGCTTGGCCAATTCGGCCAGGATATCGTTGAGGGTGGGAAGGCCCACGGTGCCACTCACATAACGCTTCAGGTCGATCTGCCGGCGCAGGCGGTCTTCCCGGATCAGATCCCCCATCGAACATCCCAGACTTTGGACCATGGCATCGACGATCGCGTAGCTCTCCGGATGGACGGCGCTGCCATCGAGCGGATTCGGCGCGCCGCGGATCCGCAGAAAACCCGCCGCCTGCTCGAAGGCCTTTTTGTTGAGCTTGGGAACGTTCAGGAGACCCTCCCGGGAGAGGAAAGGCCCTTGTGCGTTGCGATGCTCCACGATGGACCTGGCGAGCGCCGGCCCCAGGCCGGAAACGTACATGAGGAGTTCTTTGCTTGCGGTGTTGACTTCGACGCCGACCTGATTGACGCAGCTGATCACGACATCATCCAGACTTTCCTTCAGGAGCGTCTGATCGACGTCGTGCTGATACTGCCCGACACCAATGGACTTCGGGTCGATCTTGACCAGTTCCGCCAATGGGTCCATGAGCCTTCGCCCGATCGACACCGCGCCCCGCACCGACACATCGAGGTCGGGGAACTCCTCCCGGGCGACGTCCGAAGCGGAATAGACCGAAGCGCCCTGTTCGCTGACCATCATGGTGTGAATGCCTTTGGAAAGCGACAGCCCCTTGATGAAACCCTCGGTCTCGCGGCTGGCCGTGCCGTTGCCGATGGCGATGAATTCCGCGCCGAACTTCTTGATGAGCGCCAGGACCTTTTCGCGGGCTTCGTCCTTCAGCCGCTCCGACTGCTCGAGATAGATCGTATCGTTCGCGAGAAGCTTTCCTTGCTCATCCAGCACCGCGATCTTGCAGCCCGTTCGAAAACCCGGGTCGATGGCGAGCACTTTCTTCTGTCCCAGGGGCGGCGACATCAACAGCTCGCGCAGATTTTCGGCAAAGACCTTGATGGCCTCCGTATCGGCCCGGTCCTTGGTGACAATGCGCACCTCCGTCTCGATCGACAAGGACAGGAGCCGCTTATATCCGTCGGCAACGGCGAGCTTCACTTCCCAACTGCTGGGGCTGTTGTTCTTGATGAACAGGGATTCCAGCAGGCCGATGGCGTCCGCTTCCGGCGCCAGGATGCGCAACAGGAGGAATTCTTCCTTCTCGCCGCGGCGTATGGCGAGGACCCGGTGGGAAGCGGCCTTGGCGACCGGCTCCTTCCAGTCGA
>JAHFFX010000033.1:7725-17772 GCA_023247755.1 Candidatus Omnitrophota bacterium | reverse complement strand
ATCCCCATCAGCAAGGTCAAGGAGATCCTGAAGATCTCCCAGGTCCCCATTTCCCTGCAGACGCCCATCGGCGATGAAGGGGACACGCACTTCGGGGATTTCATTGAGGACAAGCGCGCCGTGTCGCCGGCCAACGCCACGTTCCACGCGATGCTCAAAGAAGAGATCAGCGGCGTGCTGCGGACCCTGGATGAGCGCGAGCGCAAGATCCTCGAGCTGCGTTTCGGCATCCACGACGGCTCGAGCCGCACCCTGGAAGAAGTGGGCAGCGAGTTCAACGTGACCAGGGAAAGGGTCCGCCAGATCGAATCGAAGGCCCTGCGCAAACTGCGGCACCCGACCCGTTCCCGGCGGATCAAGACTTTCCTGGACATGGCTGCCAAAGACGGTGAAGGTCTGCTATAATATAGTTGTGAATAATCCCGAATTCCCAGATAGCCGAAGGGCCTGTCTTTCCGCAAGGGGGATGGGCCCTTTTGCTGACAAACCGGGAAGCCTAAATCCAGTCGTTTTCCTCGGTGGAGCGATGATGAAGAATTTAGTGATCACGTTGATGCTGCTTGGCCTGGGCCTCCCGGCGCATGCCCAGGAGAAGATGGTCTTGGATGAGGCGACCAAAGAATTATGCAACAAGATCATGATGGACATCTTTACGGAGATCCGGGATTCACAGGGGCAATTCCCGGAATTGCAAGGGTTTAATGAAAATAACCTGTCCAAGAACCCATATGGCTTTCTCTCCATCAATTTCGAGAATCCGAAATACGTAAGCCCGGGCCGGGACTATTATTACAAGTTCTCCTTGACGATCGATGGGATGGAGGACCAGTCTCCCAGGGAACCCAATTCCCAACCGCTGCAGTTCGGTTTTCCCATCCTGGGGCTCAAGTTCCAGGGCTACCAGGTCATGCGCATTCGCGGTCGTCATTTCAGTCTAACCCCGCTCATCGAGAAATTTGGGCGGGTGCTTTATGATCATCAGCAAAAATATGTCAAATTAAAACTGGTGATCGAGCCGGAGAAGCGGATCTACAAGATCGGTGAACGGATCAGTTTCAAGGTCAGTCTTAAGAATCTCACCGGACAGAGCCTGAAGGTCAAGCCGCTTAACGACAAGACCCTCTTTTTTACCATCAATGATCGTGTCTGGGGGACTCAGCCGGAGACCGCCCAGCCCGGTGAATCCGTGAAAGAAGAGGTCCTTTATCCCACCTACAGTGTGAGTCGCAGTTTCAAGGGCGATAGCTTCCGGACTTCCGGAGAAGTAGAGATCCGCTGCACGTACAATATGGTTTACAAGGGTGTCCTACCGGTGACCTCCACTCGCCTTAAAATTATTCCAGACGCGGAATAATCCTCTTTCTGGTTTTCCTTCTGAATAAATGGCTGCGACCGTTTGCCGGCAGGAGCAAACCGTGATTGTTGAGCGGCAACTCCTTGAAGGGCATGCATTTTCGACGCTTGCCAAACCCGGCTGGTCGTTCGCGGGCGCTGGTTAATTCAGTTGAAAATGGAATATCCTTGTGGTAGACTGAAATTCAAATTTTTCCGGGAATTTTCGTGCAGACATTGAGTTCCCGGGCCCATAGCTCAGTCGGTCAGAGCAGGAGACTCATAATCTCTTGGTCCGAGGTTCGAGTCCTCGTGGGCCCAGCAAAAAGTAAGTTTTAAAAGAAATAGGGTTTCTGGTTCTCCCGCTCTTCTATAAAAAAATTTTAGATGGAAGGCGGGACCCCGCCGACCACAGAAAATCAGAACGGCGGGGGAGTCCAGGTGGGCCCAGCGATACAGCGTAGAAAGATTAGGACACTTAGCTCAGTTGGTTAGAGCGTCGCCCTCACATGGCGAAGGTCGGAGGTTCGATCCCCCCAGTGTCCATATTAATATCAATTGCCGGGCTCAGCCGGCCCCGATATTCTCTGGGTCGGGACGGCAACTGGCCTCATCAAATAACGATCTTAAGAAAGCCGGCTCGCCGGTTCGTTCCCTTCGGGAACGACTTCCTATATCCATGATCATTTAGAAAAGGACAGCCGTCATCGTGCCAACCGTTTCCATCCGCGACCAGATCAAGAGACTCGTTGAGCTTCAAGGCATAGACGTTGAGATATACGCCTTCAAAAGGGAATTGAAGGAAAAGCCCGCGCTCCTCGAAGACCTCAAGAACAAGTACGAATCATCCAAGGCCCAGCTCAAAGCGCTCGAAGACAAGTTCAAGAATATCCTGGTCGACCGCAAAGCCAAGGAATTGGAACTGCAAAGCAAGGATGAGGCCATCGCGAAGGCCAATATGGCGCTTTCCTCCCTTAAGACCAATCGGGAGTATTCCGCAAAGCTTCTGGAGATCGAAGGTCTTAAGGCCGACAAGTCCCAGGTCGAGGAGAAAATCCTTATTTCCTTTGAAGAGACCGATGCCGTGACGGCCGCCATCGAGAAGGAAAAGAAGAACGTTGCCGAAGCCGAGCAGATCTACCTGTCCAACAAGAAGGAGATCGAGGATTCCATCAAGGAGATCGAAGGGAAGATCGCCGACCTCGACGGTAAGCGCAAACAGATCGTTCCGGAAGTGGATAAGGCGAACCTGACGCGCTATGAACGCATCCTGGAGAATAAAGGCGGCCTCGCGATCGTTCCGGTGAGGTCGATGAGCTGCGGCGGCTGTTACATGCATGTCCCGCAACAGGTGCTCAGCGATATCAAGCTGCATGACCGGTTGATCTATTGCGAGATGTGCGCGCGCATCATTTATCTCGAGGATGATCTTTGAGCCGTACGCTTGAGATTTTCACCGACGGTGCCTGTTCCGGAAATCCCGGTCCCGCCGGGATCGGAGTGGTGATCAAGGACGGCAAGAAGACCGTCAAGAAGTTATCGCGGGCGATCGGCCCCGCGACCAACAATGTCGCCGAGTATGCCGCGCTCGTCTACGCTCTGCAAGAAGCCCTGATGCTGCGGGCCGACCGGGTCAAGGTCACCACCGACAGCGAACTGATGTTCCATCAGATCAGGGGTTCCTACAAGATCAAGGAGCCGTCGCTCAAATTTCTGTTCGATCTTTGTCAGCATTTGATTCAGGGGTTCACGAGCTTTGAGATCCGGCATGTCCTGCGGGAGCACAACAAGGACGCCGACCAGCTCGCGACCCAAGCGATCAAAGAGCAGGCCCGGATGGTCGCCCCGCTGTTTGACAGCGGGGAGGAAAGTCCGAGCTCCAAAGGGTGATGCATCCTGGTAACGCAGGACCTTGTCAGTGTTAAGTGTCAAGTGTCAGGTGTTAAGGATTTTTCTTAACACTTAACACTCTTCACTTGACCCTGATAAGAGGATCAGAGCCACAGTGACGATACTTCGACTCGAGCCGACTTTGTCGGCTCTCGCTCAGTATAAATGCCCGCAAGGGAGTTTACCCTGAGCGACCGAACGAAAGTGAGGGAGCCGAAGGGTGAAACGAGCAATCTCTGCATGGAGCAAGGCCAAATAGGGGCAGACCCCACACCCAGAGCCAATGGCTCTGGGTGTGGGGGCGGATCGACCCGGTCCGCCACGATGTCCGGGTAGGCTGCAAGAGTCCGAAGAGCGATCTTCGGAGTTAGTCGAATGACCGTCGCGTCTCGCCTTAAAAAACATCGAGATGAACAGAACTCGGCTTATGGGCCTGCTCTTTAATTTATTCGGTTGGTTTTAAACAACAAAACGTAAGGTGCTATAATAGGCCTGAATTTGACAGGCCTGTACAAAGCGAAGTTCATCAAGGGAGGAAGTTCCATGTCAGGTCATTCTAAATGGGCTAAAATCAAACATAAAAAAGGCGCCACCGATGCCAAAAGGGGCGCCGCCTTCACCAAAGTCATCAAGGAGATAACGGCGGCGGCCAAAGACGGCGGCGGGAACCAGGAAACCAATATCCGCTTGCGCGCCGCCATTCAGCGCGCCAAAGGCATCAACATGCCGATGAACAACGTCGAGAACGCCATCAAGAAGGGTACGGGCGAGCTCCCTGGCGTAGTTTATGAGACGACGATCTTCGACGCCTATGGACCCGGCGGGGTGGCGCTCCTCATCGAGTGCCTGACCGACAATAAGAACCGTACGACCGCGGAAGTCCGCAACATCCTTTCCAAGAAGAACGGCGCCCTGGCCGGGGCCGGTTCGACCGCCTGGATGTTCACCAAAAAAGGTTACATCACCATCGAGAAGAATAAGATCGGGGAAGAGGAGCTGATGGGCATCGCGCTTGATGCCGGAGCGGATGATTTCAAGGCCGAAGGCGACACGTATGAGATCACCTGCGAGCCGGCGGCCTTTGAAACGGTCAAGGCGGCCATTGGAAAGAAGCTCTCCCCCGCTTCCGCCGAGATTACCATGATCCCCAATTCCACGGTCAAGGTCATGGGTTCTGACGCCAAGAACGTTCTGGAGCTTATGGAAGTTCTCGAAGAGCATGAGGACGTCCAGAACGTTTCCGCGAACTTCGACATCCCCGAAGAGGAAATGAACCGGTTGGCCGAACAAGCGGAAAAGGAATAAGGAATGAAGATCCTGGGCATCGATCCCGGGCTCAAGGCGACCGGCTACGGGTTCATCGAATATCGCAATGACCGTTCGCGTTTGATCGAGGCCGGGGTCATCGAGCCCAAACCCAGGGACCCTTTCCCGCAAAGGATCGAGACCCTCTATCGGAATTTACGCGAGTTGATGGAGTTTCATCGGCCCCAGGTCCTGGTGCTGGAAAAATTGTACGCTCATTACAAGCACCCGACCACCGCCTGCATCATGGGGCACGCCCGGGGCGTCATTTGCCTCTTGTGCGCGCAATTGAAGGTGCGTTTTGAAGAATGCAGCGTCAAAAGGATCCGGCAGGCGGTCGTCGGCAACGGCAACGCCTCCAAGGAACAGACGCTTTCGATGGTGGGGCGGATCCTCCAGATCGACGGGGAGAAATTGACGCTTGATGCCTCGGACGCGCTGGCGCTGGCGCTGGGATATGTGCACTTTCTGCGCCGGAAGATATGATCGTCAGACTCAAAGGAAAGCTGCTGCAGAAGTCCGGCCAGACCGTCACGATCGACGTCGGAGGATTTTGTTACGAAGTGCTGGTGCCGGCCGCGGTGTTCAACCGCATCGATGAGAATATCGACGCGGACGGGATGGTCCACCTCGTTATCTACCATTATCTTCAGATGGACCCCTCGCGCGGCGTGCCGGTGATGATCGGGTTCCTCAACGAGTTGGAAAAGGACTTCTTTCTGCAGTTCATTTCCATTTCCGGCATCGGGCCGCGGGCGGCCGTGAAGGCCATAAACAAGCCGATCACGGACATCACCCGGGCGATCGACCATAACGATATCGAGTTCCTGAAGTCCCTGCCGGGAATCGGGACCCAGCGGGCGAAGGATATCGTGGCCCGGCTCCAGGGAAAGATCAGCCGGTTCGGTCTTTTAAGGGAACCGGAAGGAGCGGCTTCTCCCAAGGAGTCGATGCCCGACTGGCAGCAGGAGGCGGTGGCGGTCCTGTTGCAGCTTCAGTACAAGAAGCCCGAAGCCCTGGCGATGGTCGAGAAGGCGCTGAAGCGTACTCAGGAGATCGGCAGCGCCGAAGAACTCCTTAACGAAATTTACAAACAAAAGGTGAGCAAATAGAATGGACGCGGCGGAAAACAGCTATATTAAAGGGACGGTCGAAGCGATCCTCTTCGTGTGCGAGAAGCCGGTCACGGTCGACCAGATCAAGGAAGTGATCGAAGGCGTCGATGGCGCTTCGATCAGGGAAACGATCACCGCCCTGCAGAGGGACTACGAAGCCCGGCAAAGCGGCATCGTGATCGTCGAGATCGCCGGGGGTTTTCAGATGCTGACCAGTTCCCAATACGCGCTGGCCATCCGGAAATTCTTCAAGACGCGCCACAAGGAAAAATTATCGAGGCCGGCGCTGGAAACACTGGCCATCATCGCCTATAAGCAGCCGGTGTCGCGCCTGGACATCGAGCTCATCCGGGGGGTGAATTCGGACGGGGTGACGGATCATCTTTTGGCGAAAGGGCTCGTCAAGATCGTCGGCCGCAAGGACGTTCCGGGAAGGCCGTATCTGTACGGCACCACCAAACAATTCCTGGAGTATTTCGGCCTCAAGTCGCTGAGCGATCTTCCGAAGATAGAGGATTTCACGTCTTTGCAGGAAGCGCAGGATGCCGAGGACCAATCGCTTGCCGAGAGCAATAAGAAGACCATTACCCTGGAAGAGGCATCCGAGGAAGTTGTGATGGCTACCAACGAAGATAACTATGCCCGCCGCTCCGAGCCCTCAACGGTGGAAGACCCGACCGTGGCGGAAGACAACGCGGTCGGTACCGGTTCCTCCAGCAGTGAATCTCCGGCCCCTTCCCAGGAAGCCGCCGCGGAATCTTCGGATAAAGGATAACCCATGAGTCTGCCCCAACTTCGCCAGAAGATCGATGCGCTCGACGCCCGGATCGTGGCCCTGCTCAACGCGCGCGCCCAGGTCAGCAAGTCCATCGGCGCCGAGAAGCTCAAGAATAACCAGAAGATCTATTCACCGGACCGCGAGACCCAGGTCCTCAAAAGAATCAGGGCGCTCAGCAAAGGCCCGCTTTCTTATGAGGCCTTGCGCGATATTTACCGCGAGGTCATGTCTTGTTCCTTGTCGATCGAAAAGCCGCAAATGATCGCGGTGCTGGGGGAAGCCGGCGCCTATACCAACATTGCCGCGAGAAAGATATTCGGAAGACAGATGACCTATGTGCCCTGCGATAAGATCCCGGAAGTGTTCAAGAAGGTGGAACTGGGGGAATGCGATTACGGGGTTGTCCCCATCGAGAACTCAACGGAGGGAGCGGTCACCTGGACCTTCGATATGCTGGTGGATTCGGAGCTCAAGATTTGCCGGCAAAGTAAGATGCCCATCTTGCATAATCTTTTGTCCCATGCCGGAGAGCTTTCCCGGATAAGGAAGGTCTATGCGAACCCGCAGGTCTTCAATCAGTGCCAGAACTGGCTGCTCAAACATCTTTCCCGCGCCGAACGGATCGAGGTCGAATCGACGACGCAAGCCGCCGAAAAAGCAAGTCATGGCAGGAATTTAGCTTCCATTGGCTCCGCGGAGGCCGGAGAGGTCTATGGGCTGCCGGTGCTGCGCAAGGGAATCCATGATATGGCGCATAACACGACACGTTTCCTGGTCATGGGAGAGAACGATGCCCCGCCGACGGGACATGATAAGACCTCCATTCTCTTCTCGATCAAGGACCGGGTGGGGGCGCTGTATTCGATGCTGGGCCCGTTCTACCGCAACAAGATCAACCTGACGAAGATCGAATCCCGCCCTTCCAAGAAAAAGGCGTGGGATTATTATTTCTTCGTCGATTTCGAAGGGCACCGGCTGGATCCAAGGGTCCAGAAAGCGCTGCGGCAGCTCGAAGACATGTGCAAATATCTGAAGATCCTCGGGTCTTACCCGGTTTTAGAATGAGCGTCACCATAAAATCCAATATTCTGGGCATCCAGCCCTACGTCCCCGGAAAACCCATCGAAGAAGTCAAGCGGGAGCTGGGCCTTACGAGCGTCATCAAGCTCGCTTCGAACGAAAGTCCTTTCGGACCTTCCCCAAAAGTGCTGCGGGCGATGCGTGCGGCGGCGGCGAGCGTCAATCGCTATCCGGACGGGGGATGTTTTTATCTCCGGCAAGCCCTGGCAAAGAAATGGAAGCTGGATCCCGGACAGATCCTTTTCGGCAACGGCTCCGATGAGATCATCGTCATGGCCATCCGGGCGATCGTGTCCCCCGGAGAGGAAGTGATCGTTGCGAAACCTTCTTTCCTGATCTACGAGATCGCTTCCCGGATCGAAGGGGCGACGGTGCGGGCGGTCCCGCTCAAAAACCTGCGGTATGATCTTCCCGCTATGCGGGCGGCGGTGACGCCCAAGACGAAGATCATCTTTATCGGGAATCCCGATAACCCGGCGGGCACTTACGTGAACGATTCCGAACTGCGGGAATTCGTGGCGGCAGTTCCGGAGAATATCCTCATTTTTGTCGACGAGGCTTATTACGAGTTCGTGAGCGCGAAGGATTATCCGGATTCGCTGCAGCTGGTCCGTTCGCGCGGGAACGTTCTGGTCACGCGCACCTTTTCCAAAATGTACGGGCTCGCGGGCCTGCGGGTCGGTTACGGGATGGGGCCGCGGGGGCTCATTGCGGCGCTCGAGCGGATCCGCGAACCGTTCAACATCAATTCCATTGCGCAGGCGGCGGCCTTGGCGTGCCTTGCGGATGGCGCTTACTACCGTCGGATCGCCCGCCAGATTGCTGCCGAGAAGAAAGTTCTCTGTCGGGGGCTGAAGAAACTGGGCGTTGATTATAAGGAAAGCTTCACCAACTTCATCCTGATCGATTTGAAAAAGGACAGCACCCAGGTCGCGCAGGCGCTTCTGAAGAAAGGTGTCATCGTCCGGGACATGAATTTCTGGGGGCTGAAGAATTTTATCCGCGTAACGGTCGGCACGAAAGCGGAGAACGGGAAATTGTTGAAGACGTTGAAGGAGGTCTTATGATCGTCGTTTTAAAATCGGACGCCACCGAGGAACAGATCAGGCACATTACGGAGAAGACCGAGAAGCTCGGGCTGAAGGCGCATGTTTCCCGGGGGGTGGAAAGGACCATCATCGGTTTCATCGGGCCGGAAGACGCCCTGCGGATGATCCCGCTCGAGGTGTTCCCGGGGGTGGAAAGCGTCATTCCGGTGCTTTCGCCGTTCAAGCTCGTGTCGCGCGAGTTCAAAAAGCAGGATTCCATTGTCAAGATCGGTCCGCACGTCAAGGTCGGCGACAAGAAGATCGTCGTGATGGCCGGCCCTTGCTCGGTGGAGAGCCATGAGAACCTCCTCGCGGTGGCCAAGAAGATCAAAAAGGCGGGAGCGACCGTCTTGCGGGGCGGGGCTTTCAAGCCGCGGACTTCCCCCTATGATTTTCAAGGGATGGGGGAGGAAGGGCTTAAGATCCTTTCTGCCGTCGGCAAAGAGGTCGGGTTGGCCACCATCACCGAGATTATGGACCCCCGGCAGGTGGAGCTGGTCGCGCAATACGCGGATGTGTTCCAGATCGGGGCCCGCAATATGCAGAATTTCAGCTTGCTGCGCGAGGTGGGCCAGACCCGCAAGCCAGTTTTTCTCAAACGCGGTTTAAGCGCGACCATCAAAGACCTTCTCATGAGCGCGGAATACATCCTGTCGGAAGGCAATTTCGATGTCATCCTCTGCGAACGCGGTATCCGGACGTTCGAAACGGCCACCCGCAATACCCTGGACATCAATGCCGTGCCCGTCGTCAAAAAGCTTTCGCATCTTCCCATGGTCGTGGACCCGAGCCATGGCACCGGGCACTGGGGCTATGTGGCCAGCGCCGCCCGCGCGGCGGTGGCGGCCGGCTGTGACGGCCTGATGATCGAGGTCCATGATAATCCGGAAGAAGCTCTCTCCGATGGCGCGCAATCCTTAAAACCGGAGAACTTCGCAACCCTTATGAACGAACTCAAGGCGATCGCCCAGGCGGTCGGCCGGGAAATCTAAGAGGCATCCTATATGGGAAACGACAAACCTTTTTTTCGCAAGATCACGATCGTCGGAGTTGGCCTGATCGGCGGATCGATTGGCATGGCGATCAAGCACCAGCGCATGGCGCAGGAAGTGGCCGGGATCGCCCAGAAACACGCGACGATCGTCTATGCGCTCAACAACAAGGCCATCGACCGGGCCTACCACGACCTGCGCAAGGCGCTTTTTAATGCGGACCTGGTGATTCTCGCCACTCCCGTCGGCACAATCACCGACCTTTTGCAAAAGATCGGGCCGCACTTAAAGCGCGGCGCGATCGTGACCGACGTGGGCAGCACCAAGTCCACCATCGTGGAAGTGGCGGAAAAGAACCTCCCTTCGCACGTGTCGTTCGTGGGGGGGCATCCGCTCTCCGGTTCCGAAAAACAGGGGCCGCAGTTCGCCAATCCGGATATCTTCCGGAATTCCTTGTGCATCCTTAC
>JAHFFX010000033.1:0-7715 GCA_023247755.1 Candidatus Omnitrophota bacterium | reverse complement strand
GACCAACCGGGCCGCGGTCGAGCGGGTCAAACAGTTCTGGACGCACATCGGAGCCCAGGTCAAGATTGTCGCTCCCGCCGAGCACGACCGGATCCTGGCCTATGTGAGCCACCTGCCGCATCTGGCGGCCTATGCCCTGATGGGCATTGTCCCGGCGCAGCATCTGGAGTTCGCGGCTTCGGGACTCAAGGACACCACCCGCATCGCAGCGAGTTCGCCGAACATGTGGAGTGACATCTCCCTCGCCAATGCCAAGAACCTTGTCGCGGTCTTGGACGAAATGACCAAGACACTTGCGTCTTACCGAAAACTCATCATCGCCAAAGATGAGCAGAACCTTATCGAGAACTTCAAGAAAGCCAAGGCCAAGCGGGACGGAATCGAACGTGTCGAATAAAGCAGCCACGGTCGTGATCACGATCGACGGTCCGGCGGGCGCCGGCAAGAGCTCGGTGGCCCGCACCCTCGCGCAGCGGCTGGATTTCTCCTTTCTGGACACCGGGGCCATGTACCGGGCTCTCACCCTCAAGGCCATCAGGCTGAATATCTCGCTTGAGGATGAGTCGGCCCTGGTCACGCTCGCCCGGGCCACGTCCATCGACCTGAAAGAGGACGCCGATCATGCCCTGCGCGTTTATCTCGATGGTGGGGATGTGACCGCCGAGATTCGCAGTCTTGAGGTAACCAACAACACCTTCTATATCGCGCGTGCCCCTGGCGTCCGCGAGATTGTGGTAGAATGGCAGCGCCGGATCGGCCGGGAGCGTAATGTCGTTGCGGAAGGCCGGGATGTGGGGACCGTGGTCTTCCCCAAAGCGCGCTACAAGTTCTATCTGGACGCGGATTTCGAAGTGCGCTGCCGCCGCCGGATCGCGGAGCTGAAAGCCCAGGGAAAGCAGTTCGACGAAGAGCTTCTCAAAAAGGAATTGCAGGAACGCGACCAGAAGGACCTGACCCGCAAGGTGGGCCCGCTGCGCCAAGCCTCCGATGCGATCTTCATCGACTCCTCTACCCATTCGGTCGATGACTCTGTCGAAGAGATCCTTGCCTATATCAAGCGTCATGGATAAAAATCACATCCGCAATTTTTCCATCATCGCCCACATCGACCACGGCAAATCCACCCTGGCCGACCGATTCCTTTTGGAAACGGGAGCGATCGACGAGCGCAATTTCCACAACCAGCTTTTGGATGATATGGACCTGGAGCAGGAGCGCGGTATCACCATCAAGGCCTCGGCCGTCAAGATCAATTACCGCGCCAAGGACGGCCAGGATTATGTGATGAATCTCATCGACACCCCCGGGCACGTCGATTTCACCTACGAGGTCGAAAAATCCCTGAAGGCCTGCGAGGGGGCGCTGCTGGTCGTTGATGTGACCCAGGGCGTGGAATCCCAGACCGTCGCCAATTATTTCCTGGCGATCGACAACAATCTGGAGATCATCCCGGTCCTTAATAAGATCGACATCGCCAACATCGACATCGACCACGCCAAACTGCAGCTGATGGAGGTCTTTAATTTTGAAGAGGAAGACATCGTGCTCGCCTCCGCCAAACAGGGCATCGGCATCAAGGACGTTTTCGAGCGGATCATCCAGAAAATCCCGCCGCCGGACGGCGATGACAAAGCGTCGCTGAAGGCCCTCATCTTCGACATGAAATACGACATCTACAAGGGGATCATCATTTATGTCCGCGTGATGGAAGGGGAGATCAAGTCGGGCCTTCCCATCCGGATGATGAATACCGGCAAGGAATTCACCATCGAAGAGGTCGGTGTCTTCGCTCCCCAGGCCACCCAGGTGAAGGGCCTGGGTTGCGGGGAGGTCGGCTACATCACCTGCAACGTCCACGAACCGCGGGAAGTGAAGGTGGGGGACACGGTGACGGAAACGGGCCGTCCCACCGCGGAGCCCTTGCCCGGTTACCGGCAGCTGAAGCCGCTGGTCTTTTGCGGGGTTTATCCGGTCAACGCCAAGGATTTCACCGAGCTGCGCGAGGCCATCGATAAGCTGCGGCTCAACGACCCCAGTTTCATTTCCGAGCCGGAAAGTTCCCAGTCGTTCGGCTATGGTTTCCGTTGCGGGTTCCTGGGGCTCCTGCACATGGAGATCGTCCAGGAGAGGCTCGAGCGCGAATATAATCTGAACCTCATCCTGACCACGCCCAACGTGGGCTACCGGATCGTCACCAAGGACGGGAAGTCGCTCGACATCGAAAGTCCCACCCAGCTTCCGGATGCCACCGCGATCCTGCGCTTCGAGGAACCGTATGTGACGATGTCGATCCTTTCGCCGGTATCCGCCATGGACAGCGTCATGGCGCTGGCGAAGGAAAAACGCGGGGTCTACCAGAAAAGCGAATACGTTTCCGACCGCATGCGCATCATTTTCGACATGCCGCTGTCGGAAGTGATCGTCGATTTCAACGACCTCATCAAATCCGCCACCCGCGGTTACGGTTCCATCGATTATGAGTTCAAGGGTTATGTGCCGGCCCAGATCGCCAAGCTCGATATCCTCATCAACGATAAGGTCTGCGACGCGTTCTCCTGCCTCGTGCATAAGGAGCGCGCCTACGACAAAGGTTCCGCTTTGGTCACCAAGCTCAAAGACCTCATCCCGCAGCAGCTTTTTGAAGTGCGGGTCCAGGCCTCTGCCGATGGACGAATCATCTCGAGCGCCAAGATCAAGTCCGCCGGCAAGAACGTCACGGCCAAGTGTTACGGCGGGGACATCACCCGCAAGCGCAAACTCTGGGAAAAACAAAAGGAAGGCAAGAAAAAGCTCAAACAGATCGGCAATGTGGAGATCCCCCAGGAGGCGTTCCTGGCGGTGCTAAAACTATGAACTTGTTCAGGCCATTCAGACAATTTTATGTTCTTCAGATGGAACAGCTATCCAAGGTGACGGCCCAGCCCCAGGCACTATGGGACAATCTGGTCCGCAACGGCTGTATCGATGGCACCGGATCCGTCTTGCCGAAGTTTCTGGAGCTGGCGAGGACCTCGGAGATATGGGAGGATTTGCGCAAACATAAATGTGTCGACCAATCCGGAACTCTTGCCCAAGGGAAACTGGAATTGCAAGGGACGGACACGGACCCGGAGCGGTGGGCAGATTTGGTCGATGCCGGTTATTTTTCCAAGGATGGCACTCCTTTGGGGAAATTCCAAGATCTGCGGAAATCGCACGATCTCGAGTTAGACAAGAATTTTAAAGACAAAAAGGAGGATATCTGTAGGATTCTACGGAACCTTCATTGGCGGGCGATTGTTTTTGAGTGGGTCGAATCCATCGCCATTGCGCTCTTTCTCGCGTTCGGCATCATCCGGCCGTTCTGCGTGCAGGCGTTCAAGATCCCCAGCGGGTCCATGCGGATGACCCTGCTCGAAGGGGACCGGATCATCGTCAATAAGCTGCGTTACGGGCCCAAGGTCCCCTTCACCCAGTGGAGGATCCCGGGTTTCTCTCATCCCCACCGGGGGGACGTCGTCGTCTTCATCTACCCGGAAGACCCCCATCGGGATTTCATCAAGCGCCTGATCGCCGTCGGGGGTGAGACGGTGGAGATCCGGGAAGGGAAGATCTATATCGACGGCAAGGTGGTTGACGATCCGCCCATCCGGAACATCTATTATTACAACCAATCCACGTACGGCGCGGCGAACAAGAAGATCAAGGTGCCGGAAGGCTCTTACTTTGTGCTGGGAGACAACAGCGGTTCCAGCCGCGACAGCCGTTTTTGGGGGTTCGTCCCGGAGCCCAATGTCATCGGCCGGGCGGAGTTGATTTACTGGCCGCTTAACCGAATTCGTTTCATTAAATAGAAGTCCCGGGTAGGGCGGCTTTTTTCATGAAATGAAAAAAGCCGCCCTACCCGGGAACATAACAATGCCCTTCACTCGGACCATTCTTCTCCTTGCCCTCGGAATTGTTGTCCTCAGCGGCTGTCAGGCGCATTCCAAAGTTGCGCCCGGGCAGCAAGGGGCGCGTGCGGCCGGCGTTCCCGATTCCCCGGAGGCGCAGAGCGCCTTAAGAGCGGTCGCGGAATCGCTCAGCGGCCAGGCCCTTTCGGATGAGGACCTTAAGAAGCTCTCCCGCGATCTGCGCAAGAATCCGGAGGTCCAGAGCGCCGTACAATCCGTGACCGGCGCGCTCAGTGATGTCCCGGCGGTCAAGTATTGTCCGGTCGACGGCAAACGTTTTTCCGCCGATCAAACGCATTGTCCTGAGCATGGAGTGGCGCTCAAGAACGTGGAGAATTGAAACATGTCTTTGACGTTCGCCAACAAGGTCACGATCGGCCGGATCCTGATCGTCCCTTTTTTCATCGCGACCCTGCTGTATTACACTCCGCAACGTCCGATCCTTTATGACATCGCTCTGGGGCTGTTCCTGATGGCCGTCATCTCGGACGTGATCGATGGATACATCGCCCGGATGCGCAAACAGAAGACCCGGGCCGGCGCGATCCTGGACCCATTGGCGGACAAGCTGCTGCTGATCAGCGCGTTCCTGTGCCTGTACCGGATGGGGGATGATCTGGGAGCGGTGCGCTTCCCCATGTGGCTGGTGGTGGCGGTCATTAGCCGGGATGTGATCCTTTTGATCGGTTCGATGCTGCTCTATCTTTTTCGGGGGAACCTCGAGATTTCGCCGTCCAGCTGGGGGAAGGCCACGACGTTCTTCCAGGTGGCGAGCATTCTGGGCATCTTCTTTCAATGGACGTTCTCGGAAATCCTCTGGTATGTGACGGTGGTCCTGACGCTCATTTCCGCAGTGGATTATCTGCGCAACGGCATCAAAATTCTCAATGAACACACCGCTTAACTGGGTCTTGGCTGTCGGGGTAAGTTATCTTATCGGTTCGATCCCGACCGCTTATCTCTTCGGGAAATTCCTCAAGGGGATCGACATCCGCAAGTTCGGCTCCGGCAACGTGGGGGCCACCAACGCCTTTAGGGTCCTGGGGAAAGGCCCCGGAACGTTAGTGCTGCTGATCGATATCCTCAAAGGGATTCTCCCGACGGCGCTTGCGGCCGACATCTTTTCCCTTAACGAGATCTGGCAAAGGGTCCTGCTGGGGCTCGTGGCGGTGGCCGGCCACAACTGGACGATCTTCCTGCAATTCAAAGGCGGTAAAGGCATCGCCACCGGGCTCGGTGTGCTGGTGGGTCTGTGCCTTAAGATCGCCATTCTGCGCCCCGTTGTGGCGGGGACACTGTTTGCCTGGGGCGTGGTCTTTCTGTCGACCGGTTTTGTTTCTTTGGCGTCCCTCGTGGCCGCGACCGTGCTGCCGGTCCTCATGGCGCTGACGGGGCAGTCGCTCGCGCTCACGGTCCTGGGGATCGTCCTATGCGTTTTCGTCATCTTCCGCCATCGTCCGAACATTAAACGATTGGTGGCCGGCCAAGAACACCGCGTCAAGATTTTCTCCTCCTCCAAGTAACCTTTTTTCCCTGAAAGATCTCTGCAATCTTGCGGTTGCCCGTTTTTTGTCAGGAAAACACCCTTTTACGTCCTGCCCGTAGGAACCCCCGATAATCGCGAAAACGCTTTCAATTTGCAACACTCAACCCCTTGTTTGCCTTTTGCAGAATGCTATACTTCCAGCGAAAGTGGTCGAGTTCTTAAAATAAGTGTGGAGAGGGGATCTTCTTAAATGAGGCGGATTTTATATAAAAAAATGACATCCTTGCAGAACCGCAGCAAGGCCATTTCGGTCGCGGAAACCTCCGAAGACAAGGAATGTAAAACCTATGTCAAAAAGAGCTTCGTATACATGGTCACTCCGGAGCTCAAGATTGATGCAACTCAATCGCCCCCAGATATTTATATAAAGAAGTCTTACGATACCCGGACCAAGGAAGAGAGGTTCTCTTTTAAGGTCAAGGGGTTGTTCTACATCAATCGCGATCAGATGTATTTCCGGGTGGATTTCAGCCATTCGCTGAACATCCACATCACCTGGAAACCGAAAGTGCTCTCCCCAAAGTCAGTGACCCTGACTTAGTTGAACGCCTTGTGGGCAGCCGACGCAAGGATCGATTAGCGGAAGGAATCTAGGCCTTCCGCTAATTTGTTTTCCGGTATCAAAAGTCTCCAGTCGGCCAAAGACAAGGGGGGTCGGTCCGCCAAAGGCGATCTGCCCCGCGAGGAGATCCCCGCAGCGTTCTTCTTCCAGAGAAATTTACTTGCCTTCCGAATGAAATTACTGTACATAATTAGGACGTCCCCAAAATAATATTTTATTGTCCGGTGCTTGAGTAAAATTCTGATGCGAATACCCCATAGAATCTGGGGAGGTATCGCGCTGGTCGTGATTTTAGGAGGATGCGCGAGCCTTCCGACCCCATCCAGCTCGCAGGCGCCATCACCGCCTCAACCGTCCGCGGTCTTGTCAGTAACCGAACCGGAACCAGGCATTCCCATCCCCACGCAACCGCCGGCCCCGGGCACGATTTTCGGGAAAACACATTTCAAAGGGGTCCTCAAGACGAGTTATGTGAAATTGTCTTTGGTGGACCTGGTCGATGAAACAAAGCAATATCAGCTTTTCATCGGCGATCAGTTGGGGCCGAACATCCTGCCCTGGAACACGCGCTCCGTTGAGCCGGGGTATTTCTTCTTGGAATTGCCCGCCGGGAGTTATCGGATCTATTCGATCTCGATTCCCGTCGGTTCTACCACCGCCACCGAAGACATCGGTCTGACCTTTGAGGTCGCCTCCGGGCAGGTCACTTATATCGGGACGCTGGAGGTCAACGGGATCAATGAAAAGGTCAAATTCGGCGGGGTGCCCATCCTGGTCCCGGGGTTCGATTATGTGGTCAATGTCCTTGATGAGCGCGAGGAGGCGCTGCAGGAATATCATCACCGTTATCCGCTGGACCGGAACCCGGTTCAGGTCAAGCTTATCCAAAATGAAGGAATCCATCGAAAAGTTCAGTAAGGAAGGAAGGGGCGTTTCCCATTCCTTATGTTGGGAGAAATCGCGCAAGCCGTTGGGCGGGCTATTGGTTTTTGTCTGCCTGATCTTTGCGGGGCCGGTTTCTTCCGAAGAGGTCTATACGGCCGGCACGAGGGTGGAGCTGGTGGCCGGCCTGCAAAGCGCGCAACCCGGCCAGGTCCTTCTCGTCGCCATTCATTTTCAGATGGATCCCGGCTGGCATATCTATTGGAAGAATCCCGGGGACTCCGGAATCCCGCCGCAGATCAAATGGACATTGCCGGAGGGTTTTAAGGCCGGCGACATCGAATGGCCCTTCCCCCATAACATCTCCATGCCGCCGCTGTTGAGCTACGGGTATGAGGGGGAAACCTTCCTTTATACTGATATCCAGGTTCCCAATAGCGTCGCGGCGGGGGCTTCCGTGCGGCTTTCCGCCGACCTGACCTTTCTGGCCTGCCAGATCCAATGCGTTCCGGGCATCGCGCATCTTGATCTTGATATTCCTGTCGATTCCATCGCGCCAGAGAAGAATTATCTGGCGGAGGAAATTTTCCAGAAAAAGGACTCGCTGGTGCCGACAAAGCTTTCTTCCATCAAGGCGCAGGCCTGGGATGACGGCCGTGCGTTGATCCTGAAGGTCAAGGGGGTCGGGAACGACTTCCTCCGGGGGGCCGCGTATTTCTATCCGGAACAGTCCGATCTGATCCAGCACGCGGCCGAACAGAAATTTCGTAAAGAAGGAAACGGGTTTGTGCTG
>JAHFFX010000129.1 GCA_023247755.1 Candidatus Omnitrophota bacterium | reverse complement strand
CTCATCGGCGAGGGCGCTTGCCCCGACTGCACGAAGCGACCCGACGCCGTTTGCGCCAAGTCGCAGAAAGCGCCGACGGGCGAACAATGTTTCGAATGCCAGCACAAACCCGGTGACCCTTTGTGCGCCAAAGAGGATTACCTGAGCAACTGCATTTCCTGCACGCCGCAAGAAGAATGCGTGGAGCTCAACGTGATCAGCTTTTATTACGACCGCAAGGGGCCGTTGATCAAGTGTTACGAGTGTAAGAAGAAAAAGTAAGTCACCAGTCACAAGACACCAGTCACCACACCTCTTGCTGTGACTGGTGACCGGTGACCCGGACTATGAAGACGATCCTCCTGCTGACCATCTCCAACATCTTCATGACCTTCGCCTGGTACGGCCATCTTAGATACAAAAGCTCGCCGCTATGGATCGCCATCGGCGTCAGCTGGCTCATCGCCTTTGTCGAGTATTGTTTTCAGGTCCCCGCCAACCGTATCGGACACTATCAGTTCTCGGCGGCGCAGCTGAAGACCATTCAGGAAGTGATCACGCTCGTCGTTTTCTGCGTCTTCTCGGTGCTGTACCTGAAAGAAGACCTCAAGTGGAATTATCTCGTTGGTTTTCTTTTTATCCTCGCCGCGGTCTTCTTTGTGTTCAAGAAATGGTAGCGTCCCATGGCTAAATCCTCAGCTTCCTTAAGGTCGGCCGTCGCGAACCGCAATTTCGAGGAGAATCTGCGCCGTTCCCTCAAAGAGCTCTCCGACATCAAATTCGCCCTGGATGCCTCGGCGATCGTCGCCATCACCGACAAGAAAGGCGACATCATTTACGCCAACGACCGATTTTGCGAGATCTCCAAGTATTCCCGTGAGGAGCTCTTGGGGCAGAACCACCGCATCGTCAATTCCGGGTATCATTCCAAGGAATTCTTCAGGGACATGTGGGTGACCATCGCCTCGGGGAAGGTCTGGCGCAACGAGATCCGCAACCGCGCCAAGGACGGCAGCTTCTATTGGGTGGACACGACCATCGTTCCTTTCCTCAATGAGCTGGGAAAACCGTATCAGTACGTTTCTATCCGTTATGAGATCACCCGGCGCAAACAACTGGAGGAAGATCTCAAGGCCCTTCCGCAGAGGATCATCCAGGCCCAGGAGGCCGAACGGGAGCGTATCGCGCAGGAGATCCATGACGATCAGGGGCAGGCGCTGGCGACCCTCAAGATCCTGATCCAGTCGGCGTTCTTCGATCTGGCGCAAGCGCCGGACTCCAAAGGATACAAGAAGACCCGCAATAAGATCGTCCGTTATCTGGACACCATCATCGAGAAATCCAGGAGTCTTGCTTCGAGCCTGAGGCCGTCGACGCTGGAGGTCCTGGGCCTTATTCCGGCCGTGAAGGTGCTCATCCGTGACCTGAAATACAAAAAGGACCTGAAGGTCAAATTTTCTTATGACCCTTTGGACGAAGTTGCGTTCGAAGGCGAGGTCATCAATCTTTTCCGGATCATCCAGGAAAGTCTCACCAACGTTCTCAAGCATTCACAGGCGAGCCGAGTGGACATCCGCATGCGGATCATGGACGGGTTTCTAACGGTCACCATCCGGGATGACGGGCGCGGTTTTAGCTCGAAGAACGGCCGGCCGGCCGGCGCTTCGGCGGCGGGCCGCCGCCGAAGCGCTGCGCCGCCTGCGGCGGCGGGCCTGGGGCTTTCGACGATGCGCGAGCGCGCCACGCTCCTCAAGGGCGAGCTCTTCATCGAGGCCCAACCGGACCGGGGCACGGTGGTCAACATCAAGGTTCCCATCCACAGGAAAAGAGAAAATGGATAAAAAGACCAGGGTATTCCTCACCGATGACCACGCCATCCTCCGGGCCGGACTGAAAAGCCTTGTGGACCGGGAACCCGCGATGAAAGTGGTGGGCGAGGCCTCGGATGGCGAGGAACTCATGGAGAAACTTGAGCGCATCGCCTGCGATGTGGTGGTGCTGGACATCTCCATGCCCAACATGGACGGCCTGGCGGCCCTGGCCCGGATCCGCAAGGAGCACCCCAAGATGAAGATCCTGGTGCTGACCATGCAAAAGGATACGGAACACTTCAAAAAGGCCATGGACCTGAAAGCCAGCGGTTATCTTCTCAAGGACGACGCTTTCGAACAGCTGAGCCTCGCGATCCGCACGATCCTCAAAGGCAAGACCTTTGTTTCACCGTCCATGTCCTCGCTGGTGACGCAACGTTACCTGCGCCAGGAAGGGGACGATGATTCGGGCAGCGTCAACGTGCTGACCGCGCGCGAAAAACAGATCCTCAAGCTCATCGCCTCCGGACTTCCGAACAAGGCCATCGCCGCCCGGCTCAAGCTGAGCGTGCGGACGGTGGAGACCCATCGGTCCCATCTGACCGGCAAACTGGGACTGAGAAACACCGCCCAACTGGTCAAATTCGCCATCAGCAAAGGCCTCAGCTAGTCCTTTATTATTCTTTAAGAAACTCCATTCTTCTCTCCGATATCTTTTCCCCGGGTTCTCATAGAGAGTCTAAGTAGTAATACTTAGCGCGTTGCGGGTTCTTGCGAATATACCGCTTTCTTGCTTTGCGTTAGACTTTTCTTGGAGCGCTGATCCAAGGAAAGAAAAGCGAGGGGCTATGATCAAGAAGATCCTGATCGTTGAGGACCATGAGGATTTTCGCACGACGGTCAAAGGGTATCTGGCGAGCCAGAAGCTCAACGTGGAGATCTATGACGTGGGGAGCGGTGAAGAAGCGGTGGAAGAATCTTCCCGATTGAACCCCGACATCGTCCTCATGGACATCCGCCTTCCCAACATGAACGGCATCGAGGCCGCGGGGCTCATCAAGAAGTTATGTCCGCAGGCGGAGATCATTGCGTTGACGGTGTTCGAAACGCAGGCGTTCCGCGAGACGTTCAAGAGCAAGGATATCGCGGTCTATATCGGCAAAAGCGAATTATATGAAAAGCTCATCCCGCGCATCAAGAACATTCTGAACAAGAAGAACGGGATGGAACGGCAGCGAACGGAGGTCTCCCAATGATCGCGCGCCCCATGTCCATGTCGGAAGAGATCGTCAGTTTGCTGAGCGATCTGGGGGGACCGTTCAGCGTGCCGGAGATCGTTGAAATGCTGGGGCAGCCCCCGGAACGGGTCCTGCCGAGCCTGCGCTCGCTGCTGGCGGCAGGGGTCCTCAGCGGTGAGGAAGTCGACGGGTATTTCTTCGTGTGGTTCGAGCCGAAGGCCGGGCCCGGTGCAGCTGCTGATGATGAGCGCTGCGTTGTGTCCAGCGACGGCGGGAGGCGATGATGGATATCGTGCACGAAAAAGACCTGCAGCATTTTCTGTTCGATTCGGAAAGGACGTTCCGCAATCTCATTGAGAACGTCCATTGCGGGGTTTACATCGCCGATCCGCAAGGGGAGCTGCATTACGTCAATGAGGCGTTGGTCGATATCCTGGGCTATGCCGGCAAGCAGGAATTGATCGGGTTGAACCTGGCCCGCGATCTTTATCTGGAGCCGCAGCAGCGGGAGGTTTTCCTCAAGGCCATGGAGAAGACCGGTTTCGTCAGGAATTATGAGGTGCGCAACAAAAGGAAGGACGGAAGCGTTGTTCTGCTTTCCGCCACCAGCCATTTCATTCACAACGAGAGTGGCACCGTGATCGGCATCGAAGGCATAGTGCTCGATATCACCGAGAACAAGCGCCTGCAGGAGGAGCTGCTGCAAGAGAAGAACAAGCTTGAGCAGTTGTTGATCTTCAGCGAAAGGCTCGGCGGAATCCACCGGATGGATAAGCTGTCGGATTTTGTCGTGGAGGCCGTCGCCCGGATCATGAACGTGCGGCGATGCTCGCTGATGATGCTCGATGAAAGAAAGGCCGAGTTGTGTATCAAGGCGGCCCGGGGCCTTAATGAGAATTATATCACGCGCGGCCGGGTCCGGATCGGAGAAGGGATCTCCGGGGTCGTCGCCCGGGAAGGAACGCCCCTGCTGGTCAAGAACATCGAATATGATGAACGCTTCGCCCGCAAGAACCGTGATTCTTACCTGGGACGGTCCTTCATCGTTTATCCATTGAAGGTGGATTCCCGCATTTTAGGCGTTGTCAATCTTTCGGACAAGAACCCGGACGGCCATGAGTCTTTCTCGGAGCTGGATCTGCGGATCCTTTCCGTCCTTATCCGCCAGTCGGCCGTCGCCCTGGAGAACGTGCGGATGGTCAAGGATCTGGAGCATCTGGCCAATAGCGACCCGCTGACCAACCTGCAGAATTACCGGGGTTTCGTGCGGAGCTTGGAGCAGGAATTGAACCGGGCTCGGCGGTTCTCCACAATGTTGAGCCTGATGATGCTCGATATCGACAATTTCAAGATGTTCAACGATCGTTTCGGCCACCTCGAAGGCGATCATCTTCTCAAAGAGGTCGGCAGGACCCTCAAGGAGACCCTTCGCAACATCGATTCGGTCTGCCGTTACGGGGGAGATGAATTTGTAGTGATTCTGCCGGGCGTGGAGGAGCTGAAAGCTCTCCGGGTGGCCGAGAAGATTCGTCGTGCCATGGAAAAGGTCTCCGCCCAAGAGAAGCTGCACATAAGTATCGGCATCGCGGAATACAAGCCTTCGCTCGACCGGGTCGATCTGATCTCCCGGGTCGACCGGGCGCTGTATGAAGCCAAGCGGCAAGGGAAGGACCGGATCGCCGCGTTCTCGACCCTGGCCGCGCCGGCGGAAAATCACAGTTGATGCCTTCACCAAAAGAAAGGAGGGCGCCATGGCCACGCAAATGAAGGTCAAAAGTAGGAAATCGATCGCGCACCATCTCTTTGCGGCCGATCCTGACGGGAAACACTTCGACCAAGAGGATGATCTGCAGCATCGGATCGCCGCCAAGGCTTACGAGCTTTATGAGCAACGCGGTCGGGAGCCGGGACGCGAGGCCGAGGATTGGCTCGAGGCCGAACGGATCGTCAAGGCCGAGAACGAACGAGGAGAACGAAAGTGCGTTTAGGGACAGCTAACAAGGGAGGGGTAAACATGACCGTCTATGGTCAAGGAAAGATTTGCGGATCCATTGTTTTGGTATTTCTTATCACGACCATTTCCTCAGTTGATTCTCTTGCGGGCGAGCACCGCTCCTCAGGCTCGCTTCCCAAGCTCCGGGAGAACGCGATCCTGACCACCGCGCCGCAGGTCCCGCCGCCGATTACGCGCAAAGCGCCGGCCATCGTCCGGGTGGACCTGCATTCCTCCCGGGTCGTCAAAGAGATCGAGCCGGGCTATCAATATGAGATGTGGACGTTCAACGGGTCGGTGCCGGGACCGTTCATCCGGGTCCGGGTGGGCGACACCTTGGAAGTCCATCACACCAATTCCGACCCGACCGGCATGCCGCACAACATCGATTTCCACGCGGTGACGGGGCCCGGCGGTGGAGCGCCGGTGACCACGGTCGTTCCCAAGGAAGAGCGGGTCTCCTGGTTCAAGATGCTGCACCCCGGACTTTATGTTTACCATTGCGCGGCGCCGCCCGTCATGGACCATATCGCCAACGGCATGTTCGGGCTCATCCTGGTGGAACCGGAAAAAGGCTTGCCGAAGGTCGATAAGGAATTTTATGTGATGCAGCATGAGATCTATGCCGACGGAAAGAAGCCCAAGCCGCCGGTGGATCACGAGCACATGGGTTCCGCCGAAAACAAAGCACAATCGGATGCGGATTTCTGGGGAGAAGCGGTGAGCGACGGCTCTGCCTCGGGGCCGGTGCTTCTGAAATTCTCCCATCAGAGCGGCCTGGATGAACATCCCACGTATGTTCTTTTCAACGAAAAGTTCAACGCGCTGGTTAACGAGGGGAAGCTCAAGGCCAAGACCGGCGAACGCGTACGCATCTTCTTCGGCAACGGCGGACCAAACCTCATCTCATCGTTCCATGTGATCGGCGAGATCTTCGACAATGTTTACCGCGAAGGGGACCTGGTCAGCCCTCCGGCCCACAGCGTCCAGACAACGCTCGTTCCCGCCGGCGGGGCGGCGATGGTGGAATTCGACCTCGAAGTGCCGGGAACCTACACACTGGTCGACCACGCCATCTTCCGTATCGAGAAAGGGGCCGTCGGTTTTCTGGAAGCGGAAGGCGAACCCCGGCACGACATTTACGTCTCGGACCAGGAAGCGACATTATGCAAGGGATGCCTCGTTCATCCTTAACCGATCCCGCCAGGAGGTTCTTATGAAAGTTCTTTTTGTCACTCCGCCCATCGGGGCGTGGGCCACCCACGGCAACCACAAGGCGCCGAACCAGTATTACGCGCAGCTGGCCGCGTATGTCCGGGACAAGGAGCTGGCTTCCGTTCAGGTCCTGGATTGCCGGGCGTTCGATATGAACTATGACCAGATGCTGGAGGCCGTCAAACGTCTTCTGCCCGACGTTGTGGTCCTGGGCGAAACGCTCCATTCCACGGGAGGGCTGGCGGTCATCTGGCATTTCAATGAGACCGCAAAGCTCATCAAAAAGGACCTGCCGCAGACCCGGATCGTCGTCGGCGGGCTGTGGTATTCGGCGCTGGCGGTCGAAACGCTCCGGCAGGAATCCGCCATCGATTTTGTTCTGGTGGGCGAAGGGGAATTGACGCTGGAAGATCTTCTTAAGAACCTCAAGGAGCGGACGAGGGATTGGAAGGATATCCCGGGGCTGGCTTCCCGTGACGGACGCGGTGCGCCGCAGCTCGGCCCCCACCGGCCGCTCATCAAGGACCTGAACGTGCTGCCATTGCCGGCGTACGATCTTTTCCCCATGAGCCATTACGTCGGGCATACGC
>JAHFFX010000128.1 GCA_023247755.1 Candidatus Omnitrophota bacterium | reverse complement strand
TTTCATCGGCCAGCCGTTGCTCGTCAAGCGGGCCTGGCAGCGGACGTTGCGCTACATGGTCCGTTACAACGGTCATGTCAAATACGCGATGCGCCAGTTGTTCGGCGTCAACGGCCACGGATGGCTGTCGCCGGCCCGGATCGCCGCCGGTGTGTCGGTGGCCGGCCTGGTGATGTTCATCGCTCAGTTCCTGAGGGCCGGTCAGCCGGTCTGGGCGGCCTTCGTGGGGGTCGTGCTCCTGACCCTGTTGCTGGCCTGGGCGAACCTGGAACTGCAGATCAGCGTTCTGGGGGCCCGCTGGGGCCTGCACAACTTCGATTGGGTCCGGGTTTCCAATCCTCGCCTGCAGCGTATGGTGCGCAACCTGGTCCGCCACGTCACCTATCTCGCGGTGCGCGACGGTCATTTGACCGAAACACAGCGGCGGGCGCTGTTGAGCGGTGAGGATGCCGGCGCCAGCTTCCTCGAAGCCTGGGACCGCCTCAAGGACATCGCCAACAAATTCTATGAGTTCGACATCGACAGCGTTCTGGCCGGCAATGAAGGGGTGATCTGGGAGAACATGCAGAGATTGACGCTGCTGCCGGCGACCTTCCAGGATCCGGTCTTCCAGATGACGTACGATGAGGCCAAGCGCCAAATTCCCAATGGGGTTTACGGCAGTGAGTTCAACAACCTGATCACCCGCACCTCCGGCAGCCAGTGGCGCAATTATGTGAACAACTTGTTCGACGATGACGTGATCGAGGACATCCTCTCGCCGGAATGGCGGGAATTCCTGGCCACCACCGCGACACCGGAGCAAAGACAGCGATTGGTCGCATACGCCCGGCAGCGAGCGCTGCCGCTGCTGCTGGCCGAAGACTTCGCGGTCGAGGCCCATGCAGATCACACGATGGCCGATCTGCAGGCCCTGCGCCCGACCATCAATCCGACCTACGATTTATTGGATATGGGAAGACTTCAACAGCGGCTGGTCTGGCTGGTCAACATGAACAACCCGTCCAGCTTCCGCATTCTGGAACAGGTGAAGTATGCCAATGACCTCGGCTATCGTCATCTGGTGGAACTCACCTTTTTCGACGATGATTCCGAGTACTTCGCTTTGAAGGACCAGTATTATTACAACGCTTCTAACAAACGCCAGTTGATGTACCGGGTGATCCGGTCATTGCGCGATGCCGGGGTGGCCGCGGACCGGATCGAGGCCCTGGAGGGCGTCATCTTCCGCAGCCATGAATCCTTCCTGGCGCTGAATTATGTCACGGCCGCCGAGCGGGATATCATTCTCAACAGTCCGCTCCTGACGGATGAAGAGAACTTGTTCCTGCGCCAGGATGAACACGTCCGCGCCCGCATCAAGGAAAAATTAGAGTACCTGATCCTGCGTAACACGTTCGACCCCAACACCCCCAGGGCCAGGGCCTATTTTGCCCTGACCGAGAACCTCTTCTACTTCGATAAGGTCGCCGCCGGTCAGGGGGCTGCCCAACATGCCGGCCCCACCGCTACCGTCAATAACGGTATGGCTACCGGGATCGTGGAATGGCTGCTGAACATCCGCGGCGGTCTGGTCACGATCTATTCCCGTTACCGCGGCCCGACCAGCTTCCGCATCGACGGCGTTTCGGAGATGCTGCCGGAGCAGGCGATCTTCCTGCCCGTCCTGGCCGGACGCATCAGCCAGCCGAACGTGGCCAGCATCAGCTTCCCGCTGTACACGGCGGACAAGCGCGGCACCCGCATCACCGCCAATGAGAACGTGGCTTCCCTCGGCTGGACGCAGTTCACCCAGGTCTGGGCCAGTGAAGCCGGTTCCCTGGCCGAGTACGGTAAATTGGTCGCCAAGGAAGAATATGAAGGCCTGATCACGTCCTCCCTGGAGCGCGCCGCCGAAGACGCCGTGGGCGGTCTCGCCAAGCTCGAGATCGGCGGCGACATCGTCTATGAATTCATTTACAAGGGCGGGGAAGGCCGCGGGTTGGACCTTCTCAGCGCCAGGGTCCCCAACGAGAAATACTCCCTGGATTACATCGAACTGATCCAGGATTTCTACGGTAATCGCTTTATGAAGAACGGCAGCGTGCCGTTCAATTACAAGCTGGTCGATGTCGCCCTGGCCGGGCTGTTCTACGGGTTAAAGCCCGTGGTCTTCGCCAACTTCATCCTGCACATGGTGGAGATCGCCATCCTGGGCATTGATTTCTACACCTTCCCGTTCATGGTGCTCTTCGGCATCTACATGGTGGGCGCCTCCCAGTCGATCAACCGCGGCCTGATCATGTTGATGAACCGCATGTACGGCTTCCACCTCGGGTTCCTCAAGTGGCTGTATCGCACCTTCATCTATCCGGGAGCCCTGTGGCACTTTACGGCCTACATCATCCGCTATGTCGCGGCGCAGATCCTCTGGTCGATCACAGGCAAATCCGATTTCATCCCGACCACTCGCGCTCCCGCCGACACCGCCTTGCCCAGGGAAGTGGTCTACTGGACGAACCAGCAAAGCGTCCGGATCGGCGCCGCCCTGTGGTTCCTTTATATCGTGATCGGTCCGTACCTGCCTTCCGGCCTCTTCTTCTTCGAATTCTTCTGGCTGGTCCTGGCGGGTTCGATGTGGATCTATCCGTTCATGGCCAATCAGCGAAGGAATTACAACACGGCCGGCACCCGGTTCTTGGCGCCGCTGCTGGTGATGGTGGTGACGGGCGTCATGGGCTGGATCACCGGCCGGCCGCTGTTCCTGGTGCTGGTCCTCGTTCACTTCATCGGGTTCCTCCGGGCCCATTTTAACGCCGATCGCCATCAGGCGGCCAAGGGTGTGCAGGCCGTCGGCCACCTGATTCTGCTTGTCCTGTTCATAATGTTGATGAGCTATCAGCACGCCGCTCTGATCCCGCTTCTGGTGTTCCTGCTCGCGGATGCGAACTACCGGGTCTTCCTGTGGGAGTTCATCGGTCATTCGATTTGGGGCTTCTTTAGGGCCAACTGGGATAATTTCCGGATGCATCGAACGCCCGTTCTCCTGACCACGATAACGTTGGTGGTCGCTTATGTGTTCAACAACCTCTGGATCGTGTCCTGGTTGGCGCTGATTCCTATCGGCAGATATGCCTGGAACGCCTACCAGTTCCATCGCCTGTATCGCGACGCCCTGGGCCGACTGCGCGTCTACTTTGCCCAGCCTCAGACCGTCATGTACGACACGTTCGATCAGCTGGCGAACCGGGTCGGTTACGTCTATAACACGGTGCAGAGAAGGAACGCTTTTGCCGACGCCGTGGTCGCCGCGAAGATCCTGCATACCGTCACTTGGCCGCTGCTGCAGGCGGAAACACTGTTCACCATGCCGGGGAACGCCGCCAATCCTTCACCGATGACCCTGGAGTATGTCAACAGCTACCTGCCCGGCACCCATATCTCCATCATGAGGCACCTGATCAAGACGCACCGGCCTGAGTTCGAACAATTCATCCGCTGGCTGGGTGAGCAGTTCTATCTGCATCCTAATACGGTGCAGGCGTTGATCACTACCGGCGCCTATGATATCGGAGCTGCCGCGGCCCGCCAGGCGCAACTTCAGGCGACCGGTCTTGGGGCCGACCTGGCCAATTTGGCCCGCCGACCCGGCGTGCAACTCACCAAGCTGGGCACGGTGCAAATGGCGAACAATCCCAACGGTCTGTATACGATCTTCGAAAATCAGCTTGTCGCCTGGGGCAACCGGCATCTGTTGAACACGGTCCCGCAGCATCCGCGGGACCGGGCGGATGAATTGCAGGAGCCGGGGCGGCGTCCGCGTCTCCGTCCGCGGCAAGAACCGGAACGCCGGCGGCAGCCGCAAACCGAGCCGCCGCATCGCCAGGTCCTGGCGGAGCACCAGGTCGACTGGGAAGCCGAACGCCGCGAAGAAGAGAACCGCCGGTTGGCTCATGAAGAGATGCAGCGGTACTACGAACAACAGCAGCGCCGGCTGGAGCGTTTGAACAATGTCATCGTCGACGGCGCCATGGCGCTGTTGCTGGCGATCCTGCTGATGTTCAATCGGGTGGCCAACCGGGTCAAGACCGTGCTTGCCGCCATTGCCCGGAGAACGACCGCCGACTTCGCTCCGGAACATCGCGGCGCTCAGTTCAATTCCCTGGCCGGGATCCCGCTGGCGGAATTATTCGGCAAGGCGCTCCTGGCGATCTTGTCGAATGCCGGTATCGCGATTTATGAACACCCTGGCACGCAGCATACTCGCTATGTTCTGGACAGGCTTTCCAAAACGCTCATGCAGGGGTCGTTCATTAATACCCTCCAGGAATTCGAGAGACGACACCAGGCGGAATTGCCGGAAGGCATCAATGGCCTCTATATCGATCCGCTGGTGAGCGTGACGGCCCTGCGGGATTTGATAACCACCGGGGCGGAAGGCATTATCGAGATGAGCCTCAACGGCGAGACCCTGGACATCAAGGCCGATTATCTCAAGATGCGAGACCGTAAAGTTGTCACGCAGGGACGCGCCTTCCGATTCTTGACCCGTTCCCAAGAGGTTCGCTTCACCGATCACCGTGTGGCGGGAGAAGAGTCGAAGGTAGTCTATCCGGCGAACAGCTTCATCCTGCCGTTAAAGGAAAGCAGCCTGCTGCTGGTGGAAAATCCGCAGAGCTATCCCGGACTTTCCGCCGTTGTTCTTGAGATCAACGAATGGGCCGTTAAACTGGCGGCTTTGAGCGGCTATCGACCCGACGGGGCCCGGATCTCCGCTTTTGTGATCGCGGAAGCCGGCGTGGGGATCGGCGATGAGCAATTCAACGGCTTGCTGGACCAGCTGTTCGAGGTCCTGCGGGTCAAGGGCGTGACCGTTGAGAAATACCTCGTTAAGAAGTACGGATTCAACCAGGAAATCGGCGTGCTGGGACAGAACTACGATCAGATCAAGGCCGGCATCCGGGAGAACGCGGTGGTCCATATTCCCATGACGGGCGGCAACAATTTCGATCTAAGGTTCGGACTCGTGGAATCGCAGATCGATATGATCAATATGCGCAGTATTCACACGTTCCTGGAAGAGGATGCCGATGGAAAGAGCATTTGGGACATCCGCGATGACGACGTCACTTCCGAGAGCTTCCAGTCGGCGATGCCAAGCTTGTTGACCGTGCTGATCGCCCTGGCGAGGGAGTTGGCCGGTTTGATGTTGAACCAGATCGATTCGCGGTTGGTCGATCTGACCGGCCGGACGGTTGCCGCGCAAATGGGTGAGACGGTGTTCATCGAAGCCACCCTGCCCAGGGCCCTGCTGGAAGGAATCCAAGAGCAATATGGTCCTCAGGTCAGACTGCTTTCCAACCTGCATGAGAAATTACAGGTTTCCGCGGGCCAGTTCGATGAAGGCCGGACGGTCGCCCGATTGTCCGAAAAAAGCAATGTGGAAGATTACTGGACCATGGACTGGCAGGAGGTCCGGGACGGTTCCTTCGCCGCGGACGGTTATCCGGAGAACGTGATCTCCTTCGTGAGCCGCATGCTGGGTGCGGTGAGGGGCGCGGCGGCGGCCTTGAAGGTCGTGGACCTCGGTTCCGGCGACACCTACAGCACCCGCCGGGTCAAAGCGGCCTATCCCGATATGGCGATCACCGCCGTTGATTTCGCCCGGTTGTCGGAGAGGCAGATCGCGGCGGCGCTGGCGGCGGGCGTCCGTTATGAGCAGCAGGATCTGGTGGCCCTTGATCTTCAGGAGGAATTTGATGTCGCCCTGGCCATGTTCGTCCTTCCTTATCTGCCACGGCCGCAACAGGACGAATTCTTGAAGCGGTTGAAAGCCACCCTCCGGGGTCCCCAGGCGGCGGTCTTCATCCTGCATCATCCGCTGTCCAAGGTCGTCCTCATGTTCGAAGAGAAATTGAGGAATTCCATCAAGGCCCTGGCGGCTTATGAAGAACTGCTGAGCCTGGTCGATCAGGCTTTCGCGGGGGACCGGTCCCGGATAGCCGAACTCTTAAAGCAAAGAAAGAGCTTCTATGAGCGGAAAGAACTGACGGTCAACATCCCGTTATTCATTGACGATATCGCAATGGCCAATGCCGAAACGGATCGCGCGCCGGCCCTGGAAGCGATCCGAGCGGCGCTCCTGTCGGCGACCGAGAAGCTGCGGGCGTTCGTCGATGTCAATCGCAAGTTGACCGATTCCGTTAAGGCGGAATTCCGGGATGCGGCGTCCATCCGGGCCAGGTTCGCGGAGGCCGGGTTCGAACTGCTCATCGAGCCGATCGTTTTGGCCAACCCCGAAGACAATCGGGCTTTGGCCCATGCCGTGGTGGTCGTTCCCCAGGGGCAGGCCAGTGAGACCTTAAAGAAGGCGGTGCGGTCCGCGGCAAGAGAATTTGAGGCCAAGAATGAGATCCAAAAGAATTATGCAAGAAGCAAGGAAGAAATATTCCGTAACGCTTTCGATATCATATTGCATAATCTCCTGACCGTGGCTCCGGGCGTTTACCGCGGCGCCATTGAGAACTATTTCAACGAACTGAAGGATAAGCTGAGCGGCGCTGATTTGAGGACTCTCGTTTGGCTCGAGTTCACCCTGAGCAGCTTCCATCAAGGGGCCCTGCCGGCCACCGCGCCGATTTATGAGGCGAGCGAAGACCTGGAGGAGTTCAACCTGTGGATCTCCATCCTCAATGAGCTCGATCATAATGTCAGGTTGGCGATGATCGCCGGCGTTCCGGAGCTTATGGCCCAGTTGAGAGGCCTGGAGCAGGAAGAGATCAGGGAGATCGTTCGCCATATGCCGAGATTCGCGGTGACCTGGGTCGGCACTCTGGCGGTGATTAACAAGGGTCGGGTCCTCGA
>JAHFFX010000032.1 GCA_023247755.1 Candidatus Omnitrophota bacterium | reverse complement strand
AAGCAGGACAATGGAAACAAACCTTTTTTCCCACATGAATTATTTTTCCAGGACTAGGTCGAACCGCCAGTTGACGAGCGCCGGCTGGCCGGAACGGAAGAATGGATTGAACGAATCAAGAAATTGATGGCGGATGTTTCGCTCATTCAAGGACCGGCTCAAGGCATCCTTATCGAACAAACGCAAAGGCAAAAGATGGGTGTCGCGATTGTTCTTCCCCAGAGGGTAGGTCCGGCGGCAGAATTCCAGATGTTCGGCCTTGGCGGCCTCATAGGCGGCGGAACCATTCTTGTCGGGAAGCTGCCCGATGAGCGCCCGGCCCCCCTTCTTCAAGACCCGCCAAACCTCCAGAATTCCCTGCTCGACATAAGCGTCATCGGCAAAATTGAGGAACACATAATACGAGAGGGCCTTGGCGAAACTTTCCGATTTCAGGGGAAGCCGCCCGATCTCGCCGTTGATCAACGGAGTCTCGGGCAAGGTCTGGCGGGCGAACCTTAGCATCTCGCCGGAAAAATCAAGCCCGACCACGCCGCGCTTGGCGTAAGCGGATCGCGCCTTGAGGATCCAGCCGCCGCCGCAGCCCAGATCGATCAGGTTATCGCCGGACTGCAACTGCAGCCCTACCGCAATGCTGCGGATCATGGTGTCATACTTTTCCTTGGGCCAGGCGATGCCCTCAAAGAGCTCCCATTTGCTGAGGAGCCACTGCCGCTGCGCGTAATCGCCGTCGACCTCTTTGGCCCAGGCGTTAAATAGTGATTTTAGCTCCAAAGACTCCTCCTCAATTCCGAAGGATGAGGGATGAAGGACGAGGGGCGAAAAAACATCTACGTCCATCGTCCATCGTCCTGCTTCCTGCGTAGATAGGCGCCATTATATTCATTTTCAAGCGAGATAGGGATAGATGATATCACTGCCCCATTGCGACACGCCGTCCGGCAGCCACGGGAGCGTGCAGAAATTGGTGAAGGTCCTCAGGATCCGCTTCTGGCTGAACTTGTAACCGGGCGGGGCGAACCCCAGGTGCGTGATCTTCATCCTTTGCGCCCCCGAATGGTCCTTAAAACGGACCAGCCCCTCCTGATCCAGTCCGCTCGAGCCCAGGTCCAGGAATTCCAGTTGATTCTTCTTCGCAAGTTTGATCCCTTCCCACAACAAAAGATTGTTCGGCCGGTCGATCAGGGCATTCAAGCGCGACGTGTTGAACTTGTAATAAAGCGTATTGCCGCAGATCAGATAGACGTTGGCGGCGATCATCCGATCCTGCTGATCGAACGCTCCGAGGAGGAACCCTTGGTTCTTCTCCATGTATTCCTCCCAGATGATCTCCAAGAAACGGTAAGGCTGCGCGAAGAGACGGTATTTGAATTTCCGCAACCGCAGGTGCATTTGAAAGAAATCCTTCAGTCTTGCTTTTTCCGCCACGCGCACCGTGAGGTTGTGCTTCTCGGCCTTGCGCACCCCCCGCTGGAAGGAATCGTGGGTCCGCTGCCAAAGCGTATCGAGGTCATCCCGAACATCAAGGAGATGAAAATACTCTTCGCTCAAGACCTTGAACGCGGGATTCTCGCGGACCAGGGGATCGCGCAAATTACGCACCGCGATGCGGTATTGCGGGAACTCCTTACGGAACGCCTCGAGGAACAGCTGCCAATCCTCGGGACGCGAGACGAACCCGTCGCAGTAATCGCAGTAGGAGCACACGCAGATCTTCCATTCCAGGAAGTTCTTCACCACCGCATAAAAGACCCAGGCGTCGACCCGCCCGTCCCGCTCGATGTACTTCACTTCGATGCGGGTGCCGTAGGTGCGCGCCAGGACCGTCATCCACTCCGGGGAAGAGAAGAGGTTGCGGTTCAGAGCGGGCAGCTGAAGCGCACGCAAAAATTCGGGAAAAGGAAGGGTCTTGACCATATCGTCAATGTTTTCTGGAATTCATCGCGGCCTGGATGGTCAGCATGCATTGATCCATACTGTAAACCCTCAAGATCCCTGCGTCCGCCCCATGGTCCCGTAAGAACAACAATGACCGCTTTAGGTTCTCGTTATGCTCAAGAACGAAACGCTCCAGGATCAAAGGGGAAAAATGCGGATAGACCGCGAGGGGCTTGACATTATCAACGACAAAACCGAGATAGTCCCCCAGTTCCGATGTGAACTTCTTACCGTCGGCAGTATACGAGATGTAGGCCTGCGGGTCCACGATCAGGACCCGGAAACCTTCGCTGAACAGTTTCACAAAGAGACCGAACTGATGCGGGCATTCCCAGACCTGCGTGCGGCGCGGCGTATAAAGGTTCTGCACCCAGTTTTGCGTGGACAGGACCTTGACATTGGGGTCGTGGGAAAGCAAGAATTCCATCGAAGAACGGTAAGCGGAACGGAAATTGGCCAGTTGAAAGGACTTCACCGTCATTCCCGCGATCATGAACGCCACACCCAATCCCAGGACCCAGCGGGTCCTTGCCCTGTGGGACTCCTGAAAAACCGCGACGATCAGCACCGCGACACCCATCGCCAGGAACGGCATCACCACGCTCAAGTACCGCGCCGCCTTGTCCGCGGCGAAAGAGAACATGAACATCTGGGTGACGGCCAGCGCGAACGGCAGCAACTCACTGTAACGCTTCCGAAAGAGAAAGTAAACATTCCCGAAGAAGAAAATCCCGAAAAGCCCGTGTTCCAGCCGGAAGAGGCAATACGGATAGGACAGAAAATTGAACCAGTCGAACCTTTCTTCCCCAAGATGCGCCTGGTGGAACATCCAGGAGAACGTGACGATCGTGTTCTGCGCCTGGTCGAGATTGCCGATCAACACCATGAGAGCAAGGAAGACCACCGTGTGCCAGACGTACTTGCGGATATCCGGCCATTGACCGACGGAGAACTTGCTCCAGATCTCGGCGACCGCGACCAGGACCGGGATGATAATGAGCCGGTAATTGCTGAAGTACGCCGCGGACAGCAGAACGGCGGACGCGATCGTGCGCCCGCCCAACCGGGCCGAGAAAAGATACAGATACAAGCCGGAGAGGAAGAACAGCACGCACACCGTCTCCTGGATGGCGATGCGGGAATAGAACACGTGGCTGGGCAGGATGCTCAAGAGCACGACCGACAGCGCCGCGACCGCCCCCGAATTCGACCAGCGGCGCGCGAACTGATAACACAATCCCAGCGTGAGCACCCCCGCGACGGCCGAAACCACCCTCGGGACCCACCACGTCTCCAGAAGCCCCAGGAACACCCGGGAATCGACGATCGCGAACCACATGGCTTTCCCGGTTCCCAGCGACACTCGCATACACAGCCAGAACGCCTGCCAGAAATCCGCCCAATTTTGAGGAAAGAACTTCTGGATGATATAGAGATACCGTATATTGAAATTGAGGTAATAGCCTTCATCAAAAAAGATGAAGTCGCTCTGGTTGATGCGCCACAACCGCAGGAAAAGCCCCACCAAAACAAAAAAAAGGACCGTTGGGGGGGCGAATTTCTTCAGGGAATTCAAATCAAACCGGTCCATGTTATTTTTTGATCCCCAATCCCAGATAGACCAGTGGCCGCAAAATGCTCCACCAGCCGGTGACCGCCTTCATCTTGGTGTAACTCACCCCTTTGGGCGGATAGATTTTGGTCACCGGGACTTCCTTGACCCGGTGCCCGCATTGAATCGCTTTATAAAACAGGTAAGGTTCCAGCTCATAGCGGTCCAGCCAGTCCTGGTCGATGTCGATGCGCTGATCCTCCAGAATGGAAAGCCGGACCGCCCGGAAACCGTTGGTGCTGTCGGTGATGTTCCGGCCGGTGATCAGCGAAAAAAGGAACGGATGGATGAAGCGCGTGGAGATCTTCCGGTAGAACGGCATTCCGCCCTGGCTTCCGCCGGGAAGATACCTCGAGCCCTGCACAAAATCAAAACCCTCTTCTATGGCGGTCTTGAGCTTAGGGATATCCGCCGGCGAGTCCTTGTCGTTGCCGGCGATGAAGAACACCGCGACATAACCCTGCTCGCGCCCGTACTTGAGGATCTGCCGCACACAGTGGCCCGCGCCGCGGTTGTGTTCGTTGCGAATGACCTTGACGGGGATCCGCGAAGGGATCGCCTCAAGGGCCCGGTCCGTCGAACCGTCATCGATGATGAGCACATCGTAGCTGTCATAATCGGAGAACCGCTCGATGACGCTCCGGATCTTGGCCCCTTCGTTGAATGCGCACGTGCCGATCAGATATTTTTTCATGGATCCCATGCCTTACCAAAATGACCCAATGCTATGCGAACTGCGCTATATCCCTGACTTCCTTCAACTTCCTCATGGCGATTGCTTTTATCCAGGACCGCGGACCGGTGAACAGATAAATTCACCATTGGACTACGTAGATTATACTGAAAACGACTTGTTTAAACATTAATTTTAAATAAAATCACTCTATTGTCATGTTCCATGAACTCATTCAGGGGGATTCTCGAACTTCATTGATTATCAACAAGATACATCTTCACTGAAATACAAGGCCGCCGCGGGGGCGGCTCTTAAGTGATTTTCCATAAGAGACAAAAACTCCGACAACTTAGAGAAATAGATTAAAAAAGAACTAAGTTTTCGTTTGACTTATTAAAGGAAGCGTACTATCTTTTTACTAAGCAACCATAAGGAGGCATGATGATTAAGTTGGCCAATAAGCCTAATATTTTGATGCTTTACCCAAAGACCGGTTTGGATATCGGTTCCACGGTCGCGCCTCCTCATGCCCTTTTAACGGTCGCAGCCCCCTGCCTTAAAGCCGGTTATACAGTAAAGCTGCTCGACCAAAGAACCCAATACATCGACCCGGGAACCCTGCAGGAGCAGATCTCCAGCGATCTGATCTGCATTGCGATATCGACCATGACCGGCACACAGATCCGCAACGCCCTCTTTCTGGCGGCCATGGTCCGTGAAATGACCAATGGCAAAATTCCGATCATTTGGGGCGGGTGTCATCCTTCCGTCACTCCGGAACAAACCCTGATGCATGATCTGGTGGATATTGTCGCGGTCGGCGAAGGCGATGAGACCTTTCTGGAGATCGTTCAAGCCATTGAGCATAAACGGTCGCTTTCAACGGTCAACGGCATCCTCTACAAGGACGGCGGCAAAGTGGTCAAAACTCCGTGCCGCCCAATGCTGGATGTTGAAACCCTGCTCCCCACTCCGTGGGAATTGGTGAACGTTGAGAACTACATCCACCGGGACATGTATCTCAAGGACAAGACCAGGGTGCTGGACATCGGACAGACCAGCCGCGGTTGCCCTTTCAACTGCGGGTTCTGCAGCAGCGCGGAGATCCGCGAACGCAAATGGCGCGCCATATCCATTGGCAAAAGTCTGGACATGATCACGGAAAACGTGAAACGCTTCAATCTCAATGGGATCTGGCTTAGGGATGATGAATTCTATATCAACCGCAAAAGAGCGACCGATATTTGCCAGGGCATGATCGATAGGAATCTGGATATTTCATTCTACACGTCCGGGACACGGGTTGATGTCTTCATGAAGGCCTCGGATAGCGATATTGCGGTTTTGAAACGTTCCGGCGCCCACACGCTGAAATTCGGCGCGGAATCGGGGTCCAACCGCATCCTCGAGCTCATGCAGAAAGGGATCACCTGGCAGCAGACATTAGAGGCCAACCAGCGTTGCAAGAAGCACGGGATCATTCCCGTGTTCGGTCTCATGATGGGTTATCCCACAGAAACGATCGATGAGATCAACGAGACCATCGACCTGGGATTTCGGATCAAGAAAGAGAACTCGATGGCCCAACTGGAAGCGATGGCGATCTTCACCGCACTGCCCGGCACGCCGGATTTCCGGCTCGCCATGAAACACGGCCTGAAAGCCCCCCAATCGCTGGACGCCTGGGCGGACTGGATCTTTGATGATTATGACCCCATGGGACAGAGAAGTCCCTGGTTTGATGGCCCCGGGCGGGATTATCTGGGGAATATCTCTTATATGAGCATTCTATCCAACGCGTTGGTCAACGTCATGGGCAGCCTCAGGAATAAACCGTTGCGCGCCCTGGCCCTGGCTGGCGCCAAGCCGGTGAGCTATTACTATTCCCAGAAACTTAAGAACAAAATGTATAAATACGCCCCTGATCTGGCCTTGGTGCGCTACTTGCGCCACCAGTTTTTCTACAAAAGCGACTTCACTATTGCGTGAAATAAGCCCGTCCCCTCTTATTTTCCAGAGATGAAAAAACTGTTACTGAAAATATGCATCGCCATCTCGACGGTGTTTGTCATGCTGGGGACCATCATCCTGATCGTCATTTTCCACGTGGCCCAATTCTTCAGAAAACTCCGCATCCGCGATCCCTTCCACGACTCCCGGAGGCATCCGCTCAATTCCCCCGGCGCCCCGCGCGGCTGATGCGCTCCTAAAAACGCATCACCCAGACCAGCAATTGATCGTTAAGATGCAATCGGAAGTCTTTTTCAAGCTCGAACCGGAAGCGGGAAGCCTCTTTTCGCCAGATATCTTCAAGAGATTCTTGATCATCCCTCGGATTGTCCCCTGACCTATTAAGGCAAAAATCGCGGTAGTGCGCGGAAGGTCCGTCTCCGGGGCTGAGCTCCATGACTTTTTCAAAGAAAACGGCGGCCTGCGCATAATCGCCGAGCATCATGAACGCCAGTCCCGCATCCAGGGAAAGGCCGGCGCTGTCGGCATGCTGCACGAGCCCGAGTAAAACGGTATCGCGCATGCGCTCGAATTCCCGGCCTTCAAAGAACACCCTCGACATGATCCGGAACGACCTCTCCTCGTCCACATAAGCCCTTTTGAACAGTTCCGTCAAGACCCCCTCCGCCGGGAATCCCAGATGGGCTATCGACCTAAAGAAACTCGAGTAGTACTTCAAGGTCAATGGCATGGCCTCCAGACTTCGCCGATGAAGGTCGAGCGCGTTCTTGAGATCGCCCTTTTGAAAATAAACGGTCCCCAGGTCCCAAGAATAAGAATAAAACGCCGGGGCCAGGTTCACGGCCTTTTGATAGGCCTCCAGGGCGGATTGTTCATCGCTCAAATAATAGTAACAATAACCCAGATTCCCATAGGCCAGCGAAGTTTTCAAAGAATCCCCGGAAATCAATGCGGCTTTAAGCAGCAATGAAAGTACTTTCTTGTAATAGCGGACCCCCCATTTGAACGAATCCCTCTTCAGGGGCGCCTCGCCCAGCGCGAACCTGTCCAGATCTTCTTCGATCTGAACTTTGATCCGGTTCAAACGGTTGACCGTGGCCACTTGGGGATTGATGAGCCTAAACAGCAGGATCCCCAGGACCACATAGAGGAAAAGGCTCCGCTGGGGCGCGCGGCGCACGATGGCGGAGGGATTCTGTGGATCAGATTGCGGCCTGGTCATCTCACAAATGTCCTTTGCGGTCCGTTGCGGTACAGTTCAAACCCAACATCCATCCCCACATCCCCAGGAACACGGCCCAAACGAGAAAATAAAAGGAAGCAAAGGACCCGTAGCGCATCAATAGCGAATGCGCCCCGGCGGGCACAAGAACCCCTTTAAAACCGATGTTCGCCCGATAAACCGGCACTTCCTTCCCGTCCAGAAAAGCTTGCCATCCTTTCAAATATCCGTCGGTGTAGACCAGGAATTTCTTCCCGGGGAAGTTGGTGGACAACTGAATGGAATTCACCTGGAAGTCAACGACCCGCAGCTGCTCTGATGGCCCTTCGATTTCCAGCCGCTGCGGCGGAATCAAGGAATTCTCGGAACCTCTCAAGGTATCCAGCTGTTCTCGCGCGGATTGATCCAGCCCTTCCGCGGCGACAAAAGCCAGGTTCCATTGAGCCCGCAAGGCGGCCGCGATTTTCTCAATATCTTCCGGGGTATCCGATGCCGTTTCGAAACGATCGTATATAAAGAACTTATGGTGGGTAAAGGAATCCAGCGCGTCTTTCGGCAATTTTTGATAAGCGAACGTTGTCCAGTAAGGCAGGATAGCGTTCAAATGACGCATGAAGATCCCCGGTGAATCCTGCTGGGAAAGGCGGTACCAGGTCACATACGCATGCTCCTGCGCAGGATCTGTTTCCTGGTTCGATGGCAGAGGCCGCACATAGGAAAATACCGGCCTCGCCCGAGGGTACTCCACCCAGGGCCTGATATACTCATCGAACGGCTCCTCCCCGTGGACATGCCGATCAAAAACCTCCAGCGGCTGCACCAATATGCTCAGCAACAAGAGCGGGAAGAAAATAATTTTTCGGCTGCGCAAGGGAAGCCAGGGAAAAGAGATCCAGAAAACGGCGCTCAACAGGATCGCCAGAAAAGAGGTTGCGATCACATTCTCTTGGGCGCGTAGGAAGACGGCCGCCGCGGTGTGCACCAGGAATGCGAACCCCGACCAAAATCCGCGCAGCAGATCTGATTTGTTCCGGATTTTCAACAACCACCGGAACTGTTCCGCCGCAAGCAGGGCCACGGACGCCAAGAGATAAGGAAGCAGGAATGATAAATTCCGCAAAAGCTTGAAATAAAAAACGTGCTGGTATAAGAACTTATGCAACGGGGCGGCGTCGGAAAGGCACAATAGCAGCAGCAAGAAACTCAGCAGGCTAAGAAAAAGGATCCGCGGAGTCACCCTGGTGAAAGCTCCCAGTATGAGGACGAGATAGGCGAAATAGGACATATAAAAGAACCCTTCATTGCCCCGGCTTACCTGGTCAAGGTTGGAATAGAGGTCCTCGGGGAACATCCTGGCGCTCAGCGCTCCGTCGGTCGTTTCGCGAAAATTATCGAACATCATTCCTTTGCCATAGACCCCTTTCCCACCCGCCCGTAAATTAGCCACCTGCTCTTTCGCGGCGGAGCTCTGGTAAGCCTGGGCCGTAGGCAGCAATGCGACGACGAGCGCGATCGCGCAAATTCCGGTCAAGAATAAATGGGCGCGAATGAATCCCCCCCAACCTTTTAGGAGGCCGCCTATCTTCCCAAGATAGATCAACGCATACAGGATCATCACCAACAAGAACACCGTGACAAAATAGAGCGGGAAATAGACCGAACCGATCAGCATCAAGAAGAACGTCATGCCCACAAAAGACCCCTTGCCCGGAGACTGGCAAAATCGGCACAAGAAATAAAAAAACCAGACCATCGGGACAAAAGATAATGCGGGATGATACTGCGGCAACACAAAAAGACTGAAGGATGAGAAAAGAAAGAGCAAGAAGGCCACATAAGCGGCGATAGGATGCCTTAATACCGCCTTGGCCAGACAATAGAAACCTAATTGACCGATCAGGTAGTAGACTACCAGCGTCCAGATAAAAGCATGATAGATGCTAACCCCCAAATGGCTCAGGACATAAACCAGCAGCCAAACGGGATTGAAAATGCCCACATACACAAGCAGGGTTTGTTCAGCCGTACCGCAAAGGACAAAAGGATCCCACACCGGGAACTGGCCGATCCCTACGTTGTCCCAAAAGTATTTCACAACGGAATAAATGTGCAGCGTTTCCACGGGAAGCACCGCATGACCCCAAAGGTAGCCTCTCATGAGGTAGGCCCACAACAGGCAGGGAACGCTCAAAGCCAAGAAGACGCCAATTCTATGGGGACGGAGTTTCGACTTCACCGCGGAGAGATCCATTTCTTGAGCGTTCCGGCGAGAGCTTGCAGGGGGCAGAACGGTTCGTTGCGATCGGCGAGGCGGCGGGAAAAGAGCCGGCAACGACGGTCCAGAGACCAGATGCCAAGACCATCGGCTGCCGCGGTGACTTTGATCGAAGACAAAGCCGGCTTAAAGTAAGGCATGAATCCTTCGCAGCTACTAAGATTTTGGGAAGTCGAATGTACCGCTTTTCCCGCCACTTTTATGAACGAGCCGCAGTTCCCGGATCACCATGGCCCGATCGGCCCATTTCATCATATCATAGACCGTCAAAGCGGCGACCGAAGCGGCGGTCAAAGCTTCCATCTCCACTCCCGTCTGCCCCAAACAGACGACTTCCGCCGTGATCGAAAGTTCCCTCCGGGGACGGTCCACGGCGATGGACATCGAGACCTTCTTAAGCTCCAGCGGATGGCACATGGGAATGAGCTTGGGGGTCGCTTTGGCCGCCAGGATCCCCGCGACCTTGGCGGTTTCCAGGACATTCCCTTTAGGGGAACGGCCGCGCCGAAGTTCCTTGAAGGCATACGGGGACATTCGGATGCGCGCCCGCGCGACAGCCACCCTGCGGGTCACCGCCTTGTCACTCACATCCACCATCCCCTTGTTCTGTTTATCGGCCTTCTTTATTTTCGGCTTCATTCGGCGGGCCTTGCGCGGATTTAAGATGGATCCTTTCCTCCGGTTCCACTTCCTTGATTGGTTCACACCAGACCAAACTGTCCTTGCAGCGGAGCTTGTTCTCGAGGGTACCCTCGGGACAACCCGGCCCCGGGGCCATAAGGTAGTTGCCCCGGCGCATGGCAGAAACCGACGAGAGGCAACAATTGACGCTGGAGCGGGCCCCGCAAAGCCTCTTCAATTGATCGTAATACGCCTTATTGATCTTGATGGATTCCGACCGTTTCTCCCTGGGGACAGCAACATCCTTTGTCTTGACCGATACCGGTTCGGCTCCTGATCGGTGGACGAACGGCGCCATCGTGCCCGCCAGCAAGGCCAGAATGATCATGATTCGCTTACTCTTCATAACAGTTCCGAGTAAGTAACGACCTTCGCGTTGCGGTCCTTCAAGAAGCTTTTCAATTCATCCGAACGCAGGATGTCCCGTTCGATCTGCCGCGCTTTCAATTTGGAAAAACGGACCGAATCCTCGTCCCAATCGTCGCCGGGGTGGACCATCAGCTCACACAGCTCCCCTTTCAGGTCCTCGATCTCTTTCTTGAAGGTCTTGAACGTCGGGGCATCCGACAGGCCGGTCCCGCAGAAATCATCGACGTGCCGAAAACGGTCCTGCCATACGAGCTGCGCTTGCACCGACCAGAAATTCAAGGCCTTTTGCAGCCGGTCCAGGTTCGTGTAGATCAGTTTTGGGTTCTCTTTCAGAGGCCCAACGGTATGCGAGGCCTGCCGCATCGGCAGGCGCACCCACGATCCCTTAGGAACGACCGTGGAGAAGGCCTCCGAGAAGCCGGGAAGGATATGGACGTGATTGTGGCCGTCCACATGGGTAGGTTTTAAACCCTGCTTGGCGAAAAGTTCCCACTGGGCGGCAAATTCCGCTTCGACCTCAGCGGTATCGATCTTTCTTGCGAACACGTGGGACAACAGTTCGAACTTATCAAAGAAATTCCCATCACGGGCCACCAAGGTTTTCAGCCCCTTGGCCAGCGGACGCCCGGCCGTGAGATTCAGATGAAGTCCAATGCTTAGGGAACGCTCCGTCTGCAAACGGCGGCACACGTCCTTCCATCCGTCCTGATGGACGATGACCGATGTGTTGCGCAGAAGCCCGCCCTGAGCGGCCTGCCAGATGCCCCGATTGCGCGCGGCATCGATCCCGGCATCATCGGCATTGATAAGCAGCCGCATTGTGTTGACGACGGGTCGTATCAAATTTCTCTCCCCATGGCCGCCGGTCGAAATTTCTTGCGGCCGGTCTTGATCTCGGAATGACGGCGTTTGATCTCCAGCATCTTTTCCTTGGCGCGCTTGGAGCGTTTGCGTTTCTGGCGGCGGAGCTTCTCGATGCGCGCCCGTTCTTCAACGACAAAGCCCCTTTGGCGTTCTTCGATCTTGTCCAGCAGGAGCCGGCGGGCGAAAAAACGGTTCATGCCCTGAGAACGCGCCTTTTGGCATTTCACCTGGATGCCGGTCGGCCGATGCAACAGAACGACGCAGGTCGACACCTTATTGACATTCTGCCCGCCGGGACCGGAAGACCGCACGAACGTCTCTTCGATGTCTTCTTCCGTCACACCCAGGGCCCGCATCCGCAAATATAGCTCGTTTTGTTTCTGGGGGGTGACGGTGAATATGCTCATTGCCCGGGATCTTTTGCAAGGGACGCAGATCTGCGTCCCCTACGCTGGAACAAGACCGCCACCCATTCCTTGCCTCGTTTGACCTTTACGCATCGCAAAGGGAGCCGTACGAATGCCTTTCTCAATCTTGGAAGGTTTTCCAAAGAGACCCCCGAAACGGCGAGCCGCCCCCCCGGTTTCACCAGTGAAACGATCTTCCGGCGCATCCGGATCAACTCATACGTGATGAGATTGGCCGCGACGAAATCGAATTTCTGCCGGGAAGAAAGTTTCAAAAGGTCGATCGCCTTCAGCGCTTGAAACCGCACCCGGTTGACGTTCATGTTCGAACGGGCCACCCGCACGCTGTATCGATCGATATCGATGGCCACGATGTCCTTGCCGCCGCTCTTAAGGGCCACCAGCGAGAGGATCCCGGTCCCCGTGCCGATGTCGAGGAAGCTCGCAAATCGGCCGCGGTTCTCTTCAATGATCTGGGCCATGAACCGGGTCGTTTCATGCAAACCCGTGCCAAAGGCGGCGATGGTGTCGATGTAAACGGGTTGCCGCCGGCCGGGCCGGTAATCCTTTTTTCTCCAGAGCGGGACGATATCGATCCGGCGGGTGAGGGCAAAAGGGTTAAAGTCCAATTTCCATTTTCCTTCCCAGTGGGTGCGCAAGATATTGCGCTTTCGCAGTTTGACGTTCTTTAGCGGCAGGACGGCAATGAGGTTTTGACAACGCCGCGCGGCGCGCGGCGAACGGAAATATGTCGAAACCCACGTGACACCGTCCTCCCGATTCTCAATGATCTGCTCGTTGGGCACGCCCACCGACAACAGGACCTGCCGCAGGATATCACTGGTTCCCGGAGTGGAAGAGCCGGCCCTTAGACTGAGTTCCACCACCCCTGGCTGCTTCGTCGATAAACCCATAGTTGAGAATAGATTATCGCTAAAGAGAATCCAAGTCAATCGATGTTTGGTAGTTTTGGCGGGGTTGCTGAAGTTTCAGCGGGCAAAAAAAACGGGCCCCCCGCCAAAGGCGGGGGGCCCGTGGATGGGCTATATTATTTTCCACCGGCTTTATGAACGTTTTGGGCCTGCTCTCCTTTGTCTCCTTTGACGATCTCAAACTCCACTTCCTGACCTTCATCGAGGGTCTTGTAGCCATCCCCCTGAATGGCGGAATAATGGACGAACACGTCGTTGCCGTTTTCAGGCGTGATGAACCCATAACCCTTTTGGTTGTTGAACCATTTCACCTTGCCTTTAACCATTACTGCTACCTCCTTTTCCCGCGCAGGAATAGGCGCGGGTTTGCTTGGGTTACCATACGATAGCCGGATCGGACAATAAAAAAAACCGTCGGGAATGCTTTTCACATCCCAACGGTTTCACTATCGATCCAATCATAAGCTAACTGCTTCATCCTGCTATAAATATATAATTCACCTTTAAGAATGTCAAATAATTTTCTAATATTTTAAGATATTTTAAAATCAAATAAACGGTTCTGTCAGGGGGAACTCGTTCTGCCGATACCCTTGAGATACTCAAAATATTCGCCATCCGTAGTGAGCATGATGGTGGTCGTCGCCCCAACCGTCGAGCGGTAGGTGTCCAGAGTTTTCACGAACGAATAGAATTCAGGGTCCTTGTTATAGGCCTCCGCGAAGATCTTGATGGACTCGGCATCGGCCTTGCCCCGGATCTCCTGAGCGGTGCGATAGGCTTCGGAGCGGATCTGCTGCATTTCCTTTACCATCTGGCCTTCGATCTCGGCCTTCTTCCCTTGGCCTTCGGAACGGTATTTCTCGGCGGCGGACTTCCGCTCGGCGATCATCCGGTCAAAGACCTTTTTACGGACATCCGGGATATAATTGACGCGCTTGATACGGACGTCCAAAAGCTCGATACCGAAATTTTCCACGTCCTTCGCCGCACGGGAGAGGATATGCCGAGTCAGCTGCTCGCGCCCGACCTTCACTTCTTCCAAGCTCTCCGGATCGGATTCCACGTATTCTTCATGGGTTTCGCTTTCTTTGATGCGTCTTAATAGCTCGTCGCCGTTGCGAACCGTTTCGATCAGGTTCAAATTGCTGATCTCATCGCGCGTGACGGCATCAATGATATCGTCCAGTCGCGTGTAGGCGTTTTCCATCGTGCCCACGGATTGCATGAATTTAAGCGCGTCCTTGATCCGCCAGCGGGCCATGGCATCAACCCAAATGTAGCGCTTTTCGCGCGTGGTGATCTGATTCTGGTCGCCGTCCCACTGCAAGACCCGTTTTTCAAAATAGTTCGCCGTTTGCACGAATGGCATCTTAAAGTAAAGCCCGGCCTTGGTGATCGGCTCGCCCATGGGTTCACCGAATTGGGTGACGACCGCTTGTCTGGTCTCATCGACCACAAAAAAGAGACCGCTGGCGGAGAGCAGCATCACCGCGAAGAAGATACCGGCAACCAGGCTGGCAACTTTCTGCAAGGACATATTATTGCTCTTCCTTAAGTTTCAATAACGGTAAAATTCCGGTACCCTTGGGGTCCATGACATACACTTTGCCGGCCTTGGGCAATATTTCTTCCAGGGTTTCCAGATAAAGTCGTTTACGAGTGACATCCTTGGCCTCTTTATAAGCATCCCAGGTTGCCTGGAATTTGGCCGCATCCCCTTTGGCCTGATTAACACGTTCCAAGGCATACCCTTCGGCCTCCCGGATAGTTCTCTCCGCTTCTCCCCGCGCTTTCGGAACGGTCTTGTTGTAACTTTCCCAAGATTGGTTGATGACCTTCTCTTTTTCCTGTTTGGCCTCGTTGACCTCATTGAAGGAAGGTTTCACCTCATCGGGAGGATTGACATCCTGCAGCTTGACGGTCTCGATCTGCAGGCCGGTCTCATAACTGTCCAGTATCTCCTGCAGTTCCCGCTGGACCTCGAGGTTGATGTCGATACGGCGGGTGATCAGCGCTTCGGTGACGGAGCTGTCTCCGATCACCTGCCGCATGACCACCTCCGCGGCATCACGCATCACTTTACGGGGATCGCTTAGATTGAAGAGCAGCTTGAGCGGGTCCTTCACCTTGAACTGTACGATCCAGGTGACCTCGACGACGTTGAGGTCACCCGTGAGCATCAGGGATTCGTCCTGGTAGGAGTTGGCGGAGTACTCCGTTTTCGTACCGGCACGGGCCGTGCGAAAACCGAACTCTTCCTTGAAGACCCGACGGACCTTAACCAGGTCAAGATGCTCGATCTCAAAAGGCCATTTCAAGTGAAGTCCGGGCTGGGTCGTGTGCACATATTTACCGAAGCGACGGATGACCCCCACCTCGTCAGTGTCCACCTGATAGAAGCTCGACAGCAGCAATCCCAGCAACACTGCCAACAGGATCAACGCCGGGATCCAGCGGTTGACGTGGCCGATGCCGCGGCTGCCTTGACGGAAAAGTTCTTCAGGAGTATCGGGGATCTTAAAGGCCATGGTTATGGGGAAACAAAAGGTGTGCCAAGTGTCAGGTGTCAGTTAAAAGATATTTGAGCTACCGAATTCACGTAACACCTGACACAGTCAAACATTGTATCTTTTCTTTCCTAATTGTCAAGCCGCCACCGGCCGCTGGCTGATCATCCTGGGATGCAGGATCCGATCGCCACCGGAAACCTTGGCCTTGTACATTATCTTATCGGCCATTGCGATCATGTCCTTGGCGGTTTCGATCTCCTTGTCCGGGTAGCCGCTGATGCCGATACTGAGCGCATTCTTGATCTGGTCCTGGCGAAGGTATTTGGTCATGGCCAGCTGGAAATATTTCTGGATACGGAGGGCCACGATGACGGAATTCTGCGGTTTGGTCTCCGGCAGGATCACCAGGAACTCGTCGCCCCCGTAACGCCCGATGATATCGGAGCGACGGACGTTCTCCCGGATGATCCGGGCCATATGCCGGATCATCTGGTCCCCTTTCTGATGCCCGAAACGGTCATTGACGTATTTGAAATGGTCCACATCGATCATCAGGCAGGAGAGGTCCAGTTTGTGACGCTTGGCGCGGGTCAATTCCTGGTCCAGGCGTTCCTTGACGGCCTTATGATTAAGGAGCCCGGTAAGACCGTCGAGCTGGGCCATCTTCCTTAAGTGCCGTTCCGCCTGTTTCTGTTCGGTGACATCTTCAAGAGTGACCACCACCCGGTTCAAGGTCTTTTCGTGCCCAGGCAGAATTGCGAATTTCACCAGCACTTCACAGGCGCGTCCGGCGGGCGTCCTAAGCTCGAGCAGCCCCTGATAGTCCGCATTTCGGTCCATGAGCGCTTGAAACTCTTCGAGCAGGGTCTTAAGGTTCTTTCTGGACATGGATCGCCGGAAGCGATCAAGAATCTCGGCGGGCCGTTTAACGCCATAAAGCTCCAAAGCTTTTTTATTCGCAGCCAGAATGCTGATCCCGCAGAACGCCTGCTTCACCAACGCCGGGTTGCCGCGTAGCTGAGCAAGAACGTTTCCCTCTTTGGAGCGCTGCAGCTTTTGATAAAGCCTTTTTAAGCTCGAGCAATCCTCAACAAGGGCGGCCACCGGCAACGACTGGAAGATCGAATGATCCGTGGAACGTTTCATGGGTTGGGGACTCCTCAACGCTTTTGGATCTTAAGGATGTGCTTTCCGCCTAATTGGGCCAGCTCTTCCACTCGGAAATGCCCGTCGGCGATCCGGACAATGTCGTGGACGTTGGAAACTTTCACGATCGCATAGGTGATGTTCTGCGATCCGAGAAAATCAAGGACCTTCTGGTCCGTATTAAGAAAAGGGACGGGATGAGGGCTGAAGAACCCCGATCCGTTGATGTCGATGACGGCGACCTTACGGTCGGTGTAATACCGCACCCCGCGCACGTAAAACTTGCTGGCCAGTACCGTGGAATCGGAGCGGTCGAACCTCTGGAAGACCTCGGCGATGTCCTTGCAGGAAACCCATGGTTCGGCGCTGGCCCTCCCCAGGAAAAGGAGCACCAGCAGGCTCGCGGTAACGCTGCCGATGGGGATAAGCGACTTCCCATGTTCCCGGCGGGCGTTTAAGACGAGGATGCTCACGACGGCCCCGAAGATTAACACCGTAAAGATATAGACCGGAAATTTATCGCCGATCAGCGAGGAATAGAGGAACGTGGCCCATATCCCTCCGACCGCAACCAAGAACAAAAGTCCGGCCATAAGATAGGTCACGGTGATGAACGATTTGACCGGCCGGCCTTCCTTCAGGCGGGGCAAGGTCTCGCCCAAATACCTTCCGACGATAATGGCGACCGCCGGGAATGCCGGATAAATATAACTGGCGAGCTTGGAATGCGCCGCCTGCATAACGACCAGGATAAAACCGATCCAGATCAAGAGAAAGACCATGGCATCCTTCTCCCGGGACCTTTCCTTCATCTTTCGCAGGAGTGTTTCCGCCGCCGGGAAAACAAAGAAACTCCAAGGCAGTACCCCGGCCCACATCGTCCCCGGATAGAAATACCAGGAATCGCTTTTGGGGTGTTCCGCCTCAAGAATGCGCCGTACATGCACATTGGTCCAGTATTCCCGGATGAAGTCTTCCCCATAACGCTGGAGCATGATGAGATGCCAGGGGACGGCGATCGCGAGAAAGACCCCGATCCCCAACCACAATGCCGGGGTCCGCAGGAACTGAAGATCTTTCTTATAAAGAAGGTAGATCCCCAGGACCCCCAAAGGAAAAAGCAGACCCAGGACCCCTTTGGTCAACACCGCGACACCGGCGATCGCGAAACCAAGAACTATCGCCGTGTTCCGGAAAGCACGCTGCGCATACCCCCAATAGAAAACCCCGATCGACATCACCACCAGCATCGAAAAGACCATATCCGTCAGAACCGCCCGTGAAAGCGTCAAATGAATGAAGCTCGTGCACAGCACCACCGCCGACCAGAAAGCGCTGCG
>JAHFFX010000031.1 GCA_023247755.1 Candidatus Omnitrophota bacterium | reverse complement strand
AAGCGTTATCGTCTGAGAAAGATCACGCGGTTGGTCGCCGGTGGCGAACGGCGCTGCGATTCGGTACACGAAGGCCTGAAGGCGCTCGATGCGGACACCCAATGCGTGGTCATTCACGACGGGGCCAGACCCCTGTTGAGCGACAAGCTCCTGCGCCAGGCGGTCGAGCTGGGATTCGATCATCGGGCGGTGACGGTGGCGGTTCCGGTCAAGCCCACCATCAAGACGGTCGATTTCCGTTCGATGACGGTGGTCGCGACCCTGCAGCGCGATACACTCTGGGAAATTCAGACCCCCCAGGTCTTTGATAAGGAATTGATCTTAAGGGCCCACCGGGAATTCAAGCACGGGGAACCCACGGACGACGCGGCGATGGTGGAAGAGCTTGGCGAAAAGGTCAAGGTCCTCAAAGGGGATTACCGCAACATCAAGATCACCACACCCGAGGACCTGGTGCTGGCCGGCGCGTTCTTGAAATCTGCGAAGGCTGGAAAATAATGGCCCCACGAATCGGTCTTGGCTATGATATCCACCGGCTGGTAAAAGGGCGCAAGCTTTTTCTGGGAGGCGTACCGATCCCATTCACAAAAGGATTGCTGGGCCATTCGGATGCGGATGTCGTGTTGCATGCGGTGTGCGACGCTCTCCTGGGGGCTTTGGGGAAAGGCGACATCGGCGAACATTTCCCCAACACGGATAAACGGTACAAAGGGATCTCGAGTCTCACCTTGCTGCAACGGGTTTACGCCCTGGTCAAGAAGGAAGGTTTTTCCGTCGGGAACGTCGATACCATGATCCTGGCCCAAGCCCCGAACCTCAAGGCCTATAAGCCGAAGATGCGCGCGGCGATCGCGAAGGTGCTGCGCCTGCGTCCGGCGCGGGTCAACATCAAGGCCACGACCCAGGAAGGGGTCGGTTTCATCGGAAGATCCGAGGCCATCGCGGCGTATGCGATGGTTTTGCTCGTGAAGCGATAAATTTCGTCGTTGGTTGTCAGGCGTTCGCCACGAAAAAGGAGCTGGAAATGGGATTTTTGTTATGGTTGATCATCCTCATCCTCGCCTGGGTGGGGGTCTGCGAATTATTCTTCGCCAAAGAGATCAAGGCGACCCGGGAACGCGACCCGGCCGCCCGCAACGACCTTGAGATCATCCTGCTGTACGCCGGATTTCACGCGATCATCCTGTATCGGGTGGCCCATGCCCTCCGCAACTTGAAGGTCCCGTTCTTACCGCGGGCGATCTCCCAGTTCGCGCGCTTCCTCACCGGCATCGAGATCCATCCCGGGGCACAGATCGGCCAGGGGCTTTTCATCGACCATGGCACGGGGGTCGTGATCGGGGAAACCGCGATCATCGGTGATAACGTAACGCTGTTCCAGGGGGTCACGCTGGGGGGCACCGGCAAGGAGACCGGCAAACGGCACCCTACGCTCGGCAGCAATATCGTCGTCGGGGCCGGCGCCAAGATTTTAGGTAATATCACGATCGGCGACAATTCCTACATCGGCGCCAACGCCGTGGTCATCAAGGACGTTCCGGCGAACGCGACCGTCGTGGGCGTCCCGGGCCACGTGACCAAGCAGGACGGCAAGAAGATCGACACCGAGCTCGATCACGTTCACGTTTCCGACCCCGTGATGCAGAACATGATCGAACTGTTGCAGAGGATCAAGAGTTTGGAAGAGAAGTTAAAAGGAAAATAAGATTGCTCATAGCTCTTGGCTCATCGCTCATTGATAGCCTGTAACAACAGATATTGATGACCATGAGCCATCAGCCATGAGCCATGAGCTAATATGGCTCTCCGTATCCACAACACCCTCACCCAGAAAAAAGAAGACCTCGTTCCCTTAAATCCGCCCGTCGTCAAGATGTACACCTGCGGGGTGACGGTTTACGATCTCTGCCACATCGGCCACGCGCGCAGTCTCTATGTCTTTGACGTCATCCGCCGTTACCTCAAGTACCGCGGCTATGACGTGCGCTTCGTGCGCAACATCACCGATGTCGATGACAAGATCATCGCCCGGGCCGTCGAAACCAAGAAAACCTCCCAGACGGTCGCCGAGGAGAACATCGCCGCCTATTACCGGGACATGGAATCGCTGGGCGTTGCGCGCGCCGACGTGGAGCCCAAGGCCACCGAGAACATTCCCGAGATGGTCCAACACATTGAGGGGCTCATCGAGAAAGGGTTCGCTTACGAGACCGAGGGCGACGTGTATTTCGACGTCCGGAAGTTCAAGGATTACGGAAAATTATCGGGGCAGAGCGTCGATCAGATGCTGGAAGGGGTACGCATCGAAAAGGACGTCAAGAAGAAGGACCCGCTGGACTTCGCCCTCTGGAAGCGGTCCAAGGACAATGAGCCGGTCTGGCAAAGTCCGTGGGGGCCGGGCCGCCCCGGCTGGCACATCGAATGCTCCTGCATGAGCATGAAACATTTAGCGACCCCGACCCTCGACATCCACGCCGGCGGGCGAGACCTGGTCTTCCCGCACCACGAGAACGAGATCGCCCAGTCGGAAGCGCTCACCGGGAGGCCCTTCGCCAAGTACTGGATCCATCATGGACTGTTGACCATCAACGGCCAGAAGATGTCGAAGTCCCTGGGGAACTTTATCACGGTGCAGGACGCCATTGGGAAATACGGGGTCGATGCGCTCAAGCTGTTCTTTCTTTTTTCCCACTACGCGAGCCCCATCGATTTTACCGACGAGAAGATACGGGAAGCCGGCAAGGCCCTGCAACGTTTCGACGTCCTCTTCTGGAAGGCCTACGAAATGATCCGCATCAAGGAGAACGTGGAGGCCGTCAAGGCGGATTTCGTCATCCGCCGCCGCGATGAATTTGTGGCGGCGATGGATGACGATTTCAACACGCCGCGGGCGCTGGCGAGCCTGTTCGAACTGCTTTCCGAAACGAACAAGTTCATCGAAGAGGGAAAAAAGGACCCGCATTACGCGGGCATCGTCTTCTGCGCGGTGGAGACCATTGAGGAGCTCGCGCAGAACATCTTCGGCCTGTTCCTCAAGGAAAAAGAGGTCCCGCTTTCCGCCGATGAGGAAGGTTTGATCGAGCAAAGGCGGCAGGCGCGGCTCAACAAGGATTTCAAACGCTCCGACGAATTGCGGCAGGTCCTCAAGGAACGCGGCATCGCCGTTGAGGACACGAAGGCGGGACAGACCTGGAGAAGGATTTAATCCCCGGTCACGCATACTCACTGCAATGTATCTTAGGAACGGTACGATGCTTAGAAGGATCTGGTTAGCTTGGGGGATCCTCAACCTTGGTATTATCGGGGGATTATCCCCGAGGTATTATCCCTTTACGTATGACGATTCTTCCTCTTACATCGAGGCCGCCCGCCACTTTAAGGAGGGGAAAGGATTATTGACATACATATATGGAAGGAAACCCATCCACACCGACCTGCAACCTTTAGAGTCCTATCCGCCCGGTTACCCCCTGATGATTTATGGGCTCAGCCTATTGGGAATAGATGTTGCGGCGAGCGCGGTTTTAGTCCCGTGCCTATGGTACCTTGTTCTGCCCTGTCTTTTATTCAACGTGTTGCGTTTTTTGGCAGGAGACGTTCTCGCTTTCTTTGTCACCGCCGTTATCTCCCTCATGGCCTCAACGATTCACTATTCACTTATGGCCTTGTCTGACGTCCCATTCCTGGGAATAACGCTTCTCAGCTTCTGGTTGCTTTTTGAAGGCTTAAGAATGAGTGATTCGCAGAAGAAATTGGTTTTTTATGGCGTTTGGGCAGGACTGACGGCGGGATTTGCCTTAGCCGTTCGCAATGTCGGTTTCGCGATCCCCCTGAGCGTAGCGATGGGTTTGACCTTGGGAATGCTCTGGGGGCTGCTCTCTCCGCGCGTTTATGGCAAAATCATGTTAAGCTATGCGATCGGTTTCATCCTGGGCTATGGTCCGTTTCTGGTTCGTAATTTCATCGTTTTTCATACAGCCCAACCTTATAAAGCTCCTCCGTCAGAGCTGACCGTTGCGGACAATGTCCGGAGTTATCTGCTGGCGCTCATCTCTTCCTTCGGAGGGAAGGCCGATCACCTCCCGGTGATCCTTGGGCTGACCGCGGCAGCGGTCCTGTTGACCGGTGTCATGTTGTTGCGGGGCAAGTATCTTGGCCAACTGCGGCTTCTTCGTCCTACACGGATCATAGCGGCATTGGTCATCTTTTTTTATCTCGTCTTCGGGACTATTATTCTGATTCTCGCCCGCACAAAGTATCTTTGGGGAGAATATATCAACGCCCGGCATTTGCTTCAATACAACTGGATATTCCTGGCCGGAATTTCGGCCATCGCGATGGTCTGGGCGCAATGGCTTGGATGTTGGCTCCGGATCAACGCGAAACAATGCGTCCTGATCGCGGCGTCTCTTTTACTTTGGCCGCAAGTGCAGCTCTTCTCTAACAACATCAATTATCAAGCGCGGCAATTACAACGCATGCGGTCCTTGAGGGGCATCCCCGCGTATCTGAGTGATTCGCCCGAAGGGACCTATTTTATCTCCACCTTGGGTCCGCGTCTGCGTATCCATTCTGGAAGACCGATCCGGCAATTGGATCGGGAAACTTTTCCCGAAGAACTGGCGAAAGCGGTATGCCCGCAGCGCCCGCTATTGGTTATCCTGGAACAAAATTACCCTCATTGGCAGAACGTCGTCAGGGGGGAAATCCCAGCTGGCTATGAACTCAAGGCGGTGCAGTCAAACTTTATCGTTCTGTTCCATCCCAGGACTCCCGAAAGTTAGGCCCTGATGAAGCACAAAGGCAAATTCATAACGTTCGAAGGCTCCGAGGGCTCCGGCAAGAGCACCCAGGCGCGGCTCGCTCATCGTTACCTTAAGAGCCGCGGCAGGAAAGTGCTTTTGATCCGCGAGCCGGGCGGGGTGAAGATCAGCGAACAGATCCGCCGGATCCTGCTCGACGTCAAAAGCCGGGGAATGAGCGATGTGTGCGAAACACTTCTGTACATGGCCGCCCGCGCGCAGCTCGTGCAGGAAGTGATCGAACCGGCCCTCAAGCAGGGGTTCATCGTCCTGTGCGACCGGTTCCTCGATTCGACGGTGGTGTATCAGGGCTACGGCAATGGTGTAGATCTGGAATTCATTCGGACCGTTGGCCGCGCGGTCACCAAAGGGATCAAGCCGGATTTCACGTTGATTTTTGATCTGGACACGCGCCAGGGTTTATCCCGCAAGAAAACCGCCAAGGACCGCATCGAATCGCGTTCTATCGGGTATCACAACCGTGTGCGGCGGGGATACCAGGCGCTGGCCCGCCAGGAACCCAAGCGGGTGAAATTGATCAAGGTCAACGACGGGAAAGCGGCGATCCAGCGGATCGTGCGCCGGTTCTTGAACAAATTTGTGTAAGGTGGGGAAGCGATGGTCGCATTGCAGGAAGATCTCATCGATCCGGGCGTCTTAGAGCGTTTCGATGCCCTGAATGCGTCGGGGCGTCTGGCGCACGCGTATCTTTTCGTGGGGCCGCGGGGGGTCGGCAAAAGCGAGACGGCCCTCGCGGTGGCCCGGCTCGTCAATTGCGAACGCCCCGCTCAGGGACGGCCCTGCGGGGAATGCCCTTCCTGCCTCAAGATCAACGCCGCCACGCATCCCGACGTTCATCGAATCGAAAAGCTGCAGGACAAGGAGAGCATTTCCATCGAACAGGTCCGCGGGCTCATCGGCCAGAGCCAGTTGCGCCCCTACGAGGGCCGGCGAAAGGTCTTCATCATCAAGGACATCGAAGGACTGACCCCGGAAGGCAGCAATTCACTTCTCAAAACGCTGGAAGAGCCTTCGCCATCGAGCCTGCTTCTGCTCACGACCTCGGTCCCGGAGAAGTGCCTTGAGACCGTCAAGTCGCGCTGCCACCCGGTCCTCATGCATCCCCTCCCGGTACGAAAACTTGCGCAGATACTCAAGAAAGACTATGCTATTAAGGACCCGCAAGCCCAGTGCCTCGCCGCCATGGCCGGGGGGTGTCCGGCGATCGCCCGCAAGCTTCATGAGAACGGATTCTTGAAACGCAAGAACGCCGCCATCGATGAGCTCTTGTTCGGCGGCGGCAATGAGGCCTATTGGAAGAAGGTCCTGGGTGACAAGGGCGAGCTGCGGGAGGCCCTGCAGGTCCTTTTGGGCCTGTTGCGGGACATGTTGCTGTTGAAGGCCGGAATGCCGGAAAGCGGCCTCCTCCACGCGGACCGCGCGGAGGAATTGCGGCAGTGGGCGTCGCGGTATTCGTTCGTCGACCTGGCGGAACTGGTCCGGGAGACGGTGGAAGCGACCCGCACGCTGGAAGAAAATCTCAACGTCAAGATCGCTTTTGCCTTGATCCGGGAGAAGCTCCTGTCCCCGGTCGCTTCTAAAAGATAGGCCCTTAAAGAAAAACGGACCACGCAGCAGCGGCATGACTTCATCCATCAGAACAGAAAGGCCGATATGGCGCAAATCATAGAAGTGAAACTCGGGGAATACCGTCCCGTGCAGTTATATGAGCTCAATGAAGTGGCCTGCAACCGCGATGACATCGTCATTCTGGAAGCGGAACGCGGCGCGGAGTACGGCACGGTCGTATCCGACGTGACCCGGGTGTGCGGCGACAAAAAAGGCGAGATCATCGGCAAGGTGCTGCGGCGCGCCACCGAAGGCGACCTCAAGCAGATCGCCAACAACCGCATGAAGGCGAAGGAGGCGATCAGCACCTGTGCTCGTAAGATTGATGAGCGCAAGCTCGACATGCGCATCGTGAAGGCCGAATACTCGTTCGACACCAGCAAGATCATCTTTTTCTTCACCGCCGAAGGGCGCGTGGATTTCCGCAACCTCGTGCAGGACCTGGCGCGGATCTTTCGCGTGCGCATCGAGCTCAAGCAGATCGGCGTGCGCGACAAGGCCAAGATCGTGGCGGGCTACGGGGTCTGCGGCCGCGAGCTGTGCTGCTCCTCCTACATGAAAGGCTTTCATCCTTTGTCCATCAAGATGGCCAAGGAGCAGGGGCTGCCCCTCAACCCCACCCGCATTTCCGGGGTCTGCGGCCGCATCAAATGCTGCATGGCGTACGAATACACCGTCTACCGGGAGTACGCCCGGCAATTGCCCAGAGTGGGGGAGAAGATCAACACCGACGAGGGCAAAGGCAAGGTCATCGACGTGAACATCCTCAAGCACATCGTCGCCGTCGATCTGGGCGAAGGCCGCATCACCCGCATCTCGTACGCCGAAGCATCCCATGAACAATAAGTTCTACATCACCACCCCGATCTATTACGTCAACGACCGGCCGCATATCGGGCACGTCTACACGACGACGATCGCCGACATCCTGGCGCGCTACCACCGGCTGCTCGATGAGGATGTTTTCTTCCTCACCGGCACCGATGAGCATGCCGCCAAGGTCGTCGATTCCGCCAAAGAGCACAATGTTACGCCGATTGAGTGGGCCAATCGGAATGCCCAGGCGTTCCAGGATACCTTTAAGAAACTCGGTATCGAGAGCAGCGATTTTGTCCGAACGACGGAGGAGCGGCACAAATCCAAGGTCCAGGAGTACGTCGGCCAGCTCATGAAGAGCGGCGACGTCTACCCGGGCGAATACGAAGGCTGGTACGACGCCGGCCAGGAAGAATATATTCCCGATAAGAAGGCCGAGGAGTACGGTCTCAAATCCCCCATCAATGGCAAGCCGCTGGTGCGCAAGAAAGAGAAGAATTATTTCTTCAAGCTGAGCAAATATCAGGGGAAGCTGCTGAAGCTTTTGGAGGAGCGGACCGAATTCGACGTGCAGCCCGACGCGCGGCGCAACGAGACCGTCAACCGCATCAAGGAAGGGCTCAACGACGTTCCCATTTCCCGCAGCGGCGAAAGCGGCTGGGGGATCCCGGTGCCCGGCGATCCGCAACAGACGATCTACGTCTGGATCGACGCGCTGTTCAATTACCTTTCCATCGTCGATACACCCCAGCGTCAGAAATACTGGCCCGCCGATGTGCACCTGATCGCCAAGGACATCCTGTGGTTCCACGCCGTCATCTGGCCGGCGATGCTGCTGGCGTTAGGCAAACCCCTGCCGCGGGTCGTGTATTCGCACAGTTTCTGGATCGCCGAAGGGCAGAAGATGTCGAAGTCACTGGGGAACTTCGTGGACCTCGAGAAGATCGATCACTATGTTTCGACCTACGGATTGGACGCGTTGCGTTGGTTCCTGGCGACCCAGGGGCCGATGGGTGTCACCGACAGCGATTTCGCGGAGGCGCAATTCATCGATGTGTATAATCGGGATTTGGCGAATGATTTTGGAAATCTTCTCAATCGGGTGAGCGGATTGATCGGGAAATATTTTAATGGAATTGTGCCTAATCCGGAAGATATGAAGATTGAAGATCCGCAAACTCACGAAGGTTTTTTAACTCGATTCTTTGATGAAAAAGAAGATAGGGAAGGAGAGAGGCATTTTACTGATCGAGTTAAATTGCCAATTAATCGGCTTGAAATCAACGTTTTTCTTGATTCCGTAATTCATTATGTTGGATACGTTAACAAATATATTGAAGACCAATCACCTTGGAAAATGAAGAAGGCGGGCGATACTGCGGGAGTGGCTCGGGTGCTTTATTACGCTGCTGAAGCTTTGCGTTTGGCAGCAGTTATTTTACAGCCGGTAATGCCTAATAAAACCGAGATTGTTCTCGACGTGTTGGGGGCGACGGGTTCAGGAACCACCTGGGGAGAGCTTAAACCCGGAACGAAATTAAAAGAGCACGGCCCGCTTTTCCCGCGATTTGATGCCGATGGAAAACCCTCGGCCACGAAGGCGAAATAAATGTCCATAAGCCGATCGTTATTCTGCGGTTTCTTTCTCGCCTCCGTTGTTTTATTCCCATCGGCCGCATTCTGCGTGGGCGCCGATTTCGAGGAATGCGCGCGCAAGCAGAAAGAGCGGTCCTCCGACCCGCGCGGCAATTTTTCCCAGTATTCTTTCAAATCGGTGGATGAGGCCCTCAAGGACCCCGAAACGTTCTGGAAGTTCATCACGGCCCCGGAGACCCCGTACATCGAGCGCCGCGCGGCGGCGACCCAGGCCATGAAGGCCCTGCCCTTCAGTGAAGTCCCGGCAAAGTGGATCCCGAGGCTGTATGCCGCGCAGGATGAACTGGAAAAAGCCGCACAGATCTATTTCGGCCTGGTCCCGCCGCGCTGCTGGTCGGTGGCCTACTTCGGTGGGAGGGGGCTGGAAAAAGAACGAATGGTCCTCGGGCATTCTTGGACGCCGCCGGATGCGGAAACCCCATATCCTTTGACATTCGACGAAGAGCTTACCGCCCCCTGGCCCTGGCAGGTCAATGAGGCGCTGAAGGACCTTTCGAGCGCCATTTATAAGGAGCTGGACAACCCGGGCCGCCGGGAGGAACTGCTCAGTGGGGTCATGGCGCTTCCCATTACCACCGATGAGGAGGCCCGGCTTTTTGTCCGGATCTCGCATTATTATTCCATGCACCATAAGACCCTGGCGGTCATGGCCCGCTGGCACGCGATCGGGGCGGACCCCGGAAAACCCAAGGCCGCCAGCATGGTGGCCCGGGAAGTGGGCAATGACATGCGGATGCGCGCGATGTACGCCGACCCCGAGGAAAGCCGCCGGATCGGGGATGTGATCATCATCGATATCCTGAAAGCTTCCAAGGATAGGGAAGTCGTTTTCAACGCCGCCAATTCCTATCACGATCTGCATTTCGTTCAGGAGTACGAGAAAAGGGAGGGGAAGGGCGTTCCCGCATCTCCGACGGCGATCAAGCTCATCACCGAAGCGGTGCTCGACCCCCAAATGGGCGACGACTGGAGCCGGGTCTATTACTACTCGCTTTTTCTTCCCGATCTGCTGGCGGACGCGCCGTTCACCTATGCCGAGATCAAGGAGCACGTGCATGAGACCGGGGACCTGACAAAGGACCTGCAGAAGATCCAGGCGTGGTATGACGCGCACGAGGATGAATTGGCAAAGGCGGCGCTCGCCGAAGAACCGGGACTTAATAAGCTGAGGGCTCTTTTAAAGGAGTGATCCATGGCCATCAAGACCATCGAATGGAGGAACGGTAGCGCGCGCATCATCGACCAGCGCCAGCTGCCGGGCAAGCTCGTTTACATCGATTGCCGCGACCTGCGCACGCTGTGGTGGGCGATCAAGAACCTTGCCGTGCGCGGGGCGCCGGCGCTGGGGGTCGCCGCGGCGTTCGGGGTCCTTTTGGGGATCAAGAATTACAAGGACAAGGAAAAGGACACCAAGAAATTCCTTCAGCATCTGGAGGACGTCTGCGATTATATCGGCACGTCGCGGCCCACCGCGGTGAACCTTTTCAACGTCCTCGAGCGGATGTACGATGTGGCCGTGTCCCATCGAAAGCATTCCGTTGCCGAGCTCAAAAAGATCTTGGAGAAAGAGGCGCTTGCGATCTTCGAAGAGGACCGCAAGGTGTGCCGCCAAATGGGGAATTTCGGCGCGCACCTCATCCGTCCGGGTTCGCAGATCATGACGGTCTGTAACGCCGGGGCGCTCGCCACTGCCGACTACGGGACCGCGCTCGGTGTGATGTATTCGGCCAAACGGCAGGGAAAGAAATTCAAAGTGGTCGCTTGCGAAACGCGTCCGCTCCTGCAGGGCGCGCGCTTAACGGCCTGGGAACTGGTGAAAGAGAAAATTCCCACGACCCTGATCTGCGACAACATGGCGGCGACCCTGATGAAACAGGGCAAGATCGACGGGATCTTCACCGGCGCCGACCGCATCGCCTCCAACGGCGACACCGCCAACAAGATCGGGACCTACAACCTCGCGGTCCTGGCCAAACACCATGGCGTTCCTTTTTACGTGGTGGCGCCCTTCTCGACTTTTGACCTCAAGATAAAAAGCGGCGCGCAGATCCCCATCGAGGAACGCAAGAAAGAGGAAGTGACCTCCTTCGCCGGCACGCCCACCGCGCCCGCGGGGGTGAATGTCTACAATCCGGCCTTCGATGTCACGGACCATTCCCTGATCACCGCGATCATCACCGAGCGGGGGGTGATCAAACCGCCGTTCGCGGAGAATATAAAGAAGATCCTTAAATAAGTGTCAAGTGTCAGGTGTCAGGTGTCAGGTGTTAAGGGATCCTGATGGTTGCGCCAATCCTCTTTCCGGAACGATGAAAGATAACGGCCCCTCAAGAATTTTGTTTTCCGCGGGATGCGCCGTTGTTCTTTTGCTTACGATCGCGAGCTTCTGTCCCGTCCTTTCCGCGAAGTTCATTAATTGGGACGACGACCTGCAGGTGACGGACAATCCGCTCGTCCGCTCGCTTTCCGGCGGGAATATCCGGAAGATGTTCAGCGGTACGCTCGAAGGTACCTACATCCCGCTGACCTTGCTCACGCACGCGATCGAATATCGTTCTTTTGGCTTCGAACCTTTCGTTTATCACCTGACGAACCTTGTCCTGCATCTGGGTGTTGTTCTGCTGGTCTGGGTTTTTGCCCGGCAATGCGGGCTGGGGGTCGCGGCCGCGGGGTTGGGGACGCTGGTGTTCGCGCTCCACCCCCTGCACGTGGAATCGGTGGCCTGGGTCACGGAACGCAAGGACGTGTTGTACGCGTTCTTTTATATGCTGGCCCTCATCCTCTACGGCGTTTATGTCCGCTCGGGCAACCGGGGGGCCTTCGCCGGCAGTGTGCTTTGCGGGTTCCTCAGCGTTCTTTCCAAATCCATGGCGGTCAGTCTTCCGTTCGTTCTTTTGGTGTGCGACTGGTTCTGGCGCCGGCCGATCACCCGCCGGGTGTTCTTAGAGAAGATCCCTTTCGGGCTGGCGCTGGCGCCGGTGGCCTGGATCACGTTCTCTTTGCACACCGGGCTCTTTCGGGCCGAAGCCCCGCTGTCCGCGCTCCTCGCCTGGGTGTGGACCTTCATGTTCTATGTCAGCAAGTTCGTTTTTCCATGGGAACTGGTGCCGATGTACGTCCTGCCGCAGCCGGTGGCTTTTTCCAATCCGGCCTATCCGCTGAGCCTGGCGGCCTTCGGGATGCTGGTGTCGGCCCTTTTGGTCTTTCGCCGTTCCCGCTGGTTCCTCTTTTCGGTGTTCTTTTATACCGCGTCCATTTTTTTTCTCTTGAGGGTGGACCTGGACCCGGCAGCGGGGGTGAACCTGGTCGCGGACCGTTTCATGTACCTTCCGGCGCTGGGATTTTGCCTGCTTCTGGGAAGAGGAGTGGAGCTGGTCCTCGAAGATTTTCAAAAGCAGAGGAAGGCGGCGGTCACGGTTGTGCTGCTTATCGGGACGCTCCTGGTCGCCGCGCTTGCGGTCCAGACCAACCTGCAATGCCGCATTTGGAGCGACAGCCTGACCTTCTGGAACTATACCATCGCGCATACGCCGCAGCGGGCGCGGCCGATCGACAACGCCTTTTGCGGCCGGGCGTTCGTGCACGGGAAGGCCGGCCGTTATGATCTGGCGCTGGCCGACCTGAATACGGCCATCGCGATCAATCCCGACCGCGCGAAGTATTACAATAACCGCGGCATCATCTATGATATTCGCCACGAATATAATATTGCGCTGCTCGATTTCTCCCGGGCCCTGCTGCTGGAGCCGGATTTTGCCGAGGTTTACTTCAACCGTGCCAGAGTGTACAGCAAGTTCGGCCGTCCTAAGGAAGCGCTGCGGGACCTTGCCTTGGCGATCGCGCTCAAACCGGAGTGGGTCGAAGCTTACGAGCGGCGGGCCATAATGAATTATGGCATCCGTAATTACGGGCAGGCACTGGCCGACTTTGACCGGGCGATTGCGCTAAACCCGGAACGCGCGGCCGCGTATTTCAACCGCGGGGTCACCCGGCAGGCCTTGGGCGTGCCGGAACTCGCGCTTGCCGATTTCCTCAAGGCGCAGTCGCTGGGCTACAAGGTTGAGCCGGCGCTGCTGGAAGGTCTTCAAAAGCAAAATCCCTGACCGTTATGACCGCCACACTTTCCCAGTTAGGTGAATTCGGACTGATCGACCGTCTGGCGCGGCTGGTTCCCAGCCGCGCCGGTGTGCTCAAGGGCATTGGCGATGACGCGGCGGTGCTGGCGCTCGATGCCCGGCGCTATCTTTTATTCACGACGGACCTGCTCATGGAAGGCGTGCATTTCCGGCATCGGGACGATCTGCGGTTGGTCGGGCGAAAGGCCATGTCCTGCAGCGTGAGCGACATCGCGGCGATGGGCGGGACCCCCACGTACGCGGTGGTGTCCCTGGGGGTCCCGCCCGGATCGCGCCTTGCGGCCGTCCGTTCGCTGTACCGCGGGCTATCGCAAGTTGCAAAAAAATATAAGGTGGCCGTGGTGGGTGGTGATACAATTAAAAGCAATAAAATCCTCATTAATGTCGCTCTTTTGGGAGAAGTGGAAAAGTATCATCTCATCACGCGCCGCGGCGCGCGGCCCGGGGATCTGATCTTTGTCACAGGGCGGTTGGGCGGCTCGCTCGCCTCGGGAAGGCACCTTACGTTCACACCGCGGGTCCGGGAGAGCCGGTTCCTTGTCAAGAATTTCAAACCCACCGCGATGATCGACATCTCGGACGGGCTCACCGCGGACCTCGGGCACATCCTTAAGGCCGGCAAAGTGGGCGCGGTCCTTGTCGGGGCGAAGATCCCCCGGCATAAGAATGTTGCGCTGCGCAACGCGCTCCGCGATGGGGAAGATTTTGAACTGCTTTTCACGCTGCCGCGCGCTGCGGGGCGCCGGTTGCTTTCCCGGCGCCGGCGGCCGTTCACTTTTTATCACATCGGGGAGATCGTCGCTTCCCCGCGGGGTTTAACGCTCATTGGCGCTTTGGGGCGAAAGAACAGGATCGTCCCCAAAGGATTCAAACATTTTTAAACGGAGGGAAAAAATGAAGAACTTGACGATTGGAATGGTTTGGTTGCTGGCCGGGTCGCTGCTTCTGGCTCAGCCCGCCGAAGCGAAGAGCTTCGGGAAAAAGAATTCGGCCCAGCCGTCCCAGGGCAACGGCGGCAATTTCGGAGCATCGAGCGCGGCAGCCCCGCAAGAAGCCGTTCCCGCGGCGATGGAGGCGGTGTCCGAGACCGTCCCGCAAGCGGTGGCGGAGGACGCGTCCGCGGCGGCAGAAGCGGCCGTGGAAGGCGCGGCGGAAGGTCTTCCGCAAGCGGAAATGCCCCTGGTAGAAGATGCCGTGATCACCACCACCGACCTCTCCGCGCCGGAATCGCTGCTGGCTCAGCCGATGGGGGAAGCGCCGGCCATTGAAGCGACCGCTCCAGCGGTGCCTCTGCTGCCGGAACCGGCCGTGGAAGAAGCCACGGCGCCGATGCCCGCTGTTGAGCAAGCTCCCGCCGTCCAAGCGGTGGCTCCGACGGCAACCGGAAAGAGCCCCAAATCGAAGAAGGCGGCTCCGGACGTCGTGTCGGCCACCGCACAACCCGCCGCACCGGCCGCGCCCCTGCAGATTTCCGGAAGCGGAGGCAGCATCCCGACGGACCTGCAAAGCTGTCTGGCGGCGCTCGAGCAGCATTTGACCAAGCAGCAGGCGGAGGAATTCAAGGCCAGGTCCGCGACCCAACTGGCCGACGAGGTCGTCCTCGCGGACTGGGTGCGCCAGATCTGGATCACTCCCAGCGGCTCGCCGTTGCGGGAATTCTTCAACCAGAAAGGCGTGTTCAACCCGGAACAGATCACCGCGCTCATCCTCAAGACGTTCCACCAATACCTTAATAAGCAGCCCGTCGATCTGGACGCGGAGATCGAGAAGTTCCGCGCGGTCGCAAGCTCGGCCCAGAAAACCCTTCCCACGGGATCCAAGGAGTAGACGTGGCCCAGCTGGAAGTCCTTTCCCGCTCACCCCAGGAGACGCAACGCCTGGGGGAGAAGCTTGCCAATTACCTTCGCCGGGGGGACATCGTGTGTCTCAACGGTGAACTGGGCTCCGGCAAGACGACCCTGGTCAAGGGGCTGGCCCAGGGCCTGCAGATCGACCCCCGCGGCGTGATCTCCCCGACGTTCGTTCTCATGAACGCGTACAAGGGCCGGCTCCCGGCGGCGCAAACCCATCTTCCCGTTTACCATTTTGATCTATACCGCATCGAGAACGTCCAGGAGATCTTCTTTCTCGATTATGAGGAATATCTTTACGGGGAAGGCGTGTCGGTCATCGAATGGGCCGATCGCTTCAGGGAGCTCATGCCCAAGGAATTCCTGGGCGTGGAATTGCTTCACCAGAAGGACCAGTCGCGGTTGATCCGGATCTCCTCCCGGGGCCCGCGTTACCAGCGTTTATTGGAACAACTTTCGTATGAATACTCCGGGCGTTGAAGATGCGCTGAACAGAAGCCCTGGGGAGATCCGGCAAACCGGTGATCGGGAACTCGGAGGTTCGGTCATCAGGATATCCGGGGCGAACAAATGGGAAATTGACCCGGATCCCCGGATATACGGATTTCCAAGTCCCTGATCTCCCATTACCCGGATCGCTTTTTTACTTATGAATATCTTAGCCGTTGATACGTCGACAAAGAATTACTCCCTCGCGGTGGGCGACGCAAAGAAGGTCCTCGCCCGCCGCCACGTGCGGCTCGCGGAGCTTTTGTCGGACTCCATGATGCCGGGGATCGAACGGGTGTTGTTCTTGAGCAAACTCGAGTTCGACGATCTGGACGGCTTTGCGGTGGGATTGGGGCCGGGGTCCTTCACCAGCCTGCGGGTGGGGATATCGACGGTCAAGGCCCTCGCTTGGGCGCTGTCCAAACCCGTCGTGGGTGTCCCCAGTCTCGATGCCATCGCCGCGGGCGCCAACCCCAAACGCGGCGAGCAGGTCTGCGTGATCTGTGATGCCCGCCGCAATCTCGTGTACGCGAAGTTCTATCAGGAGAAGGGAACGTCCCTCGATACCTCGGGCGAATGCGTATTGCTCAGCCCCGAAACGCTTCTGAAAGGCAACCGGCTCAACACGCATTTCATCGGGGACGGGATAAAAATATTCCAGAACGCCATCAAGGACCTCGCCAAGCAGGGCGGCTGGAAGGCCAGCTTTGCCGCCGAGGGCCGCTGGTTTCCCGAGGCCGCGACGATCCTTTCGCTCGCCGCGCCCAAGTGGGAAGCCAAGGAATTCATTGCTCCGCAGCAGCTGGTGCCGTTGTATCTGTATCCGGAAGATTGCCAAGTATCTACCATTAAATGACAAATGCCCAATGGCCAATGACAAATCAAATCCTAATGTCAAATGACCAATGCTCATTTAGAATTGGGAATTGGTCATTAATTTGACATTTGAGATTTGTCATTTGACATTGAGCATTCATTAAGAGAATCCCCCATGAAAAAACCCGCCAACCTTTATCCGCTCTACCGCCCCACCTGGGCGCAAGTCGATCTTCGCGCCGTGGCCGCCAATTACCGGCGGCTGAAACGGCTGGCCGGGCCGCGCACGGAACTGTTGCCGGTCGTCAAGGGCGACGCCTACGGGCACGGGATGCTGCAGGTGGCCGCGGTTCTCGATGCGCTGGGCGCCAAATTCTTCGGCGTCTCCGACGTGGAAGAAGGCATTATTCTGCGCCAGTCGGGGTTCCGCCAGACGACCCTGCTATTTGAAAGCACCTTGCCCACGGACGCGCCGCTCATTGCCGAATATGATCTCACCCCCACGATCTGCACCTTTGAACTGGCGGACGCGCTTAACGCCCACGCCCGGTCGGTGGACTGGGTGATCGATGTCCACGTGGAGATCGACACGGGAATGGGCCGCCTCGGGGTCTGGCACGAGGACGCCAAGGAATTCATCGGCCGGCTCATCAAACGCTGCCACCATCTTAAGGTGAAGGGGCTGTTCACGCATTTTCCGGTCGCGGAGAGCGACCAGCGGTTCACGCGTTCCCAGATAAAGAACCTGGATCGCGTGGTGCGCTCGATGGACAAAGAAGGCCTCGTGGTGCCTTTCGTCCACGCGGCCAACAGCATGGGGATCGCCGACTATCGCAGCAGCGTATTGAACCTCGCGCGGCCGGGCCTGATGCTGTACGGTCTTTACCCGGAAGAACGGATCAAAAGAAAGATACGTCTTTCACCGGTCCTGAGCGTGCACTCCCGGATCATGTTCATCAAAAAGGTCCCGCGGGGGCGCAGCATCAGCTACGGCCGAACGTTCGTCGCCCGCCGCCCCATGACCATCGCGACGGTCGCGGTCGGTTACCGCGACGGATATTTGCGCTGTCTTTCCAACCGCTCGTCGGTCCTGGTCGCGGGCCGGCGCTGCCCCGTGGTCGGGCGCGTGACGATGGACCAGATCATGATCGATGTGAGCCGGGTCGCGAGAGCGCGGGTCGGTCAGGAGGTCGTGGTGCTGGGCCGCCAGGGGCGCGAAGAGATCTCCGCCGGGGAGCTCGCGAAGCTCGCCGGAACGATCAGCTACGAGATCGTGACGAGCCTGGGCAACCGGATCGGCCGGGTCCATCGATGACGCGGGATAAAATTCTCCAGGTCGAATTCTCCTGAGAATTTCCGGTTGACACCGCCTTCCCGAAAGAGTACCATCAGATCACAATTTAAATCTGTCCTGAGTTTGTAGGGGGAACCTGGACATCGGCCGTGCTGCCGCTTCCCAATGAGCCGGGAAGAAAAAAAGTAAAACCTTCGTGTGGGTGTCTCTGCCCGCGCGAAGGTTTCGTTGTTTTTAAGGGCCTATGGACGGGAAATTTACGAGAAGAAGGGATGTTCAGGATCAATGCGCTTCCCGGCGTAGCCGTAGATATAGGATCCAATCCCGAATCTTGATGAAACTATCCTTTAACCAGTACCCACCAACCACGAGGCCACCATGGAAGGCATCAAAATCCTACGAAATTCCCAGATCATCATTTTAGGCGTGTGCATCGCCGCGGCCACGATCGCCGCGAGTTTCATCCTCTCGCAGGGGGCTTTGAAGATCATGAAGTTCCGCCAGCAGGTCGTCAGCGTCACCGGCTCGGCGCAAAAAGACATCAAAAGCGATTATATCGTCTGGCGCTGCTCGTTCTCCCGGCGGGAGAACGATCTCCCCACCGCCTACAAAAGACTTCAAGAGGACCTCGCCAGGGTCAAGAACTATCTGGCCAGCCGCCAGGTTCCCGATGACC
>JAHFFX010000030.1 GCA_023247755.1 Candidatus Omnitrophota bacterium | reverse complement strand
AAAATTCAATTCGGTCAATTTCGATCTTATCTATGGTCTGCCGCGGCAGACCGGAGAGCACTTTGCGGATACGATCTCCCGGGTGATCCAGCTGCGCCCGGACCGCATCGCGCTTTACAGTTTCGCTTATGTTCCCTGGCTCAAGAAGCACCAGGGAAAATTCTCCGAGAAGGAACTTCCGGGGAATGAGACGAAGCTCGACATCTTCATGGCGGCGCGCGCGCGCCTTGCCGAGAACGGTTACCAGGCGATCGCCATGGACCATTTCGCGCTCGCGGACGATGACCTCGCCGCGGCGTTCGCGGGCAATACGCTTTACCGGAATTTCATGGGGTATACGGTCAAGCCCGCCGACGAATACATCGGACTGGGGATCACGGCCATCGGCTTCCTGGAGAACACATTCATCCAGAACCAGAAGACCCTCCGCGATTATTTTGCTGGCTTGAAGGCCGGACGCCTTCCGATCGAGCGGGGAAAGGAGCTGACGCGCGATGACCAGCTCCGGCAATGGGTCATCAGCCAGCTCATGTGTCATTTTGCGGCGGACAAGGGGAAATTCAAAAAAGCGTTCGGGGAAGATTTCGACGCATATTTTCAGGAGGAGCGCCCGTACATCCTTAAATGTGCGCAGGATGGATTGCTGTCGGATGATGCGCGATCGCTGCGCGCCACCGACCTGGGAAAGCTCTTCATCCGGAACGTGTGCATGGGGTTCGACCGTTATCTGCGCCAGCCGCGCGAACAGCGGAGATTTTCGAGAACGGTATAGCGGCTCTGAGCTGCCGGCTCCTATGCTGCTAAGTAATAAAGAGCACAGCAGCCAGCAGCTTAGCAGCTAATGTATGCAAAATTCCATTTTCCTCCAGGCCTTTGAAGGCACCAATAAAACCGTTCCCGTCTGGTTCATGCGTCAGGCGGGACGGTATCTTCCGGAGTATCGCAAGCTCCGCCAACGGCATTCCCTGCAAGAGATGTTCGTGACCCCCGAGATCGCTTCCCGGGTGACGCTCATGCCGGTGAGAACCATCGGCGTGGACGCGGCTATCCTGTTCGCCGATATCCTGACGCTTCCGGCCGCGATGGGTTTTGAGGTGAGCTTCCCGGAAGGTTCCGGTCCGGTGATCGGAAACCGCATCGAGAAAAGCGCCGACCTCAAGCGGGTCCGCGATTTTGAGGAGCTGCCGCATCTGCGGAAAACGATCGCGGCCACGATCAAGGAGCTGCCTTCGAGCATCCCCCTGATCGGTTTTGCCGGAGCGCCGTTCACCGTGGCGTGCTATCTGTTGTGCGACGATCCGGCCGACAAACTGCAGAATGTCCTGCGATTCGCCTATCAATGTCCGGAAGATTTCAAGAGACTTCTTGAGAAGCTCTCCGAGAATACCATTCGTTATCTCAACCTCCAAAAACAGGCGGGAGTTAAGGCGTTCCAGTTGTTCGATACCTGGGCGGGCGCTTTGCGTCCCGCCGATTTTGGCCACTGGGCGCTGCCCTACGTGCAGAAGATTTTCAAGAAGGTCGAACTTCCGTCGATCTATTACGTCAAGAATTCGGCGCCGGTCATCCGGCTCATGGAGCAATCGGGCGCCGATGTGCTTTCCGTGTGCCACAGCGTTGTTCTTGGCCATGAGTCGGTCCTTGGGTCCAACCGCACGGGAATCCAGGGGAACCTGTTCAACGGGTTGCTGTACGCCGATCTTCCAACGCTCAAAAGAGAGGTCAACGACGTGCTGCTGGGGGCGCGGCACTATCGCCGCTATATTTTCAATCTGAGCCACGGGGTGTTCCCCGATACGGACCCGGACAAGCTCAAACGCATCGTGGAGTGGGTGCATTCGTTCGCGTGGAAGACTATATAGGTCACACGTCACAGGTCACCAGTCACCGTATATTTTATGGTGACTGGTGTCTTGTGTCTGGTGACCCCAAAGTTAATGAACTCTAAAAATATCATCATCATCGGCGGCGGGATCAGCGGGCTGGCGACCCTGCATGGGCTTAAAGCCAAATTCGCTGACCGCCCGGACGTAAAGATCATTCTTCTCGAGAAGGCCGACCACCTGGGCGGAACGGCGAGCAGCCAGCATTTCCCGGAAGGGATCTTTGAGCAGGGGCCCAACGGGTTTCTTGATTCCCGGCAAGAGACCTTGAATTTGTGCGAAGAGTTGGGACTCAAGCAACAGTTGGTCCGGGCAGCCGATGCGGCCGACAAAAAATTCCTCCTGTTGGGGGGACAATTGGAAGAATTCCCCTCGGACCTGAAAAGTTTCTTGGGATTCCGTCCGCTGCCTTTCTGGGACAAGATCAGATTGCCGTTAGAAATCTTTGTCAGAAAAGGAAGTGACCCGGAAGAGACCGTCTATGAATTCGGTGTTCGCCGATTCGGGGAACGCTTCACCAAACTTTTTCTTGATCCATTCGTCACCGGAATTTATGGGGGGGACGCGCGGGAACTGAACCTGCGGGCCGCTTTCCCGCGCCTCCATGAATTGGAACAAAATTACGGTTCACTTTTTCGGGCCTTGATGAAACTACGCCAGGCCAAAAGGGGCGAGGGCCGGCAAGTCAGCGTCACGCCCAAAGGAAAGCTCACCTCATTTCTCCGGGGGATGTCGGCGGTGGGGGAGACGATCGCGGCGAAATATCCTGATTCCATCTATTTGAAACACGAGGTCCATCCGCTTGAGGCGTCCGGGACCGGTTTCAAGGTCGAGGCGGGGAACGCTTCTTTTTATGCCGACAAGGTGTTCTTGTGCGTGCCGGCGTTCGTGGCCGCCGGACTGGTGAGAAACGTCTCCATCGAATTCAGCGGACTGCTGGAAAGGATCCCTTACGCTCCGATGGCCGTGGTCGGGTTGATGTACGAACGGCGAAGTTTTTCACATCCCCCCGAAGGGTTCGGTTACCTGGTCCCTTCCTATGAGCAGAAGGGAGTTATTGGAGTTCTATTCGACAGCAATATGTTCCCCAACCGAGCCAGTGGGGATAAAGTGATGATCCGATTAATGCTCGGAGGAGTGAATAATCCGGGCATCGTCCGGGAAGATCATTCCGCGATCCGGCAGCTGGCCAGAGAGGAGCTGGCGGAAAGATTTCAGCTAAAGGCCCAACCGCTTAAGGAATTCTGCGTTGTTCATCCAAGAGCGATCCCGCAATACGACCGTTCTTACGCCCGGTTGCTTCCCGCGCTTGAACAAGAATCGGCCCGGCAGGAAAATCTGTTCCTGGTCGCGAACTATTTGAAGGGGGTCGCGTTCAATGACTGTGTTATTAATGCCCGGAAGGCCGTGCTTCGGTGCGCGATCTGAGATTTTGTCCTGCCTGGAAGCCCGTAAAGAAATGAAACTTCGATTGAAAGGCATTTTCTTTTTGCTTATACTAACGGTGTCATGGTCCGATGACTTTCTAAATCAGGAGTCCCTATGAGCGACGCTCCGCAGAAAACATTCCGCAGGACCATATTCTTTAAAGCGAATCGGTTCCAGAAACCGATTATCGATCTGATCCTGTATCCCGCCATCATTTCGAGCACGATCCTGTTCTTTTACATCCTTTATTTTCAATATGAAGTGATCTCAACGTTTTCCTCTCCAACGAAGAACGTCGAGGCCATTTCGCTGAAGGCGTTCTTCATCTTCGGGTTGCTCGTGCTGAGCTTCGGCGGAATAATCCTGTGGGCCTATAAGGTTTCCTGCAATCTCGTCGGCGCTTTCGAGCGCATTTTGCGGGAATTGGATGATATCCTTGCGGGGAAGGGCAAGCGCCATATTCGCGCGAGGAAAGAAGACGAGCTCGCCAACGAGCTCTTGAAAAGAGTTAATGCGCTGATCGATAAATTGCCATGAACGTAGCGGTCATCGGCGCCTCCAATAAGCCGGAACGTTATTCCTACCAAGCAGTTAAGCTTCTCCAAGAAAAAGGCCATCAGGTATATCCGGTCCATCAACGGATCCAGCAGATCGATGGACTGTCGGTCTTTCCCTCTCTTGCGAAGGTCCCCGTTCCGATTGATACCATTTCGCTCTATGTAGCTGCGGATATTTCTTCACTTTTGGCCAAGGATATCCTTGCGGCCCAACCGCGGCGGGTCATTTTCAATCCTGGGGCCGAGAATGAGGACCTCTTGGGCAGGCTAAAGGCCGCCGGGATCCAACCCCTCAACGCCTGCACGCTTGTACTTCTTCGGACCGGCCAGTTCTAATTCAGGTGACCTCAGGGACGGCGGTCCTTAGGAAAAATGCGTTGGGGCGGCTCATTTAAACCTCTGGAAATTTTAAAGATACGTCGGAAAATTCGTGGAAAAAGGCGAAAAATATTCCAAAAGATTCTTGCAAAGGGTTCATTCGGCTTTATAATGAAAATTGAAAAAATTAATAGTATATTTTTATACAATTTTATATTTATAGCTAAAGGGAATTCTATAAGGCCTTTATGTTTGAAGACCTTAAAAACATCATCCAGCGATTCCGCGATAAAGACAGCACCCCATCCAGCAATTCTTCCTTTTTAGAATTTTCCACCAATTCCCCCAAAAAAGACCGTTACGTCCTGATCGTTTGCAATCAGAAAGGCGGTTGCGCAAAGACCACGACCGTCATTAACCTGAGCGCCTACTGGGCTCACCGGCGCAAGAAGGTCCTGATCATCGATCTCGACACTCAGGCGCATGCCTCGCTGGGCCTGGGGGTGGATGTCGATCATCTACCCTGGACCATCTATGATGTGCTCATCCATAATGTGGACCTCGAGCGGGTCATTGTGCCGACCACCATTCCGAACCTTTCCATCGCGCCGGCCAATCATCTTTTGTCCGGCGCCCAACTGGAACTTGCCAACATGGTGGCCCGGGAGAACATCCTGCGCATCCATCTCAATAAATTGTTCCTGCACCATCATTATGACTACGTCGTGATCGATACCTCACCGACCCTGAATCTCATCACCCTCAACGGCCTGGCTGCCGCCACGCACGTTCTGATCCCCCTGCAGACGCATTATTTTGCTTTGGAAGGGATGAAGGAACTGTTGTTCACCATCGACGTTGTCCGCCAGCGGCTCAATTCCGAATTGAAGGTCGCGGGAATTCTGCCCACCATGTTCGATGCAAGGCTTAAGGTGAACAAGGAGATCCTGCAAGATCTTTCCGATTTCTTCAAAGAGCTGCTGTTGAAAACCACCATCCACTACAACAACAAGCTGCTGGAAGCGCCAAGATATCGCCAGCCGATCTCGGTGTTTGCGCCTGATTCACGCGGGGCCCGTGATTATCAGAGTCTCACGGATGAGTTGGAGCAGCTTCTTAAGGGGAGCCATAATGCCGCCCAACTCAAATAGTCTGGTCAAGGAAGTTTTTAAAACCAGGTCTGCTCCCCGCAAGAAGATATCCACTATTTTTTCTCAGATGTTCCCCGCGCCGGACGCGCTCATTCAGAAGGATACTTCGTCCGGCGGCAAGCGGATGGACCTTTATCCGGCGGCTGTGGAATGGGGCAGTAATTCCATCAAGTTGATCCAACTGGCCAAGTCGACCCGCGGGCCCGAGATCGCCAAAGCCGTATATTTTCCTTTGGGGCGGCCGCTTCCGCCGGCCGCGGAGATCCGCAATCTGGTCGTTAAAATCCTTAAGGACCAGCAGATCAAGTCCCAGGCGGCGATGACGCTGCCTTTGAGCCAGATCCGCACGTTCACTTTCGTGCTGCCTTTCATGCCGGAAGAGGAGATCGAGCAGGCCGTCCTGTGGAAATTGAAACAAACGCTGCCTCAGGAAATGGCCTCCGAGACCGTGACCTTCGATTTCGTTCCGTGTTTTCCGAAGACCGGAGGGGCCTCCCGGGAGATCAAGGTCCTGGTTTTTCTGGCGGACAAAGGACGGATCCTCGAACTTATGAAGTTCTTCCAATCGCATGGCCTCAAGCTTCTGGCCGTCGAGCCGGAAAGTTATTCGGTCTTTACGTCGTTATTGTGGGCCCAGAAGTTGGGGGTCCAGGAAACCTCGCTCCTGCTCCATCTCGGTGCCGGCGAGTCATCGCTGACCGTCATGCATTCCCAACAGCCCTATTGGATGAAACCTTTGGGTTTTTCCGGCAACGCCCTAACGGATGCCATCGCCGCGAGCCGGCAAATGGATTGGCAAAAAGCGGAGATGTTCAAAAAGCAGGAAGGCCTTAACTCCTGGAAACCCGGAGCGTCGGCGGGGGCCGGGCCGGAAGCGGCGATCCTCAGTCAGCTGGAGAACCTGGTGGTCGATGTCGAGCACGCCTTTCGGACATTCACACAACAGATCGGGAAAACGGAGATCAACGGTTTTCAGAAAGTGATCCTTTCCGGGGGGACGGCGGGCCTTCCCAATCTCGAGAAATTCTTTGCGGATCGTTTGGATGTCCCGGTCGAGATCCACGATCCTTTCGAATCCCTGCCGGAAGTTTCCGGGCAGGGCGCGTCTTCCGTGATCAAGGACAATCCCGGCCGGTTCGCGTCGGTCCTGGGGCTAGCGGTCAGGTTCCTGGAGTGGTGAAGCCAAAACAAATCAATCTGTTGCCGCGGGAGGCCGCAAAGCGATCTCCCCGGGAAAAAAAGCCGGGGCTCAATATTTTTGTGTTCCTGCTGATCTTTGGCTGTGGTGCGTTGGTCTATTTCACTTCCCGGCAAATGCTGCAGATGGGGTCCTTGAAGCTGCGGGCTGATGATGCGAAAAAGCAGATGTTCCAGGCCAAGCTGAAGCTGGGAGAATTGCAGTCGGTTTTGTTGGACATTGAAAAAGAAAGATCGGTTTCCTTCAAACAGGAAGAGATCCTTAAAAAACGTTCCGAATCGCTCCAGGCGACGATCGCCAAGGAAAAAAAGACGTCCCAACTGCTTGCCTATGTCGCCGCCCTGGTCCCTGACGATCTTTGGATCACGAAGCTTTCGATTGAGGATGCGGAAGTCCAGATCTCCGGCACCACCTATGACCCGGAACTCATCACGCAATTCATGAACGAGCTGAATGGATCGAAACATTTCAAGAACAGCCGTTTCACATCCAGCGAGAAGCAGATGCTGGAAGCGCAAGCCGTGCAGAATTTTACCCTGCTCGCTGAGCCGGTGTGGAATTGAGGGGGGTTGTTATTAAATCGAGTCTTCCGGATATCCGTTTATCCGGATATCCAGTTATCCGAAAATTTGAACTTCCGGCATTTTAATCGCTATGGCCGCCGTTCCGATAAAAGCACAATCTCCTATGCGTCCCGGCGCAGCGAAATCCTCCGAGCGGTTCTGGCTCGGGATCTTTCTGTCGGTCGTGGTCGGCTGCGGTTATTACAATTATTTTCTGAAGAAAAGCTGGCAGGAAATGGGAAAGCTCAAGAAACAGGAGATGGACTCCCAGAAGCAGTGGCAGGACATCCTTGAACAATATCCGGACGTGAAGAACGCGCAGCAGGGACTGGACGAACAAAAGGAAAAGCTGGGGGCCATCGAGCAGAAGAACAAGGACATCGAGGCCCAATTGCTCAAAGAATCATACCTGCCGGAGTTCTTGACCGAGCTCATCAAATGCGGGCAGGGTTTGGAGATCGATTTTCAATCGGTCAAGCAAGATGTGGAGGCCGATAAGACCGGTTTCGCTAAGCTTCTTATCGACATGAAATTGGAGTCGAGTTACGTGGACATTCTCAATTACGTTCAGCGGGTGGAACAGATCTCGCCTTTTGTGAAGGTCGAGGACCTTCTGATCAGCCAGGCCAAGGAAAATCCGGATAAGAGATCCCTTGCGGCCCTGCGTTTGAGCGCCCTTTTATCGATGGATAAAGGCCCGGGGGGCGGCCTCACGACCGTGTGTTCGGCTCAAATGGTGACCAAACTTGCGATCCAGCGGAATCCCATGTCCCCGATCTATCATAAGACCGCCGCCAAGAAGCGGTCGTTGAGCTTGGCCGGCATCACTTATCGGGGAGCGGGAGGATCTTCGAGCGCCATCATTAACGACACGGTGGTGAATGAAGGCGATGAGGTGGATGGCCAGACGGTCGTCAAGATTCTTTCGGATAAGGTCATGCTTGATGACGGTGCGGAAACTTACAGCATTACGGTGGAGCGATAGAAAGAGCGGATCCATGAAGAGCGGACGAATAATGCTTTTGGGCATGATATTGCTCCTGGCCACCGAGGCGCAGGGGGCGAAGGAATATCCTTCCGATGCCGTTGATGCGCTGGTGAACAAGGAGACCGCCCCCATCGCCGCTCCCGTTGCCGGCGGACAATTAAAAAGTTCGCTGCAGGAGAAGGTCTCCCTGGATTACAAGGACGTTGATATCGTGACCGTTCTTCGCTCGCTGAGTCAAACGTATGGATTGAACCTTGTCACCGGGGCGGACCTCAAAGGCAAGGTGACCATCTCGCTTAAGGACGTGACCGTTTCGGAGGCCTTGGACGTCATCCTGACCGCCAACGGCTACAGTTATTCGCAGAAAGGCAACATCATTTATGTGATTTCCGGCGCCAATGAAACGACCCAGCTGGTGAACGAACCCGTGGCCGTCAAGTATCTTAAGGCCGCTGAAGCACAGAATCTGCTGCGCAAGGTCCTTTCGCCCAAAGGGGACATCAAGGTCGATGAGGTTTCCAACATGCTGGTGGTCACCGATTACCCGACCAATGTTGAAAGCGTCAAGACGCTCCTCAAATCCGTCGACCTGCCGCCGTTGCAGGTCTTGATCGAGGTCAAGATCGTCGATATCACTTCTCAGGATCTGGCCAATTTGGGCGTGACCTGGGACCTGGATTATGATCCGGGCAGCGGTTTATGGGGGCGCAAGACACCTTTTCAGGAACGATTGACGGGTGGCGCATCCTATGCCGGTCCCTCTTCCAGTCTTAACAACGGACAGTTGCGGCTGGACACGTTGACCCTCAAGGACCTTTCGATCACCGCCAGTCTCGATGCCCTTGTGCAGGACCAGAAGGCCCACCTCCTGGCCTCGCCGGCGATCGCGGTATTGAACAACCGCGAAGCCCGTATCATCATCGGCGAGAAGGTCCCGTACAAGGAGCGGACGCAATCCACTACGGGCACTACGGAAACCACCAAGTTCATCGATGTTGGCACCACGCTTCGCGTGACCCCATCCATCAATGCGGACGGCTATATCACGATGAACATCCACCCCGAAGTTTCATCGGTCACCTCGCTGCTCGATGCCGGTCCGCGCATCACGACCCGCGAGGCGGATACGGTCGTGCGGGTGAAGGAAGGGGAGACGCTGGTCATCGGCGGCCTCATTAAGCAGGAGGACAATCAGACGAGGTCGAAGACACCGTTTCTGGGGGATATCCCTATCTTTGGCGTCCTGTTCAGCAACAAGAGCAAGGACCAGACGCAGACGGAACTGGCGGTCTTCATCACGCCCAGGATCCTGCGTTCCCACGAAGAGATGCAGCTCGAGAAGAAGACCGCATTTGAAGAGGAGGCCGTGATCAGCGTCATGTCGGCGGGAAAGCTCAACGCGCAGATGCTGCTCATGGACAAAGCCCATAATCTGGAAAGCGGTCTGGGGCTGGAACCGCGCCGCAAGGACGATTGGATGAGGATCAATCAGGCGCTGAGCATTTACGAGACCGTTTTCACGCAGTTTCCCGAAGGGCCGCGCGCCCCGGAGGCCGGCTATCGCGCGGCCCTGATCTATTTCAAGGACCTCGACGAATACTATCTGGCCAAAGAGTTGTGCGGGAAGCTCATCTCGGATTATCCCAAGTCGCCTTATGCTTCCCGGGCCAAAGGCCTCTACAGGCGGATCAACATGATGCTTGAGCTCGAGGCTATGCGGAAGGCCGGCAAGGAATTGGACGTGATGGAAAACAATGGGAACAAGGGCGATTCCAAACGTGGCAAAAACCAATGACCACTTTTGCTTACAAGGCCAGGGACGCCAACGGCAACCTCATCCAGGGGGTCGTCGAAGCGGAGAACGAGTCCCGGGCCGCTTCCCATGTCCAAGAACTCAACTTGAGTCCCGTCTCGATAAGTGTGCAGTCGGCTTCCGGTTTCGCGGGTTTCAGTTGGCTGCCGAGCTTTTCCCGTGTTTCCCGTCAGGAAGTCCTGGTGTTCACCCGCCAGCTGGCCACGCTGGTCGGGACCGGAGTTCCCCTGATCCAGAGTCTCGAGAACGTCGAGAAACAATCCTTAAATCCGCATTTCAAGACCGTCATTCAGGGGCTCATGAACGCGCTCAAGAGCGGCTCGAGCCTTTCGGAGGCGCTATCCCGTTACCCGAACGTCTTTCCGGAACTCTTTGTCAGCATGATGAAGGTCGGGGAGACGGCCGGATTGCTCGACAAGGTCTTAAAGCGTCTGGCGGAATTAAGTTCCCAGGACATCGACCTGCGCAGCCGGTTGAGAGGCGCGTTGATCTATCCGATGGTGCTGGCGGGCGTGGCCTTCCTCATCGTGAACTTCGTCATGATCGGCGTCTTGCCCAAATTCGTTTCGATCTTCGAAGCTTCCGAAGCCAACCTTCCCGTCCCAACGGTGATCTTGATGTCGCTCAGCGACACCTTGCGGAACTATTGGTGGCTGATCGGGATGGGGGTGGGTCTGCTCATCATGTCCTTTCGGTCCTATTATCGTTCGCCGCAAGGTCATTACCGGGTGGACTTCCTGCTTCTGCGGATGCCCCTCATCGGCAATCTCATGCTGAAGATCCTGGTCTGCCGGTTCGCCCGTTCCATCGCCGCTTTGACCTATTCTGGCGTTCCGGTCCTGGAAGCGCTGACCGTGGTCGGTCCCACCGTTGGCAATGTGGTGTTGGAGGGCATCATCGAGGACGTGCGCGAGGCGATCTCGCGCGGGCAGAGTCTCACCGAACCGTTCCAAGCCTCGGGGCTTTTTCCGCCGATGGTCATCCAGTTGATCAATACCGGCGAACGCAGCGGTCGCTTGGGCGAGATGTTCGACCAGATCGCGAGTTTCTACGAGCCGGAGGTGGAATACACGTTGCGGAACTTAACGAGCATATTGGAACCGGTCATGCTGTTGGTGATGGGCGCGGTGGTCGCGTTCATTGCCCTGTCGGTACTGTTGCCCATCTTCAATCTGATCCGTGTCATCCGGAGGTAGCGTCGTGAAACAGAGAACTTTTGAAAAGATTCCCGGATTTACGCTCTTTGAGCTTTTGATCGTCATTTCCATCATCGCCATTCTCGCTGCGACCATCGTTCCCAATTTCATCGGTTTTGACGCCGAGGCCCGGCTTTCCGCCACGCTCACCAATCTCAACACTCTGCGTACCCGGATCGCACTTTACCGGGCCAAGGAAGGGGAATATCCCCAATCCATGAACGACCTTTTGACGAAGACCTACGATGATATGGGTGTTCAGCAGCCGTATCTTGAAAAGATCCCCCCCGAGATGATTTCCGCCAAAGGGGGGAACAGCAGCTTTAATGACATGGAAAGCAAGGATGAGTTCCCGGGGGATGGGGGGTGGGTCTACATGCGGGATAAGGCCAAGATATTCATTGATATCCCGGATCCATTGGACAGTAAGTGGGGTGCCCGGGCCGGGGAAAAGCCGATCGAATGGTAATTGTTCCCGATCCCTATTAGAGAGTTGAAAAGGAAACGCTTTCAATAATTTAGGGAATTGGCGAAGATTTGTAACCTTGATACCGCTGGGATAATGACCCAAAATGCCAATTTTATTGAAATAAAGGTCAATCTTCCCAATGAATGATCAAATCGGTAATCGTGGCGCGATTTTACTGATGGTTCTCATCGTCATGTTAACGGTTTCCTTGTTGGGAGCCACGCTGATCGCGTTATTTCATAACGTGATGAGCATGAATCAGATAGAGCTCTACAGAACGCAAGCTCTCTACTTGGCTGAAGCGGGGATCGCTAAAGTCGTGCAAATGTTGCGTTCCCAGGCCGGTTCCGTTCCGCAAAACACAACCGGGCGTATCTTGGGACCGGTATCTTTGGGGGACGGGTCCTTTGAGGTCTATGGCGATTTTGTGGAGGCCACCCTGGTTTCGGTGGGGACCAGCCATGGGGTCTCCCGGAGCATCCAGCTGAAATATAATGCCTTCTAAAATAGGATATACTTATATTGAAGTTCTTATCTCCCTGGCTGTTATGGCCATTCTCTTCGTGCCGATGATGCGTTTGTTCTCGGACGCTCTCTACTCGGCCACCGTATCGGGAGATATGCTGACCGCGGTCAACCTGGGCCGTTTCCAAATGGAAAGGATCAGAAACCTGAACTTCACCAAACGTCAACTGAAGGAACTTGGGGAAATGTGGTATCCCCCTCTTGATACGCCTCCCCTGGAAAGGAATCAGGCGAAATGGCGGGTGCGGACCCTGTTCAAACCGGACACTGACCCGCTGGAGGTGGATGTGCAGGTTTTTACGACCGAGGACCCGAAGAAGCCGATGGTCTCCTTGGTCACCTTGGTGGAAGACAATCTTTGGACTTTGGATGAGTGATGCTTCGGCTGGGCACAGCATCGAGGCTGCGCCGGACCGAAGGTTTGAGCGGAGTGGAGGGTTGAGCACGGTTAAGGTATTGAGCGGGGGGACCAAAGGTTTGACTCTCATCGAACTTTTGATTGCGATTTCCGTATCTCTGATGATCGCCGCGGCTCTTTATTTCAGTTTAAGGAGCGCCGTGGAAAGCTGGGAAGTTACTCAGGACCAATTATTGCTGCAGAATGTCATGGCGCAGGTCCTGGAAGACCTGTCCGAAGGTCTCGGCAGGAACGGAGTGCGGGATGCCCTGGAGATCCGGGAAGGTTCGGGGACCCATCTCTCCATGGTCATGCCCTGGACCGACGACACGCATCAGGTCCTTTCCGGCGTACACTCTTATCCCCTCAACAAACATCTCAAGCCCGGTTCCTTCATCCCCATCGCCGAAGCGCTCCTTCCGGGGGCGGAGGAATATAAGGTCGTTCCTGTCCGGCTCCTCGATCCCGGAAAAACCGAAAATTATCCGCAGCTTTTCCTTTCCGTCAATCTGCCCGAAGGGACCCAGCTTCGTTTCACTTTCCATCCTGACGCGAAAAAGGACGCCGACGTGGTCACGACATTTCGCTATGATCCTCAGGAAAAAGCGGTCTATGAGGAAACCGCCGAAGGTTTGAGGAAGATCTCGCAGAACCCTTTCGGCATCAAGCTCTCCGAGCTGCTTTTTCGTTTTTACGATAATCTCAATCAGGAGCTGGGCGTGAACGGTTCCGTGACCGCGGAAGAGGTATCCCGGATCACCGGCGTGGAGATCGCGCTCACCGCCGAAAGCAAGGCCGGCCGCCGCCGGGAAGCCGTGAATTTCATTGCATTGCGCAACGCCCCCGCCCGCACCGGGAACATCGATCTGAAAGAGGACCTGGAATTCCCCATCCCTGATTCCGAGAACATCCGGGCGCTGGTCGTTACGAACTTATATGGCGTCGACAACAAGGACGAGCTGGTCCTTGCGGCTCATCCGGAAGGCGGTGCGAAGGAATGGCAGGTGAAATTCATTTTTTCCAAATTGTCGCAGTTGAGCCCGGCTGTCCTGGAAAGCTATTCCATCGAATATCCGGAGGGCAACATCGTTTTTTCCGATCAGCCCAAGATGTCCCTGGAGTCCGGGATCAATCTTCTGAGCCTGGGCCCCGGCGGACGGTTCGATTACGATGATGATGGACTGGAGGACGCGGTCCTGCTGGAAGGGAATGTGCTCCTTGAGGTCAAGAAAATGGATGTGGAGGGTGCCGTACTTTTCGTGAAGCCATGAGCGAACGCCGACCAAGATCATTGAATCTCACCGAAGGGGCCCTGCTCCTTTGTTTTCTGGTATTTTCCGTTACCGCCTTTGCCGAAGAAAAGCTCTGGACCGGCGATGGGGACACGGTCAGTTGGGAGGACGACTCCAACTGGGACCCCTCGGGGAAGCCGGGCGCGCAGGATGATGTCATCATCGATGTCAAGAACGCGCAGGTGGTGAGCTCGGAAACCTTCCAGGCCCAGTCGCTCATCGTGGGAGGGCGAAAGAACCCGCTGTACAAGACCCAGGATTTCATCAGCGGCGAGATCGATCCCGAGGATGTGACCAAAGATGCCGTACACATCCGCAAGGGCGGACAGGTCGTATCGACGGGGGAAGGGGTCATCACTCTTAAGGGGACGTTCCGTAATACCGAAAAGCCCTTGGACACGGAACCGGCGTTCATGTTCAGCGTGGAATGATCAAAATGAAAACCACTGTAACGAGGGGTGAGGGACGAGGGATGAGGCTTGGCCTTGCTGAGGCCCAAGGCCGAGGCGGGGACGTAAAGGCGATTGCTGTGAACGCTTTTTCGTCCATCCTCCATCCTCCATCGTCCATCGGAACGCTGGTCATTGCAGGGCTTCTCCTTTTTATAGTATTTGCTCCCGCCGCCGACGCCGGCCAGCTCCTCTTTGACGGCGTTCCGGTCGACATCACCACGACCGATAATGAAGATCTCGTGATTACTCCCGGTGAAGGGGGGAACACGCAGATCGGCGATGAGACCGTCACTAACACCTACGCGACGACCAACGATGACCTTTTCATCACCGGTATCCTCGAGTCCGGCGGCCGGATCTATGCCGATTCCGGGATCTCCAGCGCCTATCACATCCTGCCCGCTCAGAATAATCTTTACAACTTGGGGGCTTCCGGGTCCTGTTGGGCGAACTTGTACCTTAATAACCTGCTCAGCTGCGGCAGCAATCTTACCCTCACGCCGGAGACCGGCTACAGTCTGATCGGGGCCGTTACCAAGAACGGGACCGGTTCAGATACGGCTTATCAGCTGAGCGCGACGATCAGCAAGACGAGCGGCAATTACACGCTCTTGAAACTGGTGGCCACGGAAAGCTCCGCCCCCGGCACCGCCAATAAACTTTTGGACATGTTGGTGGGGACTTCCAGTTTCTTCCAGATCTATAACGGAACGATTTCCGCGAATTACGGTTTGGTCTCCATCGGCTCCGGCCCCTGGGACGGGGCGGCCAGCGGCACATTCGCCGGAAATGCCAGCGGCACACAAGTGGCCATGAACACCGCATCCGGCTTCTCCGGGAATCTTGTCGACTTTCAAGTGTTCGGGTCTTCCAAATTCCGGGTCGATGCCAACGGCAATGTTTTTGTGGCGGGGACCATCGGCAGCGGCGGCACGATCGGCGGGTCGGGATCGACCGACCGCATTCCCAAATGGAGCGCCTCCACGACGCTCACCGATTCCGGGATTCACGATGTTTCGAACGCCATTGCCGTCACCATCGATTCCAATGAGAACATCGGCATCGGCATCGGCTCGACGACCCCGACCGGACGGCTCGAGGTCCGCGGCGATGAGGTCCGCGTCTGGACCGGCGCAGGAACCGACACCAACGCGACCTCGGCGGGCGAGCTTTACGTGGAAGGCGATCTCGAGGTCGACGGGTTCATTTACGGTGACGGCTCGCAGCTGACCGGGATCAGCACCGGCGGCTGGGTGGACGGAGGGACCGAGGTTCATCTGGCGACGGCTACGGATAACGTCGGGATCGGCACCAACACGCCGCAGAACAAACTGGATGTGCAGGGCGCGGCGGTGATCGGCGGAGGATATGGAGGTATTGAGGTTGCTCCCGCCAACGGCTTGCTGGTCCAGGGGAATGTCGGGATCGGGACGACGAATCCTTCCCGTCCTTTGGAGGTCGGCGGAACGATCCAGACGACGACCGCCGGGATCTCGGGACTCATCATGCAAAATACGACCAGCGGTCGGAAATATTCGATCTATTCCACCAATGCCGGGAACCTGCTGTTGAGCGATGAGACCGCGTCCGCCGGGCGGATCACCATCAACAGTTCCGGCAGCGTTGGGATCGGCACTTCCGCTCCCGGTTCGCTGCTGGACGTCGGCACCGGTGGCGTTGGGATCCGTTTGCAGCCCGGGGTCTTTGATACTTACGGGGCCTCTCCCTTGATCTTCGAGGCGAGCGGCACCCCTAACGCCTCCATGACCACTTCCGGATTCAATTTTGTCAATAATGCCGCATTCGGGAACAATTCCTCTGTTCTGTCCTCTGCTGGGCAGATCGGGATCGGAACTTTGACTCCAACGGGAAGTCTCGATGTGCGCGGCGATGAGGTCCGTATCTGGACCGGGGTGGGCACGGACACCAATGCAACGAGCGCAGGGGAACTTTATGTTGAAGGCGATCTCGAAGTCGATGGCATTATTTACGGTAATGGTTCGGGGATCACCGGTCTGAGCGCCAGTGGCTGGACGGACGGAGGGACCGATGTTTATCTTTCGACCCTGACGGACAACGTGGGGATCGGCACGAACGCGCCCCAGAACAAACTCGATGTCGAAGGTGGGGCGGTGATCGGTGCCGCTTATTCGGGAGCGAATACCGCGCCGGCCAATGGCCTTTTAGTGCAAGGCAACGTTGGGTTTGGAACGACGAGTCCAGCCACGCCCCTCGAGGTTAACGGGGACATCCGAATTACTACGGCCGGTTTTGTCCAGTTCGGTGATAGCGCGAACTACATCGGAGGAAATTCTGGATCGGGCGTGTTGTATTTTGGCACTGTCGGCGGCGAAAAGATGCGTATCGATAGTTCCGGCAGTGTTGGGATCGGTACAACGGCGCCCACCGGGCGTCTCGATGTGCGCGGCGATGAGGTGCGGATCTGGACGGGGGCCGGTACTGACACCAACGCGACCGCGGCCGGCGAGCTTTATGTTGAAGGCGATCTCGAGGTGGACGGGGTCATTTATGGCAACGGTTCGGGAATCACCAACCTGACTTCCGCGGGCGGCTGGACGGATGGCGGAACGACGGTGTACACCACTACGGTCACCGACCGGATCGGGTTGGGTACGACTTCGGCGGTGGCGCGTCTCGATGTGGTTGGTATCGGTTCTAGCTCAGCGACATCTGCGATACAGATATTTGATTCGAATTTGGCTGCCAAGACGATATTCACGGACAGTGGCGCGATCGGCGTGGGCACAACGACGCCGACGGGTATCCTCGATGTGCGGGGGGATGAGGTTCGAATCTGGACCGGGGCGGGGACGGACACCAACGCGACCGGGGCGGGAGACCTGTACGTGGAAGGGGACCTCGAGGTCGATGGCAACACCTATCTGGGTGACAACGCGGTGGTGGACAACATCACGATCACCGGGACACTGACGCAGACGGGAGGTCTTAATCAGGACGGGACGTTCACGGTGGATTATACCGATCCGGAAGCGCTGCTCGTGCGCAAGGACGCGGACGCCGGTGATGTCCTAATCGCGGACACGACGAATTCCCAGGTGGAGATCTACAATCAGTTGGGGATTGGCAAGACCCCGGCCGCCGGGACCGAGCTGGATGTTCTGGGCGACGCGGTGATCTCCGGGAGCGTGGGGATCGGCTCGGCAAATCCTTCCAATGCTTTGGATGTGGCCGGTAATGAAGCGGTCAACCGGATCTTCGCCATTGTTGCCGATGCCCCGGCGGGGCCGGCCTATTCCTTCCAGGGAGCGGCCAATCAAGACACGGGTATGTACACCCCCGCCACGGACCAGATCGCTTTTTCTACGAACGGGGTGCACCGCTTGAGGATCGACGCCTCGGGCAACGTCGGTATCTCGACGACCGCGCCCACCGGCCGGCTGGATGTTGTCGGTGCGGGAACCACCAGCGCCACAGCTTCCCTGCAGGTCCGGGATTCGGCGCTGGCTTCGAAATTCATCGTCCTCGATGATGGGGCGGTGGGGATCGGCTCGACCGCACCGGCGGAGAAGCTGGACGTCAATGGTAATGTCCAGGCGAACCGTTTTCGTGCCGGCGGCGGCAGCGTTGGCGCGCCTGCTTACACTTTTCAGGGTGCCGCAAATTCGAACACCGGAATGACTTTAGGCAATACGGATGAGATCGCTTTCGTGACCAACGGCGCTTATCGGGCCTATATCGACAACACGGGTAATATCGGTATCGGGACCACCCTTCCAACCGGTATCCTGGACGTGCGCGGCGATGAGGTGCGCATCTGGACCGGCGCGGGGACCGATACCAACGCCACCGCCTCCGGCGAATTATATGTGGAAGGCGACCTGGAAGTCGATGGTGTGATATACGGAGACGGGGCAGGGATTACCAATATCACCACCGCCGGCGGCTGGACGGACGGAGGGACGGTCGTTTATAACACGACCTCAACGGACCGCATCGCCATCGGCACGACGACCGCCGGGGCGGGCCTGGAGAT